>JAFGJS010000060.1 GCA_016928995.1 Candidatus Sumerlaeota bacterium | reverse complement strand
GGCGTCTCGCCGGCATGAATAAAATCAATGCTTTGCATTTCACAAAATGCCAGCGGGACGCTGGCGCTACCCTTTTTCAACGGGCTGTTAACGGCCTGCATCTATTTTCATGATACGATGCGTTTCAATTTGGCTTGCAACTCACCGCGCCGGATCTTAGGGTGTCTCTTTCGCCTGAAACAGGCATTAGAAAGGTAGTATATCGATGCGATTGCTTTTTATTGGCGATGTGTTCGGCCGGCCGGGACGGCGCATTGTAAAGCAGCAACTGTCGGCCTTGCGGCGTCGCGAGGAAGTCGATTTTGTCGTGGCAAATGGCGAAAACGCCTCGGGAGGATCGGGCCTGACTCAGGGAAACGCCGAGGAACTGTTCAAGGCCGGCGTGGACGTGATCACCGGCGGAAATCATATTTTTCAGAACCGCGATATTTTCAAGTTCATTGATGACGAGGCGCGACTGGTGCGTCCGGCGAACTACCCGCCGCATCCGGATCTGCGCGGACAGGGCGTGGGAATCTATCTGCTCCCGGGCGGCTATCAACTCGCCGTGATCAATCTGATGGGGACGGTGTTCATGCGCGAGTTGGACAATCCGTTCCACTGCGCGGACGAGATCCTGCGCCAATTGGAAGGCGAAGTGAAAAACATCCTGGTGGACATGCACGCGGAGGCGACGTCGGAAAAAATCGCGATGGGCTGGCATCTGGATGGCCGCGTGACCGCTGTGCTGGGCACACATACGCATGTGGTCACGGCAGATGAACGGCTGTTGCATCATGGGACGGCGTATCAGACGGACGTAGGGATGACGGGTCCGCACGATTCGTGCATTGGCGTGACGAAGAAAACGATCGTCCAGGGATTTCTATCCAAATTGCCGGTGCGCCACAGTCCGGCGACGGACGAAGTGGCGCTGCATGCGACGCTGATCGAGTTCGATCCGGAGACGGGCCGCGCCAGCGGAATTTACCGCATCCGGGAAACCGAAGATTGACGCGCGCGCCGGACTTTAAAAGCAATTCAGCGCGCGATTCTGCTCGCGCGCTGAAAGGAACGCCGTTTTTCAGTCAACTCACATCATGCATCTGAAAACTGTTTCAAGCTCCTCGAAACGGGAAACGCCGCGGCGTTCCATCGCGAAGGCCTACAGTCTGCTCGCTATCAATTGAAGCATGTTGATAATGTCGCCGATGCACACCAATCCCAGCACAAAAAATATAAGACCGAAGAAATAATTCGAAATGACAAAGAGATTTTTGTCTTCGTCATGGTCCTGCTTGAACTTTAATAATCCCCAATACATCGCTACGGGCGGAATGAAACAGCATAGAATGCCTAGAACAGGATTGGCCTTCCACGCATGCGCCGCAATGGAAACCAGCCCTAAGGTCATTTCGAGCACACCCAACACCGTGATGAACACAGCAATAGAGACAGCAAGCATGTCTTTTCCCCTTTCTGTTAGTCTCTCATGTTTCTAAATTAAATGAACTTACACGTCAACCAAAAAGCATGGTTCGGGAAAAAGATTATCAATATAATGCGAACCACGCCAAACAGCAAAAAAATCGTGACCAATCCGATATATAGATAAATCAGCTGATCCTGGCGCTGTTGTATCCAATCCGCGATGCGCATCATGACGCCGCGGGGAAAAAGAGTCTGGATCGCGACAAGCAGAAGGCCGATGCTGAACAGCAAGCCAAAAGGATTGTACAAGAAGCTCTCGTGGAAATGCAGATGGAAAAAACAGGAGACGCTGCGCGTCATGCCGCATCCGGGACAGGGAACGCCGTAAATACGGTACATGCCGCAGAGGCTGGGGCCGATGCCCCTATCGGGCATGATCAGCGCCACGACGATGCCCAGAATCGCGATGACTCCGGCGGTGCGGCTGAGCAGCATCAGCAGGAAACCCGGCTGGGGCTGCGGCACGGCGTTGATCTCTTCGACTGTTTCGGACAAGGCGCTATCAGGCATATTGCAATTCTGATTTCTTGAATTCACGAGCATTGCGCAGGCGTAAATGAAAGCATGCGCCGTCTTCAGACATTATTCAAACTGCTTTTTCCACTGTTCGAATTCCTGTTTCAGGTTTTCGAGTTCCGAGCGCAATTGTTGCGTCTCATCCTCCAGCTGGCGCAAACGGCTGGAGGTGGATCCGCCGCTGGCCGAAGTTACATCATCGTGCTCTACGGACATCAGCGCTTCGTCGGGAGTTCCGCCCAGCAGGTGCATGTAGCGATATTCGCGCGATCCGGGCAAACGCGGCAACCGGACAGCCAGCGGCGCAGGCTCGCGCTGGATCAATCCCGCCAGCGTCTCCTCCACTTGATCGAGGCTTTCGAACTCGGTCATGCGGCCCGTGCGCTGACGCAACTCGCCGGGGGTTTGCGCGCCGCGCAACAGCAACACGCACAGCAACGCCGTTTCGCGGCTGTTGAGATCAAAGCGCGCGGGAAACTCATGACGATGCTTGGGCACACGCGCATCCGAGGAAAATTGCTTGATGGCCAGCTGCTTTTCACGCAGCCCCTGCAGCGCGTCGCCCACGGTCTCTTCGTCGTATTCCACCACGGGATGACGATTCGTTTTCTGATTGCACGCCTGCATCACGGCGTTGAGCGACATCGGGTAATATGCTGGCGTGGTGAGCTGCTTTTCGATCAAGCAGCCCAACACGCGAATTTCCTCATGCGTCAGTGTTTCCATATCCAAATCTTAATCCTAATCCTAATCTTAATCAGTGCGGCGCCCGCAGGCAGTTATCGCCGCAGCAACGCACAACCAGCGTAAACAACGTGCGTTCCTCCACCTCAGTCCGCGAAACCGACACGCAGAGTTCCTCGCTCGCCCCATCGCCAAGTTGCGCGGTCACGAGCCCCTTCCAGCGTTGAAGCGCGCCTTCCTGGGCCATCGCCTCGCTCCACGGAAGATCGGGAAAAAGCTTGCTAATATTCTCGCCCAGCATGTTTGAAGCGGGCGAACGGAACACCTTTTCCGCCTCCGTGTTATAGAGGATAATCGAGCCGTCCTGATCGTATGTTAAAATGGCGTCGGCGGCGGAGTCGATGATTTCGACGAGCTCCATCTGACTGCGCACCAGCGCCTGCTGCGCCTGTTTAATGAAATCTTTGTCATCCATGACATGCTCCTTTGCATGCGTCGTTCATTCGGGGATGATTGTAACCGCAACATCCAGCGTCGCGCAATCTTTATCGCGAAACCAACTCACTGTTTCGAAAACCAGATCCCAGCGCAGCGCGTAATGCCCCGGATGCGGCGGCGCTTGCAGCGCGGCGCGCAATGTGACCGGTTGATGCGGCGGCACGCTGCCGGGCAGCGGCGTGCGCAGGCCGTCGAGCTGACGCAGGTTGCCCTGCGCGTCGAACCAGCTGTAGCTCAGCTGCACGCTTCGCGGGCCACGCGTGGGCCAATCCACGACGGAGGTGTTCATCAGGCGAATTTCCACCTGCGCCGTGGCGCCGGCCTTCATCGTCGTTGGCGTGTCGTGATCCAGCCAGGCCACGCTGTAAAACAGCGCGTTCATGCGTTGATCCAGGCTCATGCGCTGAGCGTCAAGGAGCGAAGCGCCGTCGCCGATGCTCTGCGCATGCAGCCGTGATTGGATTTGCATCGCCTCGGTGAGCAAGGCCAGATCCTCGCGCGAGCGCTCCTGCCGTTCCAGCGAGATGCGCAGCATTTGCAGCAGTTGCTGATTGATCCGCTTTTGCTCGTAAAGCGCGAATACGGCTTGCAAGGCGCCGCGCAGATATCCGCCTATCGCGCCGAGACCATGCCGCAGACTCAGCCGCGCATGTTCGCCGCGCCGCCCGCTCTCCTTTACTGCGCGTTTCAGGTGAAACTTGAATTCCCGCCAGCGATGTCGCGCAATATCAAACGTCCGCCCGCTGCGCGTGGCAAGCTGATCGAGTTGATTCAATGTCTCGGTGTATGGATCGCGCCGGGAAGTCAGCACCTTGCCGAGGTACGGACAGTTCGGACAATCGCGAAAGTCCTGCACCACGAGCTGCCGCCGCATGGCCTGGTAGTCCGGACCGTTCCAGATGTCCTCCACGGTCTGCGTCTTCAGATCGCCCATGATGCGCGGACTGAAGCAACACGTGCGCACCAGGCCGTCGCTCTGCACGAGGAACTCGCGCCACGGCGAGGGACAGATCGGCTTCGACGCGCCCCAGAAGGGATGCCGGCGATGCAGCGGTTCGAACGCAAGCACCGTTTCTTCTCTTAGAGATGTGGCACAGTCGCCCCCGGCTGTGCTCTGCGTCGGTTCGGCGGGTGTGGTGCGTTCCGCCACGGAAGCGGAAGCCTGCCCTAAGTCCTCAATAGCGCCCAGACTCATCGCGGCATGCAAAGGCGTCGCGATTGCCGGCGCCAACTCCGCATCTTGCTCTAGCCGTATCTCCTCCCACAGCGCATCGTTGGAATGCAGCGTGTGATCGAGGTGGACGCCGAGTTCTCGCGCGCGCAGCAAGGACTGCTTATAACAGCGGCGCTCCTCGGCCGGATCGGGCGACTCCTCATGCTCTGTGCCCTTAGGCGCCGGCAGGAGTTTGAGCACATGCACGGCCACGGCGTCGTATTCATGCGCAAACTCGACGAACCGCGTCATCTCGCCGATGTTGCTCTTCATCGCAACGTACACGAAAGTCAGGCGCGGCGTTTCGCGGCCCAGCTCGCGGCGCTTGTCGCGAAACGCGGTCAGGTTCTCGACCAGCCGGTCCCACTTGCCGCCCACGCGGATTTTCTCAAAGGTCTCCTGGGTCGCTGCGTCGATGCTCACGCTGATGTCGGTCAAGCCCGAGTCGAAGATGTCGTCTATCCAGCGATGCGCCAGCAGAAAATTTGTCGAGACATAGCTGATCGCCGGGTGGTACGCCTGCATCATGCGCATGAATTCCGGCGACCGGCTCGACGCGAAAATTTCGCCCGCGTCGTTCCAGCGGATCGTGTGCGCGCGCGGCAGGAAGCGCAGCAGTTGCTCGATCGCGCGACCGTCCAGATCGATCTGCGGCAAGTGGCGCGAGAAGCACATGATGCAATCCAGGTTGCACTTCACGGTCAGGCCGATGTTCATAATGCTCGGCGCCGATTGCAGCGTCAGGCGGCCCTCCTGGTACTCGCGCGTATTCAACGCATCGTTCAGCGCATACTCCTGCGCCGGAGCGTCGCCCGTTTCATTATTATTTAGCGCGGATTGACTCATGACTCTCGCATGCTTCGCCGTTCAGCTTCGCATCCATTTCCACAAGGAAAACAAAGAAAGGAGCATAAGTCTATGCCCCAATCGTGTAAAGCAAAAAGCCTGACCGCTGCAACGATACAGTAGATTTCGATTCCCATTCTTTAGCAATGCGTAATTCACAATTGGCAATTGTTAATTGTGAATTGCCCCAGAGGAAACACGAGTCCATTCTCATCCACAATCCAAGACTCCGCAAGTATCTCCAATCTCCTTGGCAATGCGGTTTATTGCTTTGACAGGAAATCGCCGTTGTGATTGGGTTTCCCTCTTGCGTTCAATATGGATGCAATCCAATGCAACGATAACCGAATGGATGGCTGAATCATGACAATCACTCCGCAACAACAGGGACGTTTCACTCTGCCGGGCGAGGCGGGATATGAGGATTTGACGCTGGAACTGGCGAAGCGATGGGGCGCGGACGCGATCCGCGACAGCGACGGCACGGTGCTGTCGGACAAGATCACCGAGGCGGGATTCGACATCTATTCCACGGTCTGCATGGTGCGCATGGACAACGCATGGGCCAAGGCCAACATGGACAAGCTCCAGCAGAATTACCTGATGAGCAAACCCGTCGCGGCGGAAGGCAGCACACTGCAAATCGATCTGCTCAACGGCTATTTCCGCGAGCAGTTCAAGGTGAACGCAAACGACGATCCCAAGGCATGGTGGCAGGTGTTCGACCGCACGACCAGCGAGGAAGTCCCGGCGGAGCAATGGGATTTCGACGCGGAGAGCGGTATCGTCACGATCCGCAATACAAAGCAATGGCATCGCTACACGGTGAACTTCCTGGCGTACCGCATCTGGGAAGCGATCTCGATGTACAACCACATCACGAACAACTGGGGCGACCGGGAGCACCTGATGCCAGTCGATCCGATCTATCCCGAAACGCAGGAGTTCATCCTGCGCAAGCTGCAACAATGGATCGACGAACATCCGCGCACCAAGGTCGTGCGCTTCACCTCGATGTTCTACAACTTCGCGTGGTTCTGGGGCGATTCGCCGCGGCTGCGGTATAACTATTCCGACTGGGGCGCCTACGACAACACGGTCAGCCCGCTGGCGCTGCAAAAATTCCGCGAGGCGCGCGGCTATGCGCTGACCTCGGAGGATTTCGTCAACGCCGGACGCTTCGGCTCCAGCCATAACGTGCCGTCAAAGCGCTACATGGACTGGATGGACTTCGTCAACGAGTTCGTGGTTTCGTTCGGGCGCAAGTGCATCGATCTCGTGCATGCGTCGGACAAGGAAGCCTTCATGTTCTACGACGATCACTGGGTAGGCACGGAGCCATACAGCGACCGCTTCAAGGACTTCCAGTTCGACGGCATGATCAAGTGCGTATTCAACGCCTTCGAGGCGCGCAAGTGCGCGGGCGTGGAGCACGTCAAGACGCGCGAGTTGCGCCTGCATCCGTACCTCTTCCCCACCGGCCTCAAGGGCGAGCCGACCTTTAAGGAAGGCGGCAATCCGGCGCTCGACTGCAAGCGTTTCTGGGTCAACATCCGGCGCGGATTGCTGCGCGCGCCGGTCGACCGCATCGGACTCGGCGGCTACCTGCATCTCGTGCAGGACTTCCCGGATTTCGTGGATGCGGTGGAGCAAGTGGCGGGCGAATATCGCGCCATCGCCGCGCTGCACGAAGGCGGCGCGCCATACGCCGCGCCGGTGAACGTGGCCGTGCTGACCGCCTGGGGCAAACTGCGCTCATGGATCTGCAGCGGCCATTTCAACCACGGACTCGAATTGAACGAAATGATCGAATCGCTGGCCGGGCTGCCGGTGAATGTGTCGTTCATCAGTTTCGACGACCTGCTCAAGTCCGGCGTGCCGCATGACGTAAATGTGATCATCAACTGCGGCCGCGCCGGCAGCGCCTGGAGCGGCGGCGATCATTGGCAGAATCCGGAGATCAACGACATCATCACCGCCTGGGTCGCGCGCGGCGGCGGATTGATCGGCGTGGCTGAACCGAGCGCATGCCGGTATTCCAGCCAGTACTTCCAGTTGTCGCATCTGCTGGGCGTGGACCGCGAAACCGGCCAGACGCTGAGCAAGGACAAAATGCAGTACGAACCGGCGCAAGGCGCACACTTCATCCTCGAAGACACGCCGGGCGAGCTCGATTTCGGCCATGACATGGACAAGGTCTTCGTGACCAGCGAAGATACGCAAGTGCTGGCAGAACGGGAATGCTCTCCACGCATCGCCACGCACAGTTTTCAAGCCGGACGTTCGCTGTATCTATCCGGCTTCAAATTCACGCCACAAAACACGCGCCTGCTCCATCGCGCCCTCTGCTGGGCCGCGAACCAGCAGGATGTATTCCTGCGCTGGACCTGCAGCAATGTCCTCACGGATTGCGCATATTATCCTGCGCAAAAAACGTTAGCCGTCATCAACAGCAGCGACAACGCCGAAGAAACAACAATCATCAACGACAAAGGCGAGCCATTAAATTTCAAACTTGAGCCGCACAAAATGAAGGTCATTCAGTCATAGATAGTAATCTTTTTTATCCATATTCTAGAAGAGCAGGAACGAGTAGCCATTGCTTTATGAACCACAAAGCACTACAATTTTATGTGAAGCCACTCGATGCGCAGATATTGAGATCAGCGTATTCACAGCAATAGATCGTTCTCTGTGTTCTCTGTGCGCTCCGTGGTAAAATATAAAAAGTTCTGGAGGATGTAATGACGTTAACGTCACCGGCATTTCCGCCAGGCGCGGACGCGGGTGGTGAGGATTTTGTTTAGCTGCTCATTGATCTCGGGGATGCGGCGTTTGAGTTCGGTTTTGTTTTCTACTTTTTCCAGTAGGATCGGCTTGTGGTACTTGATCACGATCCGGCGGCAGAACTTGGGGAATTTCTGTCGGGGAGGCCAGGCGTCATGGGCGCCGACAATCGTCATGGGCACGATTGTCGCGCCGGTGGTCAGAGCCATGCGCGCGACACCGTCCTGCAGCGGACCGACCTCGCCGGTTTTCGAGCGCGTGCCTTCGGGATAGATTACGAGGCAGCGGCCTTCCTCCAGCAGGCGCAGCATCGTGGCGTAGGCCCTGCGGCTGCCGATCTCGATGGGATAGCCGCGTAGCGAGGAAATCAGCCAGCCCAGGCACCACTTGAAATACTTGGCGTGGGCCATGAAATAAATCGGGCGCGGCACGGCGAATCCGGTGAGCTGCGAGTCGTAGAAACTGGTGTGATTCGGCGCGATCAGCACTGGGCCTTCGAGCGGGATATTGCGCACGCCGCGAATCACGACGCCGTGGCAGATACGAAAGTACGAAAAGAGAAGCAGCCGCATGGGCTGAATCCAGAGCCAATTATATAGGAAAAGACCGATTGTTTGCATTGTCGCCGCGCCAATGTAATGATGCCTTGTCATAAGCAATGGCGCGCGCATTGCCAAGTGTTTTCTGAACAGCCGCGTTTACCTCGATGCATCCTTGCTGCGGTACGTGATGCTTATTGATACGGCTGTCATGATTTTTGCGGGGCAAAAATCTCGCCAGCCTGGATTTGTTTTTTGTCCGTCTACCCAGGGCGGCGCTCACGGCCTTCGGCCTACGCTCTGCCCTGGGCTGGGTTGCTCCGCGCTTTCAGCGCTGATAAGGAGCCATGATATAAAGAGCTTTAATTCGTGATTTTATCCAAAGCGGAACGTTCGACCGTTTTACGGCGCTTTGCATTAGTTGCGGAGAACTAAACCGACAACCGCATTACGACTGCTACGACGCCAGCGCTTCGTGGTACTGGATCTCGCAAAGCCGGCGATAAATGCCGTCCTGCTGCATCAGTTCGACGTGCGTGCCGATCTCCCGCACGCGGCCGTGGTGCATCACGATGATCTTGCCCGCATGCCGGATCGTGGAAAGACGGTGCGCGATGATAATCGAAGTGCGCCCTTCGAACAGGCGCTCGAGCGCGCGCTGAATCAGCAGCTCGGTTTCCGTGTCGATGTTGCTGGTGGCTTCGTCGAGGATCAGTAGTTCGGGATTATAGGCCAGCGCACGGGCGAAGGCAAGCAGCTGCCGCTGCCCCATGCTGAAGGTGTGGCCGCTCTCCACGACTTCGCTGTCGTACCCGTTTTCGAGTTTGCCGATGAAGCGCGCGGCGTTCACAGTCTCCGCCGCGATCTGAACCTGTTCGTCGCCGATGTCTTCGTTCCACAGACGAATATTCTCGCGGATGTCGCCGGCGAAGACGAACACGTCCTGCAACACAATAGCGAGTTTGTCGCGCAAATCCTTGATTCGCAGCTGCCGGATATCCACGCCGTCAATCTTGATCGCACCCTTTTGCACGTCGTAGAAACGGTTGAGCAGGCTGATGATCGTGGTCTTGCCTGCGCCCGTAGCGCCCACGATGGCCGCGGTCTCCCCTTTCTTCACTTCGAAGCTGACGTCCTTCAACACCCAATCTTCATCCTTATACGCGAACCATACATTCTCGAACGTGATACTGTGCTGAAGCGGACTAACCTCGACCGGCTGCTGCGGATCGGTGATCTCGACTTTGGTTTCAAGGATGTTGACGATGCGCTCCGCGGCGGCGATGGCCGCCTGCAGAATGTTGTATTTTTCCGTCAGGTCGCGGATCGGATTGAAGAACTTGTGAATCCAGTGGATGAACAGCAAGAGCACGTCGATTGTGAGCGCCTTTTGATTTTCGAGCAGACCGGCTTCCTTAGCGATGATGTATCCGCCGCAAAGGATCAACGCCGCGACAGTCAGTTGCACGATCAATTCAATGATCGGGAAGAAAGTGGCGTGCGCCTTGACTGCTGAGATATGGGCGTCGCGCAGATTGCCGTTGTGCGTATCAAAACCATCATAACTCCACCGTTCGCGGTTGAATATCTGCACGATGCGCATGCCGTTGATGTTTTCCTGCAGATGACCGTTGAGCTCGCCCAAGTGCTTGCGTGTGCGGCGATACGCCGCGCGAGCGTACTTTCGAAAAATGAGCGACGCGATGAAAATGAACGGCACGGAACACAGCATCACCCAGGTCAGCATGGCGCTGCGATAAAACATGAAACCGATGATGCCGGTGAGCAGAAAAATGTCGGTGATGAACGAAACAATGCCGTCGGAAAAGAGGCTGTTCAACGCCTCGACATCGTTGGTCAACCGAGTGAGGATCTTGCCCAGCGGACGCTTGTCGAAATACGAGACGTGCATGAATTGCAGTTTTTCAAACAGGTCGCGGCGCAGACGATCCATGCCGCATTGGCCGATGTAGCTGATGCTGTAGCTCATCGCGAACTGGATCGCGGCCAGAAACAGCGGCAGCAGCAACATGGGCAGGATGAACGGCGCGACCTCGCTGAAACTTTTCGCCTCAGGGAACTTCTTGAAGGCCACGTGAAAAATAATCATATCAAAGAAAAGGCCGGCCAGCATGCTGACGAACGAAAGCAGCACGGCGAGAAAGATCAGCTTCTTAAACGGCGTGATGTAATGCGAAAGCCGTTTTAAAATCCGCAGATCGAAATTCTCCGGGATATATTCCTTTTCATCATATTGATGTCTTCCAGGAGGCGGCATAACTTATGCTATCCTTTTATCGGTCTCTTAATTCACGCTTTCAATTTCGCTCGCCAGAACCTGCTCCTGATGCAACTCGGCGTAGCGTTTGCCCAACTTGACCAGTTCCTCGTGTGTGCCGCGCTCAACGATGCGGCCTTCATCGAGAAAAATAATCTCATCGGCCAGCATCACGGTCGAGATGCGATGCGAGATCAGCAGCGTCGTGCGTTCTTTCATCACCTCGCGCAGACCGGCCAGAATCTTGTTCTCGGTTTCGGTGTCCACCGCGGACAGCGCATCATCGAGGATTAAGATTTTCGGATCGCGATACACGGCGCGTGCGATCGCCGTGCGCTGCTTTTGTCCGCCGGAGAGATTCACTCCCCGCTCGCCCAGCAACGTATCCAAGCCGTCGTTGAACTCTTCGATGGTCTCTTTCAACTGGGCGATCTCGCCACAAAGCTTCACCCGCGAACGGTCGATGCCGTTCTGCGAGCCAAAGGCGATGTTGCTGGCGATGGTGTCGGAAAACAGGAAGGTCTCCTGCGTGACGATGCCGATGCCGCGCCGCAGTTCGGCCAGCGGCCATGCCTCAATCGGGATGCCGTCGATCTGAATCCTGCCCGGCTCCGCGTTGTAGAGCCGCGGGATCAGCTGAATCAACGTCGATTTACCCGCTCCCGTGCCGCCGATGATGCCCAGCGTCTTGCCCGGAGACAGGTCGATATCGATGTCGATCAACGCGGGCGCCGTCGCGCTGGGGTATTGGAAGGTCAGGTGATTGATCTGAATATGCCCCTGCATCCCGCCTTCCGGCATGCGCGCCGCCGCCGTCTCCTCGATGTCCGATTCATAGTCGAGCAGTTCGGTCATGCGATTCATCGACGCGCGGCCGCGTTGGATCAGGCTGATGATCCAGCCGAAGGCGATCAAGGGCCAAATCATCTGTTGGAACAGGAAGAAAAACTCAACCAAGTCGCCCAATGGCATGACGCTTTTGAAGACAAACCAGCCGCCGCCGAACATGATCACTGCGATGCTGAGCTGCAGAACCATGAAAAGTGCCGGGCGGAATGACGCTTCAATCCAGGCCAGCGACATGTTGTTCCTGATATATTCCGCGCTCATCGCCTCGAAACGGCGCTGCTCGGTCGCTTCGCGGCCATACGCTCGCACCACGCGCATGCCGCTGAGATTTTCGCGCACCATCTCGCTCATGTCGCCGAATTGATCCTGAACCTTGCGCGAGGCTTTGAAAATGCGCGGCCGGAAATAAAGCATGGTGTAAATCATCAACGCCGCCGGAATAAGCGTCAGCAGCGTCAATTTCCAATTCAGACCGCTCATTTTGAAGTAGGCGATGCTCACGATCAAGACCGTGTCGATCGGACGCATGATGCCTGGACCGATCACCGCGCGCACGGCATTCATGTCATTGGTGGTTCTCGCCATAATATCGCCCGTCTTATTGCGGTCGAAATAGGGCATCGAAAGCCGGAGAATCTTCTCATAAATCGCATTGCGAAAATCATATTCCACATGGCGCGAGGCGCTGATCATCAGGAGGCGCTTAAAGAACATAAAGAAAAGAGCAATGCCGACGAACATCAGCATTTTCAGCGCCATGCCGCCCAACGCCGGAAACCACTGATCGGCCGCACTATCGCCTTGATACAGTTGCTGGAGATAGGTGATGATTTCATTCATCACCTGCGGGACAGTCAGCATGGAGACATTTTGCGAAGCGGAGCAGATTGCGCCAAGCAACAGCCAATACTTGTACCGCTTCATATACGGCCAAAGCCGTTTATAAACTTCCACGAAATAACACCTTTGAATTCAATAAAATATACAATCCTGCTCGATTCCCAGGGAGGATGAGTTTAGATATAAAACCACTCTTCGGGCAAGCGTAAAAATGCTGAAAAAGACGGATTCTGCTCAAACAGACCATCGTCGCACAGAATTGTTTGACATTGACCAACGGTAAGTTACGAGCCGATCTGCAATTCCGCGAGCTCTTCAGCCTTCAACGTGCGGATCACCTCGCCTTCAGCATTGGTCAAGTCGATATTGCCTTCCGCGTCGCGGATCACCTGGCCGCAGAGCTGTCCGTCGCCGTCGATCACATCGAAATTCCCATCCGGCCGTTGCACAAAGAGCTGCCGCGCCACGACCTTGCCGTCGCGCGTCAAGGTCATCTCCGCCGCCCGTGTTTCCGCATTTTCCATGGGCGCTAAGGTAATCACGGAGCCGTCCGGCTGAGTCGTCTGCGCCAGGTTGAACTCCTGATCCGTCCAGAATTCGATCAGGTTAAAGATCAAGGCGTCGCCCAGCATCGCCAGTTTATACACCGGAAGAATGATGAAGATCCAAAAAATAATCGTGTTGATAAATTTATTCCCCGAAGCGGCGTTGATCCGGTGAACGGTGTGCGTCAGAAAGAACGTGCCGAAGCAGCCGGAAAGCCCGGGCAACAGGGCAAGAATAACCAGCAAAATTCCGAACTGCCGTCCCATACCCGTCTTTTTCATGAATCGTTGCAGCATATGCAGTCTCCCTCGCCTTCGAATGTGGATGGCGGATATGCTAAACATATCGTGGCCTGAGAGACAAGCAAAATTCTCGCACGATTCGCGGCAAGCCTGGCCGAAATCGTGGTCGTGTTCGTAATCATTGTTGTGATCGAAGTTCAATGTAAATCTACCGGTCACGAGCACGATCACCGCTACGCTGATCACGATCCATCTTAAGCACAGCTTCTTGCGGAACACAATTCGAGTGGCTCGACAATCTATCGCCGAGATTCGGGCTATCGCCGAGATTCGGGACAGGCTAATCAAATCTCGCTGGGATACATGATGCGGCAGTCCGGGAACGACAATGCGAGAAAGACGTGCCAAGATACCTGAAATCTTGTATAAAAATATCTTCAAAATCAAGAAATAAGCAGGGATGTCCCTGTTATTCCGGTATTGCCCGGTATTGAGGGCGGCGGCCCGCTGCGGGAAGTCCTGCGCACCTTGTCCAGCGCCGGGCGCCGCCCGCTTTGGGCGCTGCAACACGCAATTTCCGCCTTATGCCGGGCGCTGCACGAATTTTTCCGGCGTCCCCTCGAAAAACGCCGCGTGAGCATGACCCTGCCATCAACATCGCGCTGGAAAGCCGCATAACGCGGCTGGAACAAGAAAAAAAGCCCTTTTTTCAACGGGCTGATAGACTGTCGGCCATTAGTCTTGACAGATTAGTGAATTTGGCGCAAAAATCCACCGTAAAACACTTATCATCTTCGATGTATTAATTTTTATGTTTCTTTGACTTGCCCAATTAAATTTAAGCAATCGTCTCTGAAAAAGGACCATCATGAAACGTATCTTTGCACCGACAACCGCGTCTATGCTATTCCTCAGCCTATTTGGTTTCGCCGCTCCCGACACCGTCATCATTCAAGGCAGCCTTAGCCAGCCAGACGGTTCCCCTCTCACCGGCGACCGCGTATATGAAGTCATCTTCTACGACGCGGAATCGGACGGAACGCAAATTGGCGGTTCAATCACCGGCTCCACAATCCTCTCCATTAGTGGACGTTTCAGTGTCGAAATCACGCCTCCCGCCAGCGCTCTCGCGTCGGACGCGTTGTACTACCAGTTTGCTCTCGACAGCGCCACATCGCCAGACGGTGCGATTGACGCCGATGACATCTTTCCGGAAAGAATCAAAGTCAACAGCGTCATGTTCGCTCAGTCTGTTGTGCAACAGGGAACCGGAAGCGAATTGGACGCGGACCGCTTGGACGGATTGGACTCTTCTGAATTCGCCACGACCACGGATCTCGCGGACAAAGCCGACGCCGATCATGATCACACGCTGCAATCGCTGAGCGGCGCGGTGACCGATGCGCAGGTGCCCGACGACATCACGGTCGATCATGCCGCCACGGCGGACACGGCTACTACTGCGGCTTATGCGACCGATGTGGATCTCGCACTAGACGAAGTGCTCTTGTATGGCAACGACGCCTCCGGTCAGAGCATGGTTAATCTGGAAACGATTGAAACCACCGGCATCGTGGTTTCCGGCGCGCTTCAAGCGACAAGCATGACGATCAACGCTGATAACGCCGATCAGGATTCCCGCATCCAGGGAATCTCGGACAACAACCTGCTCTACATCGACGCCAGCGAAAACCGGATCGGCATCGGCACTGCCGCCCCTGCCGAAAAACTCCACGTCAACGGAACCGCCCTCAGCGCCAACTGGCGCGAAAAATACAGCAATAGGTATGAAACGAAAGTCATTATTCCGGCCGATCCTGTACAGCAAAATGATACATGTGATATTGTTAATATAACGACGACCAATGGTGATGGAACTGCGATATCAATGTTCGAGCTAGACGTCTTTGAAGTTGATCGGCATGGTCGCTCAGCTCATTATAAATTTCATGCTGTGTATTCGCTGAACCTTGGAACTATATCAACCGATATTGATTCATCAACAGAATATACGTTCGGCACACTGACTGCTCCAAGCATGGCATGGATATCGATGGGAGGGTACAACCGAACTTTACGTATTACACACGAGGATATACAAGGTATGCGCCTAGTTGTTCGATCCAGAAATTATAATTATATACATTCATCTGCAGCTGGCCTAACAATTGAATATCAATAATCGAAATTCTGCTTCAAAATCGTATTCAAACCACTGCTGATAAAAATGCGCATCAATGAAACAATCACCTGAACATCGATCTCTTTATTGGAAGATAAAATACCTAGTCAACTTCAAGTGGCGAATTTATCAACTACGACGCTGGATGGGATTGCTTAATGAGCGACTGTTTCTGAAAAATCCAGAACAGTCATTACGTTTTCATATTGTGTCATGTCAACGCAATGCGAGTGAAGCTGTGATCAAGTGCCTTGATTCTGTCTATCAACAAAATTATCCACGAAATCTTGTGCGCCATGTTCTCATTGATGATGAATCGAGCAACGACACTCCACAACAAATCAGTGAATGGCTCGCATCGCATGCCGATCACTCCGTCATGTATTTCCGCACGTCCAAGCGCCAAGGCGGCTGCGCAAACACATTGCGCGCTTTTCGCCTGGGACGGCCGGATGAGATATTCATCGAACTCAACGGCGACGACTGGCTGCCGGACGACAGAGTGCTTGATTTCTATAATCGCGTCTATGGCGATCCGAATGTATGGCTGACGTATAACACCACAATCTACGCCGACGGCAGCCCATATGTGCTTTCACGTCCTTATGCAAAAGCGATAATCCGCAATAACGATTTTCGGCAACGCGTCTGGCACTGCGGCCACCCTCACACTTTTCGTGGCGCGCTCTTCTCGCATCTCGACGAGTGGCGCATGATCGACGAGGAGATCGGCGATTATTGGGAACGCGCCGATGATATGGCGTGCTATGCTGCGCTGCATGAACTAGCTGGCGCGCATCAGAGGCATATCTACCGCACCTCATACGTGCAAAACGTACGTGCATATTCCGAAGTCAATGTCGATCCCGGCGGACAGGAAAGACGTTGGGAACGCATTAAAAAACAAAAGCCCTGTGTTCCGCTTCCCGAACTGTCACAGGGAGAATGTCAACCATTGAATTGTTCTTCGGACGCGGCAGGCATGGTACCAGATATATACCAGCGACCATCATATAAGCAACAGTGATCTCTATTTTGGATAATCCGTTTATGCAGACTCCAAATCCATTGGCTTCGATTATCATCCCCGCGCATAATAGCGAAAATTTCATCGCTCGCGCTATAAATTCGGCGCTCGCGCAAGATTATCGACCGATTGAAATCATCGTAGTCGATGACGGTTCAATCGATAAAACGGCTGACATCGTTCAAATTTTCGGACCGCCAGTACGTTATTTTCATCAAGTCAATGCCGGGCCATCGGCGGCGCGCAATCGAGGCATACAAGAAGCCATGGGAGAGTTCATCCTCTTTTTAGATTCCGATGATGAGTACCTTCCTGGACGTGTTCGCAAGGGCATTGAACCGATGCTGCTAAATGAACAAGTCGGCATTACACACACCCGATGTATCCTTCAATATGCCGATGGCAATACGGAACTTGGCGGAGAACGTTTCATGCGCTTGTGCAGATATATCGAGCCTTTATTGCTTCACCCATTTTTTCAATCCACGCCTGGCGTTAGTTGCCGAAGAACAGCGCTGGAGTCTGTAGGAACATTTGATGAGCAACTTGCATCAAGAGAGGATCATGACCTTTGGATGCGTATCCGCGAAGAATGGGAATATGCGCACATTCCCGAACCGCTTGTACGTGTTCATATTCGCCAAGAAAGTTATTCCTCAGAAATGCATGTAGAGCAACATGAAAAAGATTTTGAATGTATCCTCAATCAGGCAATTAAGCGCCGACCTGATATTTATCACGTTCGGGAGCGGCAGATAAGATCTTATGCGCGATGGCTTTCGGGTATGAATCACTTATTAGCAGGCCATAACTCGGAAGCGCGAAGTCGTTTTATTGAAGCCTTTAAATATCGACCTCATTATAGAATACTATGGCCTTTTGTCATATCATTTTTACCTAAATTTTTTATACGCTCTATTCGTAGGCTATGGCGCAGGTCATGACAGATCTATCGATGAATATCTCATGCTAAACCACACCATTAAAATCAGTTCAATAATCAATCTGTGGTTGTTTCAAATCTGGCCGTTGCATGCAATCGACTAGATGAAAATACTCCGGCCAATAATGGCCTTCATGAAAATCCATGCTCTCGTCCCAATATCCGGAGCAATCTCTGACTGCTTTCGAGATGAAGGTGTAGCTGATTTCGCATATTTGAGGATTTCGATCCTCATCCATCAGAAAATCATAGGCCATGCACTGGAACTTCATCTCCCGTGAAATTTTCTGGGCCAACTCCACGCAACGCAGATCGATTTTTTCGAGATCATAGTCGATCATACCGCTCCCTGATGCGCGAAAATCATTAGGCCTTACTAACCGGCGAAACGCAAATGCGCGACCGCCGATGACAGTGACACGCGTGTCATAAGCATTGTTCGGCAAAAATTTTTGGAAAAGCGTGTAATTTTTATGTATACGCCAGAACGGCGTAGCATCACGTTGATGCATAATACGATGAACGCGGCCACCTAACCTGCGAAATTCGCTCTTAATCTTCAAATGACTCAAACGAACACTGCCCCAACTGAATAAACGATCTGTATGGATTCCGCGATGAAACATTCTTCGAATCAATCGTTTTGCAGCTAATGCTGAATGGATTAACCATACACATGTGGAACCAGCGCCCCCTCGCAATTTGAAAACAACCGGGTATTCAGCTTCTTCATCCGCCCATCGTAGAGCCTTCTCTCGATCCCAGAAGATAAAAGATTTCACATAGGGATACCCATTTTTCTTTAAGAGCAAGTATTGCTTGATTTTGTCATCATAGTGCGAACATGTCGCTTGATTAGGATAACATTTAACACCGTATTCATGCTCAATTATTGGCAATAGGTCATGAGCAAGTTGACGGTCGCTGTCCTCATGCACCCAGCGCAGTATAAAAAGATCAAGTTGAGGCAGTACATTCCAGAAATTGGGGTCGTTCACATGCACACGTCTATGCGGAATGCCATTAGCATCAAGAATAGCCTCATAAGCTCGATTCACTGGAAGTTCAAAACCATTATGATCCAGTATATTGTAAATTCCTACTGTCATATAATGATGCTCCACTGAATAATTTTTCGTTTCGATCCATCCGTCAATAAGTAATGAGTTTCTACTTTTTTGCGATCATGTCGAGCACAATGATAGATCGATCATCTCTGGCTTGACGTTGAGCTGTTCTAAAACATGTACAGCAAGGTTGAACCAGGCTGCGGTTTCGTTCAATACCCAGGCGTCGGAAGTGGCGCAGATGGCGTCTTGGGCCTCAATCAGCGCGCGATCGGGATTGTTGTGAAGTTCCACTGTCCACGAAAGGCGGCGCTCTTTGGCGTATTCGCGCAGAAAAGACGCCAGCCGGCCGCTGTTGGACACGGGCGCGTCCAGCAGCCACACAACTTCCTGCGGCCTGAGTTGATCAAGCGCCGCGCCGATTTGTTCGATCGCCCGTCCTGACTCCGCCATCCGCCGCCATGAGCCGTGCACGCCGGCCAAATCGCGCACACAGCCATCACGCCCGTGAATCAGCACGGCCCCGCCCAGCGCGCATTCCACGGTGATCAGCAGATTGAAGCCATCGATCAGCAACCGACGCCCAACCAGACCGTCGGGCGCCGTCTGCGTGGAACTTCGATGCGCAAGGTCCGCATCCGAGCACGCAGCCCCCTGCACGGCCTTGCGCTGACGCTGCCGCAAAGCATGCCGGTCGCCGACCAATTTCAGCGCGGAAGTCTCCGCGTACCCCCGGCTCAAGAGCCACGACAGATCCGCTGTCGCGCGGCGCAGCACCGCCTGCTGTGCAACGTCGAATAGCCGTGCGTCCTGCGGATGCCGGCCACGATGTCTCTGACGATTCGGCATGCGCGCATTGTACCCCATTTCCGGCATAATGCAATCAATTGTGTGCAGCAGCAGCGTTGTAAATCCATCTTTCATGTCCGGCGCCAGTCTCATCCTCAAAAAACAATACCGCAATAGATAGAGCATCCTTCGAAAATATAATCCGAATGGAAAAAGAACACAGCCGAAGGCGGCAGTAGCGTTTAACGGTTTCATCCTTATCGAGCGCTGAAAGCGCGAGATATACCAGATTGGGGCAACGCCCCAGGTAGAGGAGGTAAATAAACCAAGCTCTATAGGGGCGGAACATCATTGGCATTGGATATCCCTCAATATCGCGCCCCTACAGGGCTTAATAAGGTTGGATGATCGAGTCCCAGGGC
>JAFGJS010000059.1 GCA_016928995.1 Candidatus Sumerlaeota bacterium | reverse complement strand
TGATACTCAGCGCTTTCAGCGCTGATAAGGAGCCATGATAGAAGAGATTGATGCTTTAATAGATGAAGAGGGTTCCGCCTAAGCTCCAGTTGTCACGCTCGATCAACGCTTGTATTGCATTGACGTTCAGTAGCATATTGTGATTAGTTGCTTTCAGAGAGCAAAGGCGACGACTAATTCTTAGTAACGAACAATTATGTGCCTTGAAATCATCGCAATCATCCCGCAAGATGCGAAACGACGTGTCGGAGCCAGACGACTCTCGCGTGAAACGGGACTCTATGTATCTAAAGTGACATTCGAGGATACGGTTGCATTGTATTTTTCAACGACAGGCGGATGTTCCTGCGGTTTTCTTGGTGATAATGTTGATTTTAATGCTTCTGTGTGGAACCTCGATCCTAAACACCTTTCCGCACTTATCGATGCTCTCTCGCTCTTGGCGAAGGAAGCGAGGAAATTTTCTTTTTTGGCTTACTTTGATGTAACGGAACGAGAACGCACTTCACAAGTGATTCGATGGAAAGAATTTCTTCGAATCGCGCAGTCCAATCAAATCGGAAATAATGTTTTCTACCATATCCACTAAAAAAACACTTCGCCGCGCGCTCAGGATTTTTTCTTGCGGGAGCGCAGCTTCTTTTTCGATTTGTCCGCTTCGCGCATGAGCTTGTACTCGATGCTGTCTTCCAGCGCGCGCCAGGCGGCTTCGATGATGTTTTCCGATACGCCGACCGTGCTCCAGATGTCGTGGCCGTCGGTCGATTCAATCAGCACGCGCGTCTTCGCCGCCGTGTGGTGGCTGGGATCCAGGATGCGCACTTTAAAGTCGGTCAGCTGCGTTTCAGCCACTTCGGGATGTTGAGCGCGGATCGCTTTGCGCAACGCGCTGTCCAGGGCGTTGACCGGACCGTCGCCTTCCGCCACGACATACACCGGTTCGCCGCCGTTGACGCGCAGTTTGATCGTGGCTTCGGTGATGCAATCTTCTTCGGGCGATCGCTTTTCCACGATCACGCGGAAACTTTCCATGTCGAAGAAGTTCGCCTTTTTGCGTCCCAGCGCCTGCCGCATCATTAATTCGAAGGAAGCCTCGGCGCCTTCGAATTCGTAGCCTTCGTTTTCCAGCCGCTTGATGCGCTTCAGCACGTCCCGCACGGCGTCCGGGGCCGTCTTGAGGTCGATGCCAAGCTCCTCAGCCTTGGAGATGATGTTGCTCTGCCCGGCTTGTTCGCTGACCAGCACGCGCGTCTTGTTGCCGACAAGACCGGGATCGACGTGCTCGTAGGAGGTTTTGTTCCGGCGCACGGCGCTGACATGGATTCCGCCTTTATGCGCGAAGCAGCTGCGCCCGACGTACGGCTGGCGCGAATCGGGCGTTTGATTGGCCCGCTCGGCGATGGTCAAGGACAGCTCCGTCAGGCGCGCCAGATGCCCCTTGGGCAGGCAGCGTTTACCGTATTTCAACTCAAGATTCGGGATCACCTGCACCAGGTCCGAGTTGCCGCAGCGTTCGCCGTAGCCGTTGATCGTCCCTTGCACCTGCGTGCAGCCGCAGGCGACGGCCACGACGGCATTGGCCACGCCCATGCCCGTGTCGTTATGCGCGTGAATGCCCAGGGGGAGATTGATACGCTGCTTCACTTGCGCGATGATGTCCTGAATTTCAGTGGGCATCGTCCCGCCGTTTGTGTCGCACATCACGATCCAGCTGGCGCCGGCCTCGGCGGCCGCTTCGATGGTGCGCAGCGCGAAATCCGGATCGGCCTTGTAGCCGTCGAAGAAGTGCTCTGCATCGTAAATTACTTCGCGCCGCTTGGAGCGCAGGTATTTGATCGTATCGGCGATCATGCGCAGATTTTCGTCTTCCGGCACACGCAGCGCCTCGCGCACGTGCAAGTCCCAGGTCTTGCCGAAGATCGTCGCCACTGGCGTCTTGACCGCGAGCAGTGCCTGGAGATTCGGATCCTCTGCCGCCTTGCAGTTTTTACGCCGGGTGCTGCTGAAGGCGGCCAGTTTGGCGTGCGTCAGCGGATGTTCGCGCATCGCCTTGAAAAATTCCACCGCCTTGGGATTCGATCCCGGCCAGCCGCCTTCGATGTAGTCGAATCCGAAGCCGTCCAGCGTCAGCGCGACTTTCACCTTGTCGATGACGGAAAAATTGACTCCTTCGCCCTGTTCGCCGTCGCGCAAGGTGGTGTCGTATATTGAAACGTTTTTCTTCATGATTTGTTCCATCCACACTCGTAAATTAGAAGCAAACTATGTCGGGCGTGATGCGCTTTGTTCAAGGAGAATATCGTCAAAGTCGCGCGTTGTATCGCCGTCAGGCTTTGGGCGCGCCAGGCTTGGAACGCATCACGCGCTTGTGCGCCCAGATGTAAATCACGACGAACACGGCCAGCCCCAGCGCCAGCCAGGGAAGGTTGTGATGCAGCATGTCTTTGCCTTCGAAAACCAGTTCGCGGTAGGTTTTTTCCTTCGAGGCGCTGCCCAGCCCGAATCCCATCAGCGTCAGCACTGCCACCCAGATGCCCGCGCCGAGGCCGGTGAAGAGCGAAAAGCGGAAAAAATTCATGCGCGAAAGACCGGCTGGAATCGAGATCAACTGGCGAATGGCCGGCAAGAGGCGGCAGACAAACGTCGCCACTTCGCCGTATTCACGGAAAATCTCCTCGGCGCGTTCCAGGTGGTCCGGCTTGAGGAAGAAATACTTGCCGTAGCGATACATGAAGGGGCGTCCCAGCCAGATTGAGAGGAAGTAGTTGAAATATGCGCCGGCCAGCGATCCCGCCAGGCCGATGGAAACCGCGAAAATCAGCCCGAAGGACGCGGGATGGCACCACCAGAATTCAGGATGGCGCGCGACGATCACGCCGGCGGGGATCATTACGATTTCGCTGGGGAACGGCACCAGCGAGCTTTCCACCGCCATGAAGATGAAAATGATCAGCGGCCCCCAGACTTCAGCCAGGGCCACGGCGGATTCGATATATTGCGTCAGATGTTCGAGCATGCGGTTCGGCTTTCCATGGATGATTGTGTTGATGCGGGGGGAATCACAACAGACCGTTCCTGCAAACCGCAATAAAAAAAGATGTGGGGACTGGTCTTGAGCAGACTGGAAATGGGCGTTGATGATCCGCCGCGGCGGAGGATTCAGTCAATGCAAGATCGTAGCCGCCGTTCTGCAAATAAAACAGCCGTCCCGGTTGAACGGGACGGCTGTAGTGCTTGCATTGACGCCATTGCTTACCACTGCGAAATGCTGCGGCAAGTGTATTGCGCGCTGGTGGGTCCTGGCGAACCGGAGGAGCCTTCCGTCTGAAGGTTGCGGAT
>JAFGJS010000058.1 GCA_016928995.1 Candidatus Sumerlaeota bacterium | reverse complement strand
TGATCGTCGCGAGCCTTTCGTTGATTGCGTCCGCGTGGCCCTGCATCGTGGCGGCGGAAGGCGCCGTGACCGGATAGGCTTCCTCGGACGCGATGCCGGCCGCCGCCGTGGCGCACTGCGCCGCCAGCGCGGCGGGTTTGACTGCGATTCTGGTGGACATTTTCGTTTCTCCTTTGGCGGAGGGATGAGCGACTGGAATGTGCCGCGGTTATCATTTCCGACAACGATTCTCCCATCCGGTTCCGACAAGATTGCGGATCGCCCTGAAAATTTGAATATCGCCGCAAAAATTCCGGTATTTCGCCTCAAATCGCCGTGTGAAGGCCTTGGAAAACCTGATGACGACCATAATTAACCTGAAGCAGGCCTCAGTTAAAGAGATGGAGCCCAAAATTAAGTTAACCTTGGGCAAAGTTTAGTCAGTCGAGGACAAAGTGAAGTTGACCGGGAACAAAGTTTACTTAACCGAGGATCAAGCAAACCGAAGATGGCCTCGATGAACCTGAAGATGCCCTCGGTTAAGGTGATGGAGGACCAAGTTAGCCCAAGGATGGCCTGCATCAGGTTGAAAAGAGCCATGATAACCTGAAGGAGACCTGAATGAAGTTGATGAAGGCTTCAATTAATCGGATGGTGATCAAAATTCACTTGATGATGCCCTAAATGAAGCAGAAAAAGACGCCCTCCGCAACGCCGGTAAAATCACCTTGCGCCTCATCGCGCCTGAAAAGACAGCCTCCATGCTTCTATGCTTCGCCTGTTCTCATTGGCCATTGGCCGATGGATTTCCGTTTCCTATTCAGAACGGAATTGACGGTGCGTTATCCTTGACATCCGATTAATACGAAAGAATAATCGCAATTACTTTACGGGTGTTTATTTCGAAGACGAATGGGAGAATGCTGTGACTATGAAAGACTTATTTGCACCACGGGAAAATGTTAAAAAATGCCTTAATTATTCAATAATACTGTGCTTCCTTTTGTGGGCAACGGCTTCATACGCTCAGACTGGTATTGACTGGAGAAACGCTGGCGATATTGATGGATTGAAGACCTACACTAAAAGAAATGGACAATCCAGTGTGGTTTTTAATGGCAGAGTATGGGTTATAGGCGGATCTCATGGGGGCCCATTAAACGATGTCTGGTCTTCCGCAGATATGGTGAGTTGGGATGAAGAAGCAACATCAGCCAGCTTTTCGAAGCGTTACAGCCATGCCAGTGTTGTATTTGACAATAAGATTTGGGTCATTGGAGGTTTTGATGCCGTATCGAACAAAAATGATGTTTGGTACTCCTCGGATGGCAGCACATGGATACAAGCGACCGCCTCCGCAGCTTTTAGTGGCCGCAGGAATCATACATGCCTTGTCTATAATAATAAGATGTGGATCATTGGCGGCGAATATGGCTATTCGTACGGAGAAGAGTATAACGATGTATGGTCTTCATCAAATGGTGTTGATTGGACGCAAGAAACATCGAACGCCAATTTTGCGGCGCGTTGTATGCACTCAAGCGTCGTATTCGACAATAAAATGTGGGTGATTGGTGGCAATGGCAGTTATACAGATTTGAATGATGTCTGGTTTTCAAACGATGGGGTGAATTGGACCCGTTCTACGGAACATGCAGACTTTCAAGACCGCAGCACACATACTAGCGTTGTTTTTGATGGAAAGATGTGGGTTATCGGCGGCAAGGAATATACAACAGAATTGAATGATGCCTGGTATTCCGAAGACGGAATAAACTGGACTCAAACTTCCGGGCTTTCTGATATGAATGTGCATTCGGAACATACGAGCGTCGTCTTTGACGGCAAAATATGGGTGTTGGGCGGCCGATTGGACACTTCTTCAAGGATGTGTGATTCCTGGTATTCTTCGGATGGCGAGACTTGGACGACCACGCGTATATTTAATCAACGCGCCAGACATTCCAGCGTTGTATTTGATGACAAAATATGGGTCATTGGCGGGCATGATGTCGATGGAAGCAGTTCTCGAAACGATGTATGGTTTACTCAGACAGGATCCACTTGGACACTCGCGACGGTCTGCGCTCCATTCTCGAAGCGGTATTGGCATACCAGCGTGGTGTATGACAATAAGATATGGGTCATCGGCGGTCGTTCTTATTCGGAAGAAACTCATAGTTTTGAGTCGTATAATGATGTATGGAATTCAACGGATGGAGTTCACTGGACGGAAGTGACGACATCAGCCACTTTTGCTCCGCGCTGTGCGCATTCCAGCATTGTGTATGACAACAAGATGTGGATCATCGGCGGCTCGTCTGGAGGGCGGGAGGTTTGGTATTCCACGGATGGAGCAAATTGGACTCTGGCCACTGGATCGGCGGTTTTCTTGGATCGTTTCGCACATTCAAGCGTGGTTTATGATAATAAAATGTGGGTCATCAGCGGGCATTATCCATCCATTGACGCCGATGTGTGGTATTCCTCCGATGGTGTGACTTGGACGGGTGCTGCAGAACATATAGCGGCGTACTGGGGCGGCCTTACGACCGTTGTTTATCAGGATAAAATGTGGAATTTGTGCGGAGCGGAAAAAGATGCTTCACTTTCAAGCGTCTATTATTCCACCGATGGCGACATGTGGACTTATAGTGGAGCCGTGCCTAGTGAAGCCGTGCCTGGCGGCCGGTCTTTTCATACCAGCGTTGTGTATCGAAACTCGATATGGGTGATTGACGGCCTAGATGCGTACTCTCGAACTTTAGATAATACTTGGTTCACCGGCAGTGGGCCGGAAGCGGCGGTTTCGACCGATGTGCTTGATTTCGGCTATCAGGAAATTATGGACGGTCCGACCGATCCGGCCACTGTGACTTTGACGAATCTGTATCCCGACGGCTGGGACGATCTTGTCGTTACGACCGTGACGCTGCAAAACAACACATCGGGTTCATTTGCGCTGCTCAGTGCCCCGACGACGTTCTCGCTGACATTGGGAGAGAGCCGCGATTTCGTCCTTACCTTCGATCCCGAAACCACCGGAACCTATACGGCCGAACTAGCTTTTCAAACCAATGACCCCACCAGCCCGACGGTGATTGTCAATTTGGTCGGCGAAGGAGTCGTTCCCTGTCCGCCATGGGCGCCCAGCAATCCCGGTGCGACGGCCATTGCTCATGATCAAATCACTTGGACTTGGCGGGATAATTCGTATAACGAATCTGAATTTAAACTATACAGCGGGATTGGCGCCACTGCTCCGGCGAATCTGGTTGCGACGACAACGGCAAACATGGAGCAATGGACGACAACAGGGCTTCTTGCGAATACACAATATGCCTTTCAGGTCGCGGCGTCCAATGCGCTGGGCGACAGCGAGAAATGCGACAACTTCACAACCTGGTCAGGAGCGCTGACGCCTGTGGCGCCGGTTGTCCAGCAACTCTCTCCATATTCGTTGCAGGTTTCTATCGGACATGACGGCAATCCCGACTATACGGAGTACGCCATTCGCATCAATCCGCCTATCGGCGATGCGGGAAAGGTCTGGATACAAGGCGACGGCACGTCTGGCACAGATCCATTCTGGCAAACGGCAAGCGGTTGGGGGGGGATATTGGGTATTATGGTTCAGAATCTTGAACCCGAAACGTTTTACTCATTTGAAGCGCTGTCTCGCAACATGGCGTTGGTTCCTACGCTTGCCGGTCCTGGCGCCACCAGACAAACATCCTCCATTGCCGAAAATGCATCAAGTGCAAAAGGTGAGTGGATTTTCCTGAAATAATCAATGTTGTGGAAATTCATCACAACGGGCTGATACGCATTACGATGAAAAAGCCGAGGATCAGTAAAGGGCGGGAGGAGTTGTTTCTCCCGCCTGTTGGTTTTTCTATTCCTCATTCGCCTGTCGTGGGCGAATCACACATTGGCTACTCTGGTGGCCGGGGCGGATCAAGGGCCGGATTGATCCGGAGCGGCGCGATCAATCGAGTTTCGCGTCGATCCCGCTGTCGCTCAGGTCGAGCCAGATTGTTTTGACCTGGGTGTATTGCTCGAAGGCCTGCAGGCCGTTGTCGCGGCCGCCGAAGCCGGATTGTTTGTATCCGCCGAACGGCGTGGTGATGTCGCCCTCGCAGTAGCAATTCACCGTCACGGTGCCGGCCTTCACGTCGCGCGCGGCGCGCAGGGCGCGTTTCACGTCGCTGGTGAAGATCGACGCCTGCAAGCCGTAGCAGGTGTCGTTGGCCAGCTGGATCGCCTCGTCGTCGCTGCTCACGGTCATCACGGCGAGCACAGGGCCGAAGATTTCCTCTTTCGCGATGGTCATCTTTGGCGTCACGTTGTCGAAAATCGTCGGCGGGATGAACAGCCCCTTGCCGATTTTCAGCGCCTTGCCGCCGAGGATCACTTTGCCTTTTTCCTTTTTGCCCTTTTCGATGTAGCCCATCACTTTGTCGAAGTGCTCCTGCGAAATCATGGCGCCCAGACGATTGTTCGGCTCCAGCGGATCGCCGGTGCGCCAGTCGCGCACTTTGTCGATGATGCGCCGCAGCAGGTCGTCCTTGATTTTTTCATGCACGATGAGCCGTGAATTGGAGGTGCAGTTTTCCCCCATGTTCCAGAACACGGCGTTCACCACGTGTTCGGCCACGTTGTCCAGGTTCTTCGCGTCTTCCAGCACCACGGCGGGATTCTTGCCGCCGCATTCGAGCACGATGTGCTTCATATTCGATTTCGCGGAGTAATCCAGAAAGTAGCGTCCGACTTCCGTGGAGCCGGTGAACGACACGACGTCGATATCGGGATGCAGACCGATGGCGCGACCGGCCGTCTCGCCGAGGCCGGGGACCACGTTGAGAACGCCGGCGGGGATGCCGGCCTCCGCGGCGAGTTCGGCGATGCGCAGCGCGGTCATGCTGGTTTGCTCAGCCGGCTTGACGATCACGCTGTTGCCTGAAGCGAGCGCCGGACCGACCTTCCACGCCATCATCAGCATGGGGAAGTTCCACGGCAGCACGCACGCCGCGACGCCGCGCGGTTCGCGCACGATCAGCCCCATGGCGTCGTCGTTCGTCGGCGAGATCTGGCCGAAGATTTTATCCGCCGCCTCGGCGTACCATGTCAGGCAATGGATCGTCTCCGGAATGTCGATCGTGGCGCAGTCGCTGACCGGCTTGCCGCTGTCCAGGCTCTCCATCACGGCCAGTTCATGGCGATGCCGCTTGATCAGCTTGGACAGTTTGATCATCGCCTCTTTGCGCTCCGAGGGATGCTTGCGCGACCACACGCCGCTGTCGAAGGCCTGACGCGCCTTCTTCACGGCGTAGTTCACGTCCGCTTCGCCGCATGAGGCGATCTGCGTCAGCGTCTCGCCCGTCGCCGGATTGATCGAAGGGATCGTCTTCCCGGATTTCGCCGCTGTGAATTTGCCATTGATGTGCGCGTTCGAAGGAAAGCTCAGCTCCTTCGCAATCGCCAGATACTCATCCCGGGTCAATAAGTCAGCCATTTCGCCACGCTCCTTGAATTTGACATTAACTTGGTTAACGCAAAGGCGCAATGTCGCAACGATGCGTAATGAAAAATGATAATGGATAAAAGCATATAGCCATTGAATTCATGATTTAAAACACTTTATAACCGGTTGAGAAAATCACCCCTTTATGAATCTCTGCGTCTCTGCGTCTTTGCGTTAAAATCATTTCCCCTCCGCGATGTTCCAGATCGCCGTGCGGGTGGTTTTGATCGTGTCGCGCATTTCGCGTTGCAGTTCCTTTTTCAGCGGACGCAACGGCATGCGGACTGTCTTGCCGGCGGGCATGCCGTCCAGCTCGCAGGCGTACTTGACGCACTGCACGAATTTGCCGCCGCGCTCCAGCACGGTCATGAGCGGCAGCATCGCCTTCATGATGCGGCGGCCCGTGGCGAAATCCTGCTTCACCACGCAGGTTTCCCAAAAGTAGATGCACTCGCGGGCGAAGAAATTCGCCGCTGCGCACACCCAGCTCTGCGCGCCCCAGGCGAAGAACTCCAGCGCCTGATCGTCCGCGCCGCAGCTCAACTGCATATGCGGAAACTCCCGGGCGATCATGTGCACCCGGTTGATGTCGCCGCTGCTTTCCTTGATCGCGATGAAGTTCGCGCTGCGCCCCACTCGCCGCAGGAAGTCCTCGCCGAACGAAGCGGCGCTGCGGCCGGGATAGTTGTAGAGCATGATCGGCATGTTCGCCTCGCGATCCACCTTGAGGGCGTGCAGCGCCAGTTCCTGGTCCGTTGGCACGGAATACGGGGGAACGCCCAGCAGCAGCGCATCTGCTCCCGCTTCGCGCGCCGCGACGCTATAGACGCAGACGTCTTCAGTGCGAAGGTCATTCACGCCGGCCAGCCACGGCACACGTTTTTTGATCACTTCGCTGGCGAATTTAAATTGCCGGATGCGTTCATCCTTGGTCAGCGCGTAATTCTCGCCGGTGGTGCCGCCGATCACGATTGCGTGCGCGCCGAGTTTGATCAGCCGTTCAATCATTCCGGCGTAAGATTCCTCGTCGATGGAGTAATCCTCGTGAAAGGGTGTGATGACCGGAATGATGATGCCATGAAATTGCATTATATTAAGACTCCTTCGTGATAGATCATGCTCAGTCGCCCTTTTGATCCGCGGATGGGCGTTCCGCAAGCGTTTTCATGCGCGTTGGGCATACCGGCGGACGGGAAGATCGCGCGCTCCAGTCGAACAGGAACTCCGCCGCTCCGCCGCAGATGCGCCCCTGACAGGCGCCCATGCCGTGACGCGTGTGCAATTTCGCCGCGCGCCAAGATTCCTTCGCGACCACTTGCTCGTAACGAACGTCCTCGCAACGGCAGATGATGGTCCGCGGTTCAGGGAGCATGCGCAGCTCCGGTCGTGGAGCGAATGTTTCGTTCATCGCATCAGCAAAGCGCCGCCAGGCGTCGCGCTGCTTCAACAACGGCCGCGCCCGATCCTGCGCTCCGGTGGCGGCGTATCCCGCGATGCGGCCTTCGATCAGCGCGGCGTCCACTCCACCGACGCCGGTTGATTCACCCGCGCAATACACCCCTTCGACCGACGAGCGCTGCCATGCGTCCACTGTTGTGCGGCGCTGACATTGCCGTTCGATCCATTCAGTGTCGCAACCGAGCAGATGAGCAAGCTCGAGGCGGGGTGTGAGATGAAACGCGCATGCGAGATAGTCGCATGGAATCTGGATGCGCTTCGCCGCTCCGTTCGTCAGCGTCACGGAGGCCACGGGCGCATCGCTGTCATCGCCGCTTGTTCCGTCTGCGCCGTCAACCTGCAAGGGATGCCACCCCATCCGATACGGAACGCCGAACAACCGCAACTTTAATTGCACGGCTTGAGCCAATTTGCCGGGACTGCCCAGCAGGCGCAAGCCCAATCTCATGACGGCATTCGGCGCTGCTTGTTCGGCGATGCACTTGATCCGCGCGCCCATATGCCACATTTCATCGGCCACGGCCAGCAGCAGCGGACCGCTGCCCGCGACCACGACACGCTTGCCTTCCAGCGGCAATCCGCCCTTGGCCAGCGTTTGCAGTCCGCCCGCGCCCATCACGTTCGGCCGCGTCCATCCGGGAAACGGCAGGAAGCGCTCGCTTGCGCCGGTGGCCAGGATCAATTTTTCGTAGCGGATCGTCAGCGTTTTGGCGCCGTTTTCCGCCAGCAGCACGCCGGGCTGCGGCGCCGCCACGATGCGCGTTTGTCCCAGCAGCGCCGCGCCGCACGGCTCGAACTTCTGCATCCATTCCCGCGCTGTGGCGTCATCGGTTTCGCCGCGCCAGATTTGACCGCCCGGTCGCGGATTGTCGTCGATCACGAGCACGTTTTCCGCGCCAGCCTCCACGGCGCTCACGGCCGCGGCCATGCCGGCCGGTCCGGCGCCGATGATCGCTATGCGGCAGGTTCGCTCAGGCATCGCTTGCGACCTCCGCCGTTTCGATCCGCATGCCATCCATGCACAGCGTTTGGCAGCCGCGCTGATGCAACTCGCCGTTGATCGTGACGCGGCATTCCATGCAGACACCCATGCCGCAGAGCGGTCCGCGGGCGTGGCCTTCGACCGAGCGCCGATGCATCGTGACGCCCGCTCGCGCCACGGCGGCGGCGGCCGTGCAATCCGGCGGCACGCTTAGTTCCGCGCCGTTCACCCAGACCTTGATCCCGTTTCGCTTTGCGTCAGCCATGTCGCGCCTCGCTGTTCGCAAATCGCGCAGGCAGATAGGGCGCCGGATCAATCAGCGCTTCGCCATCAAGCATCAAATCGGCCAGCAGCCGTCCCGTGCCGGGCGCCATGGTGATCCCCAGCCCCTCATGCCCCGTGGCGAGCCACAGGTTTTCGCGAGTGGGATGCGGTCCGATCAACGGCAGATTATCCGGCGTGGCCGCACGGAATCCGGCCCAGCAGCGGATTGTGTTGAGCTGGCCCAGTCCGGGCATGTATTCCAGCGCGCGCTGGATCATCCGCGCGAGGATTCCCGGCTCGATCGCCGCATCCGTCACGTCGAATTGCCGCGAGGAGCCAAGCAGCACCTGGCCCGTCATGCGGCGCTGCACGACGAACGAGACGGAATCGCGATCCGAGGCGTGCGCGTTTTTCAGATAGCCCAGTTCGGTGATGTGATGCCGCACGAAGCCGGGATAACGATCCGTGACAACGATGTGGCCCTTGCGCGGCCGCACGGGAATGCCGGGTGTGAGTTGCGGCGCCAGGCTGCCGGCGGCGTTGACCATGCGCTTGGCGGAAATGATCGAGCCGTCGTTCAAGACCGCTCCATCGCTGCGCAGTTCCACGATGCGCTTGCCCGTGATGAGCGTCGCGCCGTTTTCCATCGCGCGATCCAGCAACCATTTCGCCACGCACGGCGCAAACACCACGGAGTCGCCCGGCACGAACAGCGCTCCCGCCAGGCCCGGCCGCAGATTCGGTTCCGCTTCGGCCAGCGCCGCCGAGTCGAGGATTTCCGCGGCTACTCCGCGCGCGGCGTAATGATCCGCCTTGCGGCGCGCTTCGTTCATTTCCTCTTCGTCCGCCGCCGCCCACAGTGTGCCGCAGCCGTCGAATTCGCAATTTTCCGGCAGCGCTTCGCGCAATTCATTCCACAACTGCTGCGAGCAATGATTCAGCGCGAACTGCGCCTCGGAATCATCCATCACCACGACGTGCCCCATGCCGGCGGCCGTGGCGCCCGATCCGGCGCATTCCGCCTCGACTACGCAGACATCCGCGCCGCGCCGCGCGAGTTCATCCGCGCATGCCGCTCCGACGATGCCTCCGCCGGCGATCAGGATGTCATATGCGCGTTTCATTCGCTACGGATCCCCATGCAGAACGGATCGTTCGAGTCCAGTATCAACGTGGCTTCGGAATTGATAAAGGCAGAGCCTTTGATCCACGGGATAATTTGGCCGTCGCGCACTTCGACTTTGCCTTCGAAGACGCTGCCGATGATGCTTTCCTGACGCCAGATTTCGCCTTCCTTGAGCTTGCCCGCATCATACAGGCAGGCCAACTTAGCGCTAGTGCCCGTGCCGCAGGGCGAGCGGTCGTAAGCCTTGCCCGGACACAGCACGAAATTCTTGCTGTCCGCCGCATCGCTCGACGGCGGGCCGTAAAGTTCGATATGGTCGATTAGAGCGCCATCTTTGCCCGTGACGCCTTGCGCTTCGAGCGCCTGGCGGATGCGCCAGCTGAAACCGGTCAGCGCGTCGATATTCTTCATCGTCACTTCTTGGCCGTGTTCGTTGACCAGAAAGAACCAGTTGCCGCCCCAGGCGACGTCGCCTTTCAGCGGACCGAAGCCTTCGACTTGCACTTCGACGCCGGTCTTGTAGCGATAACTCGGCACATTGCGCACCGTGACTTCGCCGGTCGCATGGAGTTCGGTTTCGACAATGCCGACTGGCGTTTCGATGCGATGGACGCCGGCAGTGATCCGCCCCAGCCAGTTCAGCGTCACGACAACGCCGATCGTGCCGTGCCCGCACATGCCCAGATAGTCGATGTTGTTGAAAAAAATCACACCGGCCGAGCAGGAAGGATCATTCGGTTCGCAGAGCAACGCGCCGACGATCTGGTCCGCGCCGCGCGGCTCCTGAACCGTGGCGGAGCGATAATCGTCATGCTCCCGCCGCAGCAGATCGCGCCGCTCAGCGAGCGAGCATCGCCCGAGTTCCGGCCATCCGCTGATCACGACGCGCGTCGGCTCGCCGCCAGTATGGGAATCGATGATGTGAATTTTCTGTTGCCGCCGCGAGTCCATGATACGCGCTCCGTTTTTTCGCGGGTGATAATCGGTTCACCGGTGCAATTTACAAATTTTTTTCAATCGTGCAAAAAAGCGCAATTCATATGAGTTGATTACAAGTCATCCTTAAAAGGGGCAAGGTACGGCTCTCAAAGGAATAGTTCAAGGATAAAGTCTCACTTGAAATATCAAATCGGCTTTTTTTGCAGCGAATTTAATCTGATTGAATTTTCTTTCATCCAGCTGATGTTTCAGTTGACTTTGGCCATGTGGCGGTTACAGTATATATACTTGATTTGCTTTGAATGTTGAGTCAGTTAATTTGTCTGTGAGGAAAAATGTAACATGATTACAGTGTCCACAACTGAGGCGGAATCTTTATCCGACCGGGTTTTCCGCGATCTTTACCACCGCATTATTCAGCGGCAACTCCTGCCGGGAGATATTCTGGATCGCCGCGAGATTGCCGATGAATTGGGCGTGAGCGTTTCGCCGGTGGTCAAGGCGCTCAGCCGCCTGGAGCATGAGGGGATCGTGGAGATCCTTCCGCGCAAGATCACCCGCATCCGCATCGTCCACCGCGAGGATTTCCGCGTGCAGGTGTTGATGCGCGCGGCGATGGAGTCGCAGGCGGCCCGGTTGTTTTGCGGCGAGCCGATTCGCCGCAACATGGACCGGCTGATGGAAATGGCGGAGTTTCGCGACAATGCCATGCGCACGGAGTCGGAGATCGACTGGCAGGGCGAGATCCGCTTCCATCGCGCGCTGGTGGCCCTGGCCGATTGTCCCGGATTCGTGCGGGAATACGACCGGATCATTCGCGCGGGATATTTCATCCTGCTCAGCGCGTCCGGCGGCGGCGAGTTGATGGTCGTGGAGGATGAATTGAGCCACGTCAATCTGCTCAAAGTTTTCGAAAAGGGCGATCCGGATGAGTCTTCGGCGATGATGCGCCGTCATGTGGAGTACGGCAAAGAGGACTTCTTGCGAATTTCGCGGCCGGTGGATAACGGGGGCAAATGATCCATGCCTGCCATCCGGATCATCGTGACGGGGCGGGTGCAGGGAGTCGGATTCCGTTATTTCGTTCAGCGCTCCGCTGAAGCGCTGGGGGTGAAGGGCTGGGTGCGCAATCTGCACACCGGCAACCAGGTAGAGACATACGCGGAGGGCGATCGCGCGACGCTGGAGCGATTGATCGATCAGCTCCGCAAAGGCCCGGCGTTTGGCCGCGTCGATGATCTGCATGCGGTCTGGCTTGACGATGAAAAGGGCTGCGATTCCTTTCAAATCACGTACTGATTGACATTACGCGCATATTTTTTGACAGGATCAACAGGATTGACTGGATTGGGAGAGGACTGATTTTTTAAGGCCTCAAAAAATTTGTGCTGTCGGTATCCATGTGTTTGTTTCGGTTGGATTGTTATCGAGTTGCAGCGGATGAACCAACATCATACAATCAACAAACTTCAATCCATCGAAAACCATGCAAAAAGAACCGGCGGCAGTATTCAGTATCTTGTTGATCCCGTTCATCCTGTCAAAAATAATTATGGCTGAGTGACATCAGTCACTGATTTGTCTTGCGAGCCGCCGGTGATTTCGGCGGAATGCGCGATCTTGATACGCGGAGCATTCATTCATGGCTGTTTTTGATCGCATGATGCCGGTGCTGGGCATCGCCGCGATGGTCGCGTTGTGCCTGGCTTTCAGCACGGACCGCAAGGCCGCGCTCAAACGCTGGCCGCTGTTCCTCTGGGGGTTTGGCTTGCAAGTCGCGCTGGCGATTTTAGCGCTGAATCCCAAAGTAACCGACAAATTGTATACGGATCGTTTTTTTCAGTGGTTCAACGACGCCTTCGTGGCGCTGGTGAACTGCACGAACGCCGGCACCTCGTTTGTCTTTGGCGATGCGGCGCAGCATGGCTACCTGGCCTTCACGGTGCTGCCGACGATTATGTTCTTCAGCGCGCTGATGGCGATCCTCTATCATTACGGCATCATGCAGCGCGTGGTGCGGGCGTTGGCGTGGATCATGATGATCACGATGAAAACCAGCGGCGCGGAGACGCTGAGCGCGTCGGCCAACATCTTCGTCGGCCAGACCGAGGCGCCGCTGATGGTCCGGCCCTTCATCAACCGCATGACCAACAGCGAACTGATGACCGTGATGACCGGCGGCTTCGCCACGGTGGCGGGCGGCGTGATGGCGGCGTATGTCGGCATGCTGAACGGCAAAGTGCCGGGCATCGCCGGGCATCTGCTCACGGCGTCGTTGATGTCCGCGCCGGCCGCGCTGCTGTTCGGCAAGCTCTTCGTGCCGGAGACGGAAACGCCGGAGACGCTGGGCGTAGTGGATGTGGAGTATAAGCCGGAATCGAGCAACATGTTGGACGCCGTGACCCTCGGCACGCGCGACGGGCTGATGCTGTATCTCAACGTGCTGGCGATGCTGATCGTGTTCGTGGCGCTGGTTGCCTTTGGCGATTTGATTTTGCATGGCGGCGCCTCGATTTTTATGGCCAAGGATGAGATTCCCGATTGGTGGAATTTGCGCAGCCTGATCGGCTTCGCTTTTGCGCCATTCGCGTACCTGATGGGCGTGACGGATCCGCACGACGCGTTGCTGGTCGGCCGGCTGCTGGGCATCAAGATGCTGGTGAATGAGTTCGTGGCGTACAGCGAGATGAGCGCCATCGCGGAGACGCTGAGTCCGCGCGCGCAGATCATCGCGGCTTATGCGCTGTGCGGCTTTGCGAATTTCGGCAGCATCGGGATTCAGATCGGCGGCCTGGCCGTGATGGCGCCGGACCGCCGCACGGACCTTTCGCGCCTGGCCCTGCGCGCCATGTTCGCCGGAACCTTCGCCTGCATGTCCACCGCCTGCATCGCGGCGATTATTTTATAAATTTTAAAAAGAAAAGAGACTGTTTTTTTTTGTTGAAATGCTGGATGTCATCATTATAATACTTATTAATAACACCCCCCACGCCTCTCAACGATGCGCACCCGGGGGGTTTCTCATTTATAAATCATGGCAATGTCCACTATGTCTCAATCATATACAAAGCCACCTAAGACTTTTCAAGAGCAACTGGAAATATGGAAAGATCGTGGACTTATGGTTGATGATGAAGCATTTGCATGCCATTGCCTGTCCCATTTGAATTATTACAGACTTTCAGCGTATCGCTTTCCACTTTCTGTTCAAGGAAATCCCGACCAGTTTTTGCCTGGAACAAGTTTCAGCGATCTTTGGATTCTTTATCATTTCGATCGGACTTTACGCCGTTTGATTCTTGATGCCTGTAAGCGTGTTGAGATTTCAGTGCGTACACAATGGGCTTATGTTTTGGCCCATCAATATGGAGCGCAATCTTATGAGGATAGTCAGTTTTTTTCGAATTCTGATCGTCTTTGTAAAAATTTGTCAAAATTGGATGATCTGCTCCAAAGAAGCACCGAAGATTTTGTGTTACACTTCAGAAGAAAATATGAGATGGAGCGCCCTCCGATCTGGGCTGTATGTGAAGTCCTGTCGTTTGGTTTAGTATCCCATTTTTTTCAGAATCTTAAAGAGAGGAGCATCCGTCAAAAAATTGCGGCGGTGTATCGGTTGGATGAGAAAATTCTAGCGTCGTTTCTACATCATCTCACAACAGTGCGGAACCATGCAGCACATCATGCGCGCATATGGAATCGCAAATTTGTCGTCAAACTCATAATTCCGAAAAGGCCATTCGATTTGCGAATAAATTTCACTGCCATCCCTTCTAACGAACGTCATATTTACAACACTTTAATCATGTTGATTTACATGATGCAAATCATCGAGCCTCATTCCCATTGGAGCAAGACCGTCATCGAACACATCAAATCACTTCCTCCGAAATATTTACCTGACATGGGTTTTCCGGCGAATTGGGAAGAGCGCCCTATTTGGCGAGATATTATGGACGTTCAATCCAATTAAACAATTCTCACAATTCCTCAAGCACCTTGCTAAGTTGAAAGTAGCGTAACAACCGGACGCTGATGACCAGGAACAGCAGGCCTAACGCAAGCAGCACGACGCCGAAGAAGTAAATCATCATGCGATAAATTTCGTCCGAGAGCCAGTTGCGGCCGGTGATCACCGCCGCGGCGATGAAGCCATACCAGACGATGTCTCCCCCCTCATGGCCGATGTAGAACGCGGTGTATTCGCGGAACGTCCGGGGCGCGAGCTGCGCCACTTGCCCCGCGCCGATCGTGGCCCACCATCCGGTGAAGTACGGATTGGCGATGCTGACCATCGCTCCCAGCAAAACGAGCATGGGCAACGAGATGTATTTGGCCTCCTGTACGGCGAGTTCGAGCGAGATACCGCCCGCGCAACGCAGCATATCCGCGCCCATCCATAGCAGGGCGGCGCCGCCGATCAGGCCGATGGCGGCTCGCGTGCCGCGTCGTGCCAGCGCCCGTTGAAAGCCGAATGCCATCAGACCAAGGATGCCCAGTTCAAGGATCGCGTGCCCCAGCAGAATCCCCGCGCATGCGCGCCAGCCCTGCAGCGCCGTCTGGCTGATCACCGCGGCCAGCATCGGCCCTGGCATCATCGCCCCGGACAGCGCCGTCACCAGCGCCAGGAAGAAAAATCGCAGGTATGGGGAGGAAACATTCATAAGCACCGCATATGCCAAATTATTTTTGACGGGATGAACAAGATGGGCATGATTTTTAGGCCTTTTTTTCGAACAGATTTTAGATGGCTATATCAAATTTGATCGGATTGAATTCTGAATAGCATTGATCTTGTCAATCCTGTTCATCCTGTCAGAAAAATTAGAACTCTTCCAGCGCCTTGCCGGTGCTGAAGGAGCGGCAGCCGACGCATGGCCCGCTGGGTTGCCCCGTGCGCAGTTCATAGCGCAATTGCAAGTATTGCAGGTTGTTCCAGATCTCGTCGAAGGTTTCACGACGGAAATCGCCGAAGGGCGGTTTGACCGTGCGCGGAGAACAGGGAAAAACCTGGCCCCGGCTGTTGATCTGCATCAAGCGCCACGGCGCCTGGCATTGGCCGCAGATCTCGCGGTTCACATCGCGCACTTCATAGCGGCCCGTTTCGTCGTCCAGATCGAACGGATCGGGGATGTCGTAGCGTACCCCGGCGGCGTCGAGCAGCAGAACCGTCCGTTCGCGCGCCGCATTATACGCCTCTGGGCGATTGCCCGCATATTCCGCGTTCTCGCGCGTTCGCGGCGCGCAGTGCAGAAACTCGATTTCACTCGCGCCGATGTCGATGCATAGCCGCGCGAAATCATCCAGCCGGTCCAGCGTCGAGCACATCAGCACATGGTTGATCTTCAGGCGCGGACCGGGACGCTCTTGCCGCTGGAGCGTCTCAACGTAGCGCTTTGCTCTCTGGATCACCTGGTCGAACTTCGCGCCGATGCGGATCGACTCGAACGACTCGGCGTCCGGGCCATCAATGGAGATGCCCACGCTGGTCAGGTCCGATTGCGCGATGGCCTCGCAGAGCTGCGGCGTGAGCCTCGTGCCGTTGGTGATCATGCCGCTTTGCGTCACGCCGCTATCCATGGCGATGCGCAGCATCTCCGGCAGGTTCGGGTGCAGCGTGGCCTCGAACTCGCAGCCCAGTTGCAGGTTGCGCGTGTAGGGGAAGACCTGCTCCGCGATGCGCTGAAACAGCTCGAGCGGCATGTCCTCGCGGCGCACCTTGCCGGATTTGGCCAGCGCGGGCCAGGGGCACATCTTGCATTGCAGGTTGCAGATGTTGGTCATGTCCATGCGGACGCTGAACACGCGGCCCTGCTCGCGAAAATCCACGACCTCGCGCGCAAGCATACGCCGCCCCACCGCTTGCGCCAACGGCGAGTCCTTTAATCGCGCCTTCATACTCGGCGATAGATGAGCCACGATCTTGCGAATCAAAATGAGCTCCATCCCACGCGTGTTCGATGCGTCGTTAAGCGATAATTCTCACAAATCCCAACCATCCGTGCAACCGCAAAGATATCGTCGAGTTGACGAATTGACGAAGGGCGCATCTTGACGGAGCTCCCAAAGTTATGCGAAAGTACATCTGGAGACGAGAAATGACTCCCATTCCTTTTCAAGCGAGG
>JAFGJS010000057.1 GCA_016928995.1 Candidatus Sumerlaeota bacterium | reverse complement strand
GGCGTAAGGCTGGGGCTGAATCAAGCAGACTCTCCAATTGATGTCTTTAAAATTCGACGTTTGGCCTATTTTTAAATTAGCTCTATATTATCCAACCGGCAATCTTGGAATAACTGGCAACGCCAGTAAAATGAGGTGTCAAGCATCCGCCTCATCCCTAAACCTCCGATCCAATAGGATTGCATCGCTCCTCCTGATAGGACCGGGAACAGAGAAATCATTCCGCGGCGCCATCTGTCCGGCTTTTTTCCTTGCATGTTGCGCTATTGATCGAATTATAATCAAGATTCGTGTTGTTTCATGGGAAGGCGCGACAGACCACGCCAGATCCAAACCACATCCTCATCTGTCCAAATCAAGCGTCGAAAGGTTCGACGCGCCAACGGATATTTTGACCTCGGGAGCGTAAGCGAATGCGAATTACAATCAACAATTCGTCCGATGAAAACCGGAAATATAAGCGATACGCTGGCAAATTCAAGGTGTCATTCAGCGTGCTATCCGGAAAAGGCGCGACGCCGTTCGAGTTCGGCAAGTGTCTTACGATGGACATCAGCCGCGGCGGAGCGCGGCTCCTGCTGGACGAATCGATCTCAACGCCCATCATGATTCAGCTCAATATCAGCATCCCCAACCGGAATTTTGGCATCTTTGTGCTCGGCAAGGCGCTCTATTGCAACGAGCGCAACGGCTCCGGAAATATGCCTCAGTCTGCCTTTGAAGCAGGCATTAAATTTGTCGGACTGCTTCCGCCGGATTTCGAGCATCTCCTCACCACGATGGCTTGAAACGGGCAGCTCGCTGAAACGCAGACGGCTTAAGTGCAATTGAGCTCCAGCCCTGCGTTGCACGGCGCGCGATTATCCCTTGTTCAATGCGCAGTATCTCAAATAAAACCATCGAGAGCGTTCCTGCGCCCAAAGATCGATAGGGTGAAATTCTCTTGCGGATGCTTTGCCGCTCTGGCAAAAAGACAACCTTGGCCGCCGTCATCGTCATCACGAAAATCACCGCAAATTGAACTGACCGGCCGGAAACACAACGCCAAGATTGTGCTGCGCTCAATCAAGGAAGACTCTATCATGCCAAATCGCCGGTTGCTTTTAGGAATCATCGCGCTCATTGCATGGACGCTGACCAGCGCTCCGGCCCAGAACGAGGAAACATCCGGCAGCGAGCGTGAAAACCGAGGTTTGGCGGAAAGATTGGAGACGATGGAATTAGACAACGGCATTCGCGTCATGCTCGTGCCGAATTCCAGCAATCAGGTTTTAGCGATCAAGGGATTTCTCGACATCGGCCTCATGCTCGAACCGGCGGAGCAGAGCGGCCTCTCCAATCTGACGCATCAGTTGCTGCTCAAGGGCACTCAAACGCGCAGCGCCGAGGAAATCTCCGAGGCCATCGAATCCGTCGGCGGCTCTATCGGCGTCTCCGTGCAGCATGATTACAGCGAGATCGCCGTCATCGCCACAATCGATCAAGCCGAGCTGTCGCTCGAGCTGATCGCAGACTGCCTTTTCCGGCCGGCATTTCCCGCGGAGCAACTGGATAAGGAACGGCAGTTCGTTCTCTCGCGCATCCGCATCGCCGAAGATCAGCCCCCCACATTCGCGCTGAAGCAATTTAACAAAGAAATCTATCCCGGCCATTCCTACGGCCGCCCGGTGCTGGGCGAGCCGGAGACGCTGCTTCAATTGACCCGCGAGGACGTGAAGCAGTTTCACCGGCAGTATTATCAACCCGCGCGTCTGACGCTCGTCGCGATGGGCGATTTCGAGGCCGGCGGCTTCGGACGGAAAGTCGAACAATATTTCGGCGAGTTCAGCAATGACCCGGGCCGCACGATCAAGGTCTCGAAGAGTTTCAGCCAGCGTTACAGCATGAAGCAGTTTGATCGCGACGTCGAACAGCAATTCATCTGCTATGGATTTCCCGTCTGCGCCGCGAACAACCCGGACATCCCGGCCTTGCGCGTCGCCACGGCGATCCTCGGCGAGGGAATGTCATCGCGCATGTTCACGGAACTCCGCGACAAGCAAGGGCTGGCCTATCAGGTCGGCGGACGGCTGTCGCTCCGGCGCGAAGCGGCGAACGTGATCTTTTACATCGGCACGCAGCCGCAAAACTCCATGCGCGCGGTGAACGGGATCAGCAGTGAAATCGACCGCCTGCAGGAAGAGCAGGCGTCAGACGCGGAAATGGAGCGGGCGAAAAACTACATCATCGGCAAATTCCAGATCGCGCATCAGACCAACATGGCATGCGTGAGCATCCTCGGCAGCTACGACCAGCTGGGCCTGGGAGCGGCCTACGATCAGCTCTTTGAAGAAGACATCCGGCGTGTCACGGCCCAGGACGTTCAGGCCGCGGCCCGGCAATATTTCAAGACGCCGGTCATCGTGCAAGTCGGTCCTCGAATGGAATGAATTCATTGACGGGAAAAAGCAACGGCGCAAATGCAAGTTCACTCGATGTTCCAGTGCGTCCGCCGATGGCATGACCACTGGCGGCAATCCGAAAATTTCTACCTGATGCTGCTGGCGCTGATCGTCGGCCTCCTCGGCGGATGCTCCGTCGTCGTATTCTTTCACTTGATCCATTTCGTGCAAACCATCGTTTGGAACCTGGCGGAAGAATACAACCTGGAACACTTCAAGGAGCTTCCCTGGTACTGGATCATCGGCGTCCCGACGCTGGGCGGCCTCACGGTCGGTCTCTTCATTAAATACGTCGCAGGCGAATCCAAGGGACACGGAGTGCCGGAAGTGATGGAATCCGTGGCCCTGCACGGCGGCCGGTTGAATCCGAGCGTGATCCTGACGCGCATGATCGCCTCCGGACTCTGCATCGCCACGGGCGGCTCGGTCGGCAAGGAAGGCCCGGTGGTGCATATCGGCGCCACGCTTGGTTCCGCCGTGGGTCAATGGCTGCGCATCGACGAACGCCGACTGCGTACGCTCGTGGGCTGCGGCGCGGCGGCCGGCATCGCGGGCACTTTCAACGCGCCCATCGCCGGCGCGATCTTCGCCGCTGAGGTCGTGCTGGGCGATTTCGCCGTCACCTCCTTCTCCCCCATCGTCATCGCCTCGGTCTGCAGCACGGTCGTCGCGCGCTTCTTCCTCGGCGACGCCCCGGCGTTCACCATGCCCGGCCTCGGCTTGACCGACGTGCGGCTGTTTCACTATCAGCTGCAAAATCCGATGGAGCTTTTCGCTTACGCCGTGCTGGGCGTCGCGGCCGCATTCGCCGCCATCGCCTTTATCAAGACGCTGTACTGGTCGGAAGACTTCTTTGAAAAAATCAAAATCTGGCCGCCGTTGCTCACGATGCTCGGCGGACTCGCCATCGGCTTGATCGGGCTGAAACTGCCGCACATCTTTGGTTCGGGCGAGGAAGCCATCCTGCTTGCCCTGAAAAACGAGATGACCTGGGGTATTCTGGCGCTGCTCGTACTCATCAAAATGATCTCTGTCAGCGTCACCCTCGGCACGGGCGGTTCGGGCGGCGTCTTTTCGCCTTCGCTGTTTATCGGCGCCATGCTCGGCGGATTCATTGGCTGCATCGTCCACGGCATCTGGCCGGAATCGACCGCCGCGCCAGGAGCGTATGCGCTGGTCGGCATGGGCGCCGTGCTGGGATGCAGCATGCACGCCCCGCTCACCGGGATTCTGATGATTTTCGAAATGACGAACGACTATAAGATCATCCTGCCGTTGATGGTCAGCGTGATCACCGCCAATGTGCTGGCGATGAAACTGTTTGATCCAAGCATCTACACCCTGAAACTCCTCCGGCGCGGCATCGATCTGCACGCCGGCCGCGATGTCAATTTGCTGCGCCATATCCCCGTACGTGAGATTATGCGCGAGGAAGTGGCCACCTGCGGGCTTCGTGACTCGCTCACCGTGATCCTCTCGCACTTTGTCGCGCGCACAGTTTCATCGGTTTTCGTCATCGACGGAGAACGACGCTTCCTGGGGCGCATCTCGATCGACGACATCCGTCCGCTGCTGGACGAAGTGGAATCCTTCAAGCAGCTCATGATCGCCCAGGAATTAATGATCACGGAAGACATCCCTCAAATCGCGCCGCATGAAAATCTCGATACGGCGATGCGGCTGATGGAGCGCAATCAACGCACGGAGATTCCCGTGGTGGAAGACGGCAAACTGATCGGCGCCGTCTGGCCGGATGATGTGATCCAGACCTACAACGAAGAGCTGATCAAGAGCGACATGGCGCACAATATGGCCGTGGCCGTGAGCAAGGGCGCTCCGGCGATGCAGGTTCCGGGCGTGGAGGGCCTCAGCATGATGGAACTCAAGGTTCCCTCCCGCTTCTTTAATCAAACGCTCGATGAGGCGGACATCCGCCGGAAGTACGGACCGACGGTGCTGGTGGTGAAGCGCATGGTGGATGGCCGCGAAAAAATGCAGCCGCTCAGCCCGAAATTCGTCTTGCACGAGGGCGATTCCATGCTGTTGATGGGCGCCGAGGAAGACCTGCGGCGCTTGGCCAGCATGGGTTAGCAGAAACAGTGAAAATTCTCACAATCTTTTCTTCTCTCTTGCCTTTTTTCTTGTCAATCGCGCCCCTAGTGTAGATAATTCAGTAATGTCTTGTGATGAATGAGAAGGGTAGCGTTTTATGAATGCTCGTCAAATTGTCAACAGGTTCATCCCGCTCCTGCTCCAATCGGCCAAACGCCACTACATTTTAGAAGGCGAACAAGCGCATCCGCTCCTGCTGAGAGAGCTGCGCAAACTCGCCGGCATGACGCCCGGCGAGGATCAAGGCAAGATCCGCGTCGACGTGGAGGGGGGCAGTTTCTGGGCGATCATGATGGATTTTTATCCGGATGGCAGCGTCGAATTGAAAGCGCTTCCGGAGCAAATGTCCTATCATAGCTCCGTGTGATGCGCCTCAATTTCAGCGGATGCTTTTCAGCACGTCGTTAGCCAGGAAATGGATATGCGGCGTGAAGCGATGCGGTTCGAGCAGAAACGCGTCGTGGCCTTTTTCGCTATGCACCGTCACGTGCTGGTGATGAATTCCATTGTCGCTTAGCGCCTGCGCGATTTCATACTGCATTTCGGGATAGAAGCAGACATCGCTGTTGATCGTGAAAACCAGCCACTTCTGATCCTTGCAGGGCGCCAGCGCCTGGGCCAGGCTGCCGCCGCCGTGCTTGCCGATCAGATCATAATTCTGCCAAGCCTCGCTAATCCGCAAATAGGTGTTCGCGTCGAAGCGCTCGACGAATTTCTTGCCCTGATAGAGCATGTAAGACTCGACCTGGTGTTTCATTTTATAGCCGCTCAGATCGTCTTCATGCTGCAGGATATGCTGCTTGGCGCGGTTTTCCAGCACTCCCAGCGAAACGAAATATTTATTGGCGATCATGCGCGCCAGGCACAGCCCCTTGCGCGGAACCTCGCCGTCGTAATAAAAGCCCCGGTTGAAATTCGGATCTTCCTCAATCGCGAAGATCTGCTCAAAGTTGGAAACCTTGCTCAGCACTGGCGTGCGGGCGGCCGAGGCGATCGGCGCCACGGCGCGCACTTTCTCAGGATGGCGCGCCGCCAGGTCCATGGCCATATAACCGCCAAGACTGCCGCCCAACGCCATCAGCAGAGTCTCAATGCCCAAGTGCTCGATGACTTTCAACTGGCTATCCACAATGTCGGAGAGCGAAATGCTGGGAAAATCTCCGGCGTAGGGTTTGCCCGTTTGCGGGTTGATGCTCGACGGACCCGTCGAGCCGTAGCATCCGCCGATGTAGTTGCAGCAAATCACGAAGACCTTGTCCGTATCCAGCGCGCAGCCTGAGCCGATGAAACCGTTCCACCAGCCCTGCTGGCATTCGTCGTTCCAGTAAGGGCAGCCGGGCACTTCAGGATTGAAGCCGGCGGCGTTCTGATTGCCCGTCATAGCGTGAAACAGCAGCACGGCGTTGTCTTTCGCGGGAGAAAGTGTGCCGTAAGTCTGATAGGCGATGGTGATCGGCCCCAGGAATTCCCCGCTCTCCAGCGTCATGCCGTCAAATGTGAAAAATTCCGTGTGCGATTCCGGAAACGTGGCGTTCACGATTGACATAAAGGCTCCACTCCATATTGCTCTTGATACGCCCGGATGGCGTTTGCCGCGGCTTTATTGCCGCTCTCCGTCACGTGACGCAGGATGTCATGGATCGTCGCGATGCTGCGCACTTCCACGCCGGCGCGCTCCGCCAGCTTCGCCACAGGATCGCCGCCCTCGTCGTCTTGCTCGCAGCGATTCAACGCGATCACCAGCGAAACGACCTTCGCCGGGGTTTGCGAGCGCAGCCGCTCGATGGCCTCCAGCTTTGTCGCGCCGCTCGTGATCACGTCGTCCACGATGCAGATAGTGTCGCTTTCCTTCGGCACGCGGCCGACCAAGAGTCCGCCTTCGCCGTGATCCTTGGACTCCTTGCGGTCAAAGCAATAGGCCACATTCGTGCCGAAGCGTTGCGTCAGGCACGTCGCCGTGGCCACGCACAGCGGAATGCCCTTGTACGCCGGTCCAAACAGCACTGTCGGCGTTTCGCTGAGCCCGGCCATCGCGCAGGTGTAGAAATACCCCAGCCGCGCGATCGAATCGCCTGTGTCGAACAGCCCGGAGTTGAAAAAATAGGGCGATTCACGCCCGCTTTTCAGCTTAAAATCTCCGAAGCGCAAGGCCCCGGTTTCAACCAAGAATTCCACGAATGCGTCTTTATAGGGTTCCATATCCTGACCGCCATTGTTGATAAAAGCTCATGCAAACCAAGCCGAACTCAAAATGCAACAGGAAACTGCGCTGTCTCTTGTAAAAATGAAATATCAGACGCGCAGTGGTGAGATCGAAGCAGTTCTTAAGAAAACAGCGATTTGGAGCCTGCCTTTAGCTGCTGTGCGCTGGAAAAATCTCCTGAGTCGTCGTTGATCACATTGGAAGTGGATGGCCAAGCATCTTTTGACTTAGAAACGAAGTCTCAGACGTCTTCGCCAAGCAGGTAGCGAATCACATCCAGCGCGGAGTAGCTCTCTTTGCCGTTTTGCGTCAAAACGGCGATCTTATTGAGGTCGTCGCCGGCAGTCACCAGCGGCAATTCATGCCCTTGCTTGCCGCGTTTTTGCGGAAGGCCGATGTTCGCCAGCAGCCCGTTGCACAGGCATTTGCGGCCGGGCAATTCCCCCGGCGCGCCGCCTTTCTGGATGAAGTGCTTCTCCGGCTCAGCGGGACAGCGATACTCAATGCCGCCATCCTCGGCGATAAACGGCGTCCGTAGATAGCCTAGGTCGCACACGCGCATGCGCTGCAGATAGACTTCCTGTTGCGAGTTGGTTCCCTCGATTTGCGCCACTTTGAAGGGGAAACCGGTGGGAGACGCCAGCGGATCGGTGAAAATCCGGCATTCGCCGCGCCGGGCCTGGGCCAGGAGTTCGGTCTTGATCGCCTCATCCATCGCCGACTCTTCGGAAAAAGCGAAGAGCGTGCCGACTTGAATTCCCTGCGCTCCGGCGGCGCGCACCTCTTGCAGCGTGACCGGATCGGCGCACTTGCCGGCGATCCAGAAAGGCAGACCGATCGCCTTCATATCAGCCAGATCGACATTGTCTTTTTCGCCGTAAATCGGCTCGCCGCTCTCAGTAAGCTGCATCTGACCGCGCGGCGGTGCGTTATGACCGCCAGCCCAGGGCGTTTCCACCACAAAGCCGTCCACGCGTCCGGTGGCCTTGCGCGCCAGGGATTTCGCCAGCACGGCGGAAGCGACGATGGCCAGAAAAAGCGGCCGCTTGACCGGAGGCAAATCATCGCCGAAAAGTTCCCGCGGCCGCAGCCAGGCGCGGTGATCCGAATCCATCGAAGCGCCTTCCACGCGCACACGGAGCGAGGTGTCCCGATGCTCAGCCAGGCTGTCCAGCACGCCGGGAATATCGCGCGGAATACCCGCGCCCATCAACACGTAATCGACGCCGGCCAGCATCGCGCCGTATAAGGAGAAAATATTCGGAATCTGAATTTTCTCCATCAGGTTGATGCCCACGACTCCAGCATGGCCTTCCTTGGCCAGCCAGACTTCGCAGAAGTTGGAGACGATGAAAAGTTCCTGAATCTCGCGCGAAGGCTGCAGCTCAAACTTCGGCGCGGTTTTGAAGGGCTTGTCCGGGGATTTGCCGCCGTCAATGAAGTATTCATTGCATAGACGCCGGGCCACATCGGGAAACGGAAAATGCTCCAACGCGCGGCGCATGTTGCCGCCGGGATCGCCAAGCTGCAAACGCCGAATGAATATATTATCAATCGCAGTGCCGGAGACTACACCGAGCTGTCCTGCGGAGGCGACCGTGTTGGCGAGAATCCAGCTAGACACCCCTGTGCCCATCCCGCCTTGAATGATCACTGGAAAGTTCAAAAAAAACGCTCCTTGCAGCGTAGAAGAAACTGTATTATCCGCGGCATTGCCGCACAAAAAAACAGACCGGCGTGATTTCGGCGCTAACAACCGGCGAGGGCGGCCCCCACATCATATCAAATCAGGCCGCCAATTCGAGCGAACCCCAAACGCTGAACGCTATGTTTGAGTTATGCCAAGCGTATGGTCAATAAAAATCAGCCACATGCGAGTTCTTATTTTCACTGTTTGTGAAGAGATTCACCTGACAACGGCATCCGATCCAGTCCATTCTTGTTTCAACGCCGCGACTTGCACGATAATCCGCTGATTTTATACGCTTTGCCACGATATCGTCCTCGCCTCAATCACTCCTCCAGCGTATCTTCCGGCAGGCCATCCATATACTTCGCATAAAGATGACGGATGCCCTTGGGATCGCCGATGATGGTCAAGTTATCACCCTCGTGCAAGTCCGTATCGCCGTCCGGCACAATAGAGTGCTCCTCGCGCCGGATCAATGCGATCAGGCATCCCTTCGGCAATTGGATTTCCCGAATGGCGAAACCGATGAATGTCTCCGTGCGCGTCAGGCGTTTGAGATTCAAAATGATAAACCGCTCATCGCGCAACAGCAGTTCGCGGAACTCATGCTCCTGACGCACGGACATCCAGCGGCTCATGAACTCGTCATTGTCAATGTGAGCCGCCAGCTGGGCCAGAATGCGCAAATGCTGGGCGGCGTCATCCGAGGAGCTGACCAGATAGAAGATTGCATACACTGGCTCTTCCGGCGGCGGCCCCAGCGGCCCCTCGATGTCGATCCGGATGCCTTTCGACACCCGGCAGATCAACATCTGCGGCGATTTGATCCCCTGCACACGTAAATGCGGCAAGGCCGCTCCATGCGAGACCGGCGTGGCGCCCACGCCCGTGCCTTCCAGAAAACCGGCGGCCAGTTGCTTCGCATTCAAGGGCACTCGCCGGGATAGCAGTTCCGACGCCCGATGCGTAAGCTCGGTGAATGAAACCGCTTCTTCCATGTCCAGCACTTGCGCGCGGGCGACGACCTCATCGAAAGGATCCTGCTCCCGCAGCCCCTTTTCCTTCATGATGCCGCGCAATTCGGTGTCCAGCGCCTCATAGCGCGAACGCCCCATGCGTTCGAACACATGGAAGATCGCCCCATGCCTGACGATCTGCCCGCGAGCATAGTAAAAATACCACGCCGCGCCAGCCACGATCAGTCCGCAGGTGAAAAGCATCGGCAGCCAGCCCATCTCGTAGATCATCCACATCGGCAGGGCCATGCCGAAGATCTGCAGCCACGGATACCACGGCGCGCGGAAACCAGGATCGTACGACGCCAGTTCGCTTTCGCGCATCACGATCACGGCGAGACATTGCATGGCGAACAGCAGCAGTTGAAACGCGCTGGCCAGTTTGGCGATCTTCAGCGGATCGATCAGCAGCGCCGTCAACACGCAGGCCAGCGTCAGGATGACGCTCACATGCGGCATGCCGAAGCGATTAAAGCGGCGGAAGATCGTCGGCACCAGATGATCGCGCGACATCGCCAGCGGATAGCGCGAGGCGCTCAGGATTCCCGCATTGGCCACGGCGAAAAACGCCGCCAGCGCCGCAATCGTCACGAGGGCCTTGCCCCAAGGACCAGCGATAATCAACGCTGCGTCAGCCACCGGCGTCGTGTTGCCGTAAAACTTATCCGGCGAAAGCACGCCGACCATCACCGAGCAGCCCAGCGTGTAGATCGCCGCCGCCACGCCCACCGCCAGGAAAATGCCCAAAGGCAGATTGCGCTCGGGATCCTTTACTTCTTCGGATACGCTGATGACTTTCGTCACGCCCACGTAGCTGATATACACCATGCCCGCCACTGCGATGATTGAATCGAAGCCCTTGTTGAAGAATCCCTGGAAATGGCTCGTGTCCATTTGCATGGATCCCGCGCCAGTGAACCACAACAAGATCGGCAGCAGCACTGCGACCAGTCCGATCTGCAGACCGACGGCTTTTTTAGAGCCGAACAGGTTCGCCACGCCAAACAGCACGGCGAGAATCGCCGCCAGCGGAAGCACGTTCATCGACGGCAAATAGAGATGGATATACGCGCCCATGCCGATCAGCGCGAAGGCTGTCTTCAGCGTCAGAGCCAGCCACGTGCCGATGCCGCCGATCGTGCCGACCAGCGGCCCCATGCTGCGATCCAGAAAATAATACACGCCGCCCGCGCGGGGCATCGCCGTGGCCAGTTCGACCTTGCAGAGCATCGCCGGAATCAACGGCAGCAGCGCGATCAGATAGCACAGGCTCAGCGCCGGCCCCGCATCCTCGAAGGCCAGCCCTGGCAGCAGAAAAAAACCTGAACTCAGCGTGGCGCCCGTCGCGAGCGCGAAGATGCTGAGCAGACTCAGCTCTTTTTTCATCAACTGCATTTTTTTCAACTGCGCCATGAAATGCGGCCTTTCCCGCGAGTCATTTGATTGATGCGTCTGCCTAGAGACCGACTTGCTCCTTGAACCGGTTCAAGTGCCGCCATGCTCTTTTCAGACACTCGATCGCCTCGCCATCCGCGCCTTCCTGCACATCCTTGCGCGCGGTGTTGATCTCATCAATCGCATACTTGGCGTGCTCCGGCTCCGATGTGATGCCCGCCTCAATCACCAGTTCCGCTTCGCGGCTCGAATCAGTCGAGGCCGCCGTCACCTTCACCCGTTCCAACGTCACTTGCCGATTGAGGAAAATCACATCCCGGGCCGGCTTGCCGTGCGGGAAAATCCGGCCCGTCACGGGCAACTCGATCCCATTCCGGTTCACATCCCAAACCTCCAGCCGCTCCAGACGAACGTCTTCATGCTCCACGCGCACAGCGATGGCCGAAACGTTCTCGATTGGCGTGCTGGGGCGGAATTCATCACGATCCTTGCCGCCTTTGGCCACGCCCTGCTCGCCGATGGCGATCCAGGTGTAATGACGCAACGTCGAATAACGGTTGTCCATCAATTGGAGGTAATCGATATTGATTTTCAACATTTGCATGATTTTCGGACGGTCGAGGGGCACGTAATTTCGCGTTTCCGGCTTCAGCAACAGCATCGCCGAACGCAATAAATAGATCGAATCGTCCACTCCCAGCGGCGGAACAAATTCATAAGCAAACACTCGCGGATCGCCCAGCAAATCGCCATACTGATGACTGGCTTGTTCTTCCGTCGAAGATTCCGGAGCGTCCTCTGTCTGCTCCAATACGCGCGATGATGAAGCCGCATCAACAGCCGTTGTCTGCGCATGCGCCGTCATGCATGCCAGCACGGCGCAAACAATGATCCAATGCAGCGCCATGTTCCGATGAAACTGGCGGCTCCTGCGGCCGATCATCGTCATTGCTCCTGGGGATAGATAATCAGCATATTGTGCAGCAACAGCGCCAGATCCGCAAGCCCGTCGCCGTTATAGTCCACAGCCTCAATCTGGCGCGGCATGCTCATCTCGCTCTTCAGCCGGTAGCCGCTGAACGTCGGTCCTTCGCCCTGGAACACTTTGAATTGAAAAACCTTGTTCCATTCATTGGGCGTATGGAACTGAAAGAACTCAAGGATGTTTTCTGTCATCTCCATCAATAGCACTTCATCCAGGCCGTCGCCATTGATGTCCGCGCAACGCACCGTGATATACTTGCCGTCCTCGATCTCTGTCGAATTGCGCGCCAGGGTTTCCAGCGTTTTCGGCGCAACGCCATGCATCAGCAATCCCAGGTTGTTGCGGCCTTCGATCACCAGATCGCTCTTGCCGTCGCCATTCATGTCAGCGATCCGCAGCCCCTTGCCCTCGATGGATCCCAGGTCCACCGTATGATACGGCTCTTCCGGTTCGTCAGGATGGAACAGCAGCAGCCGCTTGTTGCCTTTGTCCAATACGACCGCTTCCTTTTGACCGTCGTCGTTGGCGTCCATGACCAGAATCCCGAACAGATCGGACTGGCTGTCTTCGCCGTTGAATTGCGCCAGCAGATCCAATTCGCCGTCCGGCGAGAGCGAGATGATCCGCACATATTCCTTTTGCGCCAGCGCGATTTCGTCCTTTCCGTCGCCGTCGAAGTCGATCAACCGGAAGTGCCTTGCGCGAATCTCGTTGAACCAGCCTTTCTTCAGACCGGATTGCGTGAGCAGCGCCTTGAACGCGCCGCCTTCCTGTTGCAGGAAGATTTGCGGCGGACTGTAGGTGAAAAACACCGTGAGATCCGGACGGCCGTCGCCGTTCATGTCTCCCGCGATGATGTCTTCCGGATCGAAATCGTCGCCCAGGGGCGCTTTAAATTCCAGCGTCACGGACGGCGAACTCTGAAAATCGCCGTTGTTCAGGCCGGGGAAATAATGGAACGCCACCTTGTTGTTCGCATCGTTTTTGAGGCCGCAAAGCAGATCATCCAGACCGTCAGCGTTCATATCGCACAAGTCGAAAACCAGCGGTTTGCCCCCCGCGTCGAAAGGCTCCGGCAATCCCGGCTCGCCGTCCTCGTTCGGCCGGACGATGCCGAACGCCTCTTCCTTCGACGTCATGACCACGATTTCCCGGATCACCGGTTTTCCAGTCATCAGGAAACGCGCCTTGCTGATCCCGGAAAACATCGGATGCTCGGAGAACGTTTCCGCATGCGAGCGGCCGAAGGCGAAGCGATTCAACTCCGCGCTTTCCGGCGAGAAGCGGAAGGCCTCGTCCGCGCCGTCGCCGTTCAAATCCGCCACGGCAAAATGCTCGCCTGCCGGAGAGCCCGTGAACGGAATAATCTGCACGTCATCGAAGGGGAATTCCGCCATCTCCTCCTTCGACGCCTGTTCAAACGCCAGAATTTTCGCCGTACGGGTGTTGTCCTCCACAGCGGCCAGCCATGCGCCTTGCTTGCCATCGCGCATCGCGTCGATGGATAGCGTGAGTCCGGTTTTGTAGGTCCGCTCCGGATTGAAGCCGCCGGCTTTGTTACGCGAGCGAATCACGACCTGATCGCGATTCGTCGCGCTGACGTAGGCCAGATCCTCCAGCCCATCTCCGTCCAAATCCGCCAGCAACGGCCGGTTGACCGGCGAATGCCCGTTCGGACGTTTGGTGATGTCAAACTCCCGCGTCTTGCTGTCCTTCCGCGTGGCCAGCAGCAGTTCCTCATTCGCGAATCCGGCCAGATCGGGCAGCTTGTCATCGTTGAGCGAGACGACGAACAGGTATTTCGCGTCGAACGACAGATCGCGCGATTTCTCGAAGGCCCCGTCGTCTCCCTGATACAGCACAAAACATGGCTCGCCCGCCAGCACGATATCCTCGCGCCGGTCGCCGTCCATATCCAGCAGCACGGCGTCCGACACGGTCCGTTCGATCACCCATTTCTTCTTTTCCAACGGCAGTTCCGCGTCTTTCGGCTGCTGATAATACGCCTCGATCACGCTGTGCCGGTTGTTGATCGTGAAAAAATCCAAGCGTTTATCATCGTTCAGATCGCCCCAACGCATAATCTCGCTGGACCAATCGGCCTCAGCCTTCACGGGCTTGCCGAAACGCAGATGCTCGATTGTCTTCGCTTGAAGTTGCGACGCTGAAGCCGCAAACAATGACGCAAAAAGTAAAATCCGGATCAGCGAGCTGGCAAAACGGCGCTGTTTCATCTCGTTTCCTTTCTGTTGACTTCCGCTGATTCCATTAATAAAAAAATTATCTTTCATACAGGATCTCATCATGTTAGCATTTATCTCCGATGTTCTAGTAAGAGGCTAAAATATCATGTATAAAAATCAAGCTGTTATTTGGCTGGTTCTGCTTGGGCTAGCCCTCGCCGCTCGCGGCGCGGATGACAACACCGACAATGTGCGGCGCTTCAAACTGCAAAGCGGCATGCAAGTGGAAGGCCAGTTGATCAAGGAAACGGACGATTATTATTTCCTCGATATGGGCTTCGATATCCTGAAAGTCCCGCGTTCGAGCGTGGCTGAAGCGATCAAGACGCTCATTGAGAATACAACCGCCGATTCCGGCGCCGCGACGGAAAGTTACAAAACCGTTGAACGCGAAGGCGCCATGCCGTATCAAACGGTGCGTCCGTTCAACCCCGGTTTGCGGCACAAGGAAATGATCGAACGCGTCAAACTCGGCGTCGTCGTTGTTTCCAACGCCCAAGGCCTGGGCTCCGGCTTCATCATTGACGATCTGGGGCACATCATCACGAACAATCACGTGATCGGCGGAGAAAAGTATCAAAAAATCACCCTGCTGCAGTTGAACGGAAAGCAGGTCGAGCGCGTAAAAATCGAAGAGGCGCCCGTGCTCGCCTCCAGCCAACTGATGGACATTGCGCTGCTGAAAATTCCGGATGAAGAACTGGATAAACTCCAACTGCATCCTTTGCGCATTTACGACGGCCCCAGTCTTCAGGCCGGCGAGCAGGTTTACGCCGTGGGCAATCCCGGCATGGGCGACAAGATCCTCGAATACACCGTCACGGACGGCATCATCAGCTCGCCGAACCGCAACATCAACGATCTGCTATATATCCAAACCAATGCGGCGGTGAATCCGGGCAACAGCGGCGGTCCGATGATCAACAGCCGCGGCGAAGTCGTCGGATTGGTCACGCTTAAGGCATCGTTCCAGGAAGGAATCGCCTTCGCGCTGCCGGCGCAATACATCCACCTCTTCCTGCAAAACGACAAGTCCTTTGAATTCGACAAACAAAGCGGCAAGTCCGGCTATCGTTATCTCGATCCCATGACTGAAATCGAATGACCGGCCGGCTCATTCGCAAACGTCAAACCCAGAAAGCAGAGGCGGCACATTGCTGACGATCCTTCAGGCTAATTCTGCGGGTCTAGCGGCCCGATCCAATAACCTCGTTAAATATGCACTTGCCACGCTGGCGATCATTTTTACGCTGTGCGCTCCCGCGCCGGCCGCCGCGACGATCAATGATTTCGCCGAGGCCGTGCCGCAAGACTCCACGATACTCCTTCAAGCCCGTAACCTGGAGCAGCTGCGCAAGCAATGGGCGGAGACTTCCCTGGCGAATGTTTGGGATGAGCCGGTCATGATGATCCTCACGCAAACAATTCGCTCCTACCTCGACATGCTGAAACATACGGAGCGCAATGACGGGCAGCTCAGCGAGGAGGATCTGCGGCAGATCTTTGGCGGACAAGCCGCGATCGTCGTTCGCGAGCTGTTTCCAATGGGCGACAGTTACGTCTACGACGCGACCCTGCTGCTGGAAATGCGCGACGTTCCGCCAGCGACCTTCAAAAAATACGCTGAGCTCTTCAGCGCAGACGCCCCGGAGCGCGCCGAACGAAACGTGCTCACCATCGAGGACGCCAAAATATACCAGGTCAAATATCCGCAGGAAATGCTGGTCGTCAACGGCATCTCGATCCGCGAGGATCAACTGGAAGAGCTGCGTCAGCTGATCCCGGAAGAACGCCGGGCGAACATGGAAATCAAACATGAAAAGTTCGACCGCAACATCCAATACGGCTTCATCGACGGCGTTTTTCTATTGTGCGACGGCGACGACCAGACAGGAAAAGACTTCGTGCGTTTGCTGCGGAGGCTCAATGACAACAGTCTGGCGCATTTCGAGCCGTTTGAAGACGCCTTTCGCAAACACGATAAAGAGTGGCTGATGCGGATGTGGTTGAATTTCGACAGATACCGCAAATATCGCAACGATCAGGCGCGCGAGTTGTATGGCGGCAAGGCCGAACAGCAATTGAGCGGGATGGAGCACGTCACCGGCCTGGGCGCGTCGCTGGCCATGGATGGCGGCCAGCTGCGCATCCATGGCAGCATGCTATACGACAATGCGGAGGAAGGGGCGCCGGGGTACTTGCTCAAAGCTTTCCAACCGGTTTCATCCAATATCACTCGCTTCATTCCGCAGAACGCCCAGGAAACGCTGGGGCTGGGCATCCATTTGCCGCGGCTGTTCGATTGGCTCGAATCCGGCAGCGGAACCAAATCCGATGCGGATATGCTCGCGGAATTCGGCAAGGCCTTTCGTGAGCAATATGGGATGGATTATCGCAAAGAGATCATCAATCAGGGCCAGGGAGACCTGGCGCGCTTCACAGTCGAGTTGGGCGACGAGGCGAATCCCCGCCTCGCGCAATGCTCGATCATGGAAATTCAAGATCCGGCGGCGATGGAAAAAACCATTCGCACCATCATGTCCAAACTCAACAGCGATCTTTTCACCTTGAAGGAATCCGATCATCACGGCGGCCGCATGTTCGAAATCATGCCGGCCGATTCCACCCCGCTATCGGCCGAAATGCCCGTGGCGCTGGTCTATCAGCGCTACCTGGCTTACGGCGACAAGGACGCCATCCGGCTCGCGGTCGATACGCTGGAAGGCGGCAAACCCTCCATCGCGAGCAACCAGGAGTTCAAACCCTTGCGGGAAATTATCGACGAGAAACCGCAGATTTTCCTCGGCATGCGCATGGACAGTGAAAAACAAAACGCGATCGAGACGCTGGAAAATCCATTGACCGCCGGGATGATCGACAGCGCGCGCATCGGCGAGTTTTCCGCGCAAGCGGCGCTCAGTTTCCTGCGCCTGCTTTCAAACCGGCTGGAGACTTTGTTCATCAGCATTCATTTCGACTCCCGCCGCACCGATGTCAACCTGCAGCTCACTCCTGTGAAAAAGAGCGACTAACGCATTCCTCTGACGTCATATGTAAAAGCAATTGTCCTCAAACGCCCGTAATAGACGATTGAGGACAACTGAGAGACTCCCGGCAGCGTTCCAACTGTTTTCCGATTCTTATCAGGAGTATTGAAAAGCCATCAGGTCTTTTCATCAGGAAGCGTCATTACTTCTTCCACACCTTCTTCTCGCCTGTGCCTCCCGGTCCTTCCTTGGGCTGCGGTTTGACTTCCATATTGCCCTCGGGAACCTTCATTTTGGCCTCAGGCTTGACCTTATCTGAGGCGTCGATATAACCTTTCGGCGCAACGAGTTTGAACATGCTTTCATCGTAGCCGGACGGATTGATGCTGAAATTGCTCATGATCATGCGCGATTTGTTCCATTTAAGATCCACGAGCACGAGTTGATTAGTCTTGCTGTCAACCCAGTAACTTCGATCCTCCACGCGGTATCCCAGGGCTTTCTTCCCATTGACGCTTTTCCCCGGCAAAATCTCGTCCGCCTGCTCCGGCATTTTTTTGAGATCATTTTGCACCAGGTAGATCGCTTTCATCCGAAACTTATCCTGCCATTCAACTCCTGAAACGTCGCGCAGGATGTATGCATTCTTCTCGGGTATAATGAGGATGTTTTTGCCCTCTTGCGTATTGGTGATTTGAACGAGCTTGTGCCCATCCGGACCCGTTTCGATACGCTGAACGCCGTCCTGGTTAAACGCCAGTTTCATCAGTTCATGCCCGGATTTTTCGTCGAGCTGCAAATCCACGTTGCAGGTGACGATTTTCGCATCACTCATCGATTTTGCAAACTGGGCATAGCCGTCCTGTCCGCTATTGCCGCCGAACAGATTGATGGAGATCAGCATGGCGACCAACAGCAGCGACACCCCTGTCGCCGTCAATTTAATTGGGCTTGATTGTATCGGTTTGACGATTTTACTCATGATGAAGCTCTCCTTTGGAATTTCACTCAATGTTTGCAGCAAATTGCGTCGGGCCTGATTGTAATCCGATGCATCCGGCCCTACAGAGCGCAAGTCGTCGATGAAATCCCGGAGAAAATCCGTATCGGGCTGTTCTGGGCTTTGCATCTGATTCTTGTTATTTCGATTAGGCACGGCTTTTCTCCTTTCCGACGGCGAGTGCGCCTGAGTTTTGCTGCTGATTTTCAGCGGCCGGCAATGGTTCAAGAATTGTTTTCAGGCGTTTGCGCGCGCGATGTAACAGAACGCCTGTAAAACTGACGCTAAAACCAGTATGGGCCGCAATTTGATCATAAGATAAACCTTCGATATATTTTAAGACGAAGACCCATGCTTCATTTTTCGGCAAGGTTTTCAATGCGCCGCGAAGCTGCTCAATCCTTTCCCGCATCACGGCGGTTTGACGGGGATTGTTTCCTGTTGATCGCACAAATGGTTCGACAGGTTCGAGAGCGGTTTCCTTCCGGCTCTTCTTTCGACGGAAGATATCGATCGCCTGCCGGGCCGCCATCACTCGAAGGAAAGCGCCCCAATCACGAGGCTTATCCGGATTCAGATACCATGTCAGTTTTTTGAGAACCTTCAGAAACACTTCCTGCATCGCATCCTCAGCGTCATCCGCATTTCCAAGGATGCGATATGCGGTCGCAAATACCATTTGCCCGTGCTCTTCGAGCTGTTGTGCGACATACTCCGCATATTTGTTTTTCATCAGAACACAATCCCCGTAAATTTGGACGGCCGTCTTGCCAATTGGCGCACTCTGCATGCATCCTCTCAATTATTGACGCAAGCGGATTATTTTTCTTACAAAAAAAAACGATCCCTTATCGAAGATCAATTTCCGATGGAATTACAGAACCTCGATCCTCGCCTCGAATCCGTTTATTGATTTGACATGAATCCGCTATCCATGATCTCTATGGCAGGAAAAACGGCGGAGAATTAATACCGTCTTTTTTTAACCTATCCCTTTAAATCCCTCGATCGAAAGGAAATAATGATGGGTGAAAATACGATCCGATTGTGTTTGTTTGCGATCATCGCATTATTTGCGGCGGCGCCATTTTCCCGAGCCGCCGAAGGCGATACGGCAGAACAGGCGATCCAGAAGCAAGTCGCCAAGATCAATGAAGCCTGGCGCTCCGGAAACGGCGCGGAGATCATGCGCGACGTTCTCTCTGAAGCGTTCACCACGTCGCTGCCCAATCCGCAAAATCCAACCGCCTGGCGGACGCTGAACCGCGAGCAGTTCTGCGCCGCGTTCAGCGTGATGCTGAAGCAAAATCCGCCCAAAGAGCACGTGCGTGAAACAAAAAAGATCACGGTAAAAGGCGGCGTCGCCTATGAAGCGGGAGTCTCGATCCATGTAAACAAGGAAGGCGTCAGGACAGAGGACGAAATCCTGAACATCTGGAGAAAAGAAGGCGAAGTTTGGCGTCTGTTTTTCTCCGCAAAAACACAGGATCTTCGAGAGTCGATTTAGCGCAATCACGAAATGCAAATGCAACCGGCGGGCGATTTGAGCTATGAATCTGTTTGAAGACAACACGTCATGGTATCATGGCTCCCCTGAAAAATTAACCGCGCTTCTGGCTGATAGCTGGATTACGCCGTATAAAGAACTGGCCAAAGCGTTCGCGCATAAGCCGGAATTGATTTCAATGGACGACGATTGCTCGCACATCAAACACAACGGACGCTTGCCCGGATTTTTATATCTCGTTGATGAGCCGGTCAGCACGGACGATGTGGAGTATCTGAAAAACACCGCGCAGACGCACTGGCAAACGCAGCGGGATTTGCGCCTGCGCCTTGTCGCGGAATTGCCGTTGGACGATCCGCCTCAACTCAGCGAGGAAGAGATCACAGAGCTGCGCAACCAAGCCCCGGAAGGCGGCACAGGCTTCATCGGCGATCCGGATGAGGAATGAACACCTGATATTGCATCATAAAAAAACGGGGACAGAACATCAGATCCTGTCCCCGCTTTTTTCATTCTGTGAGACCTGCGAAACTTACTTGGCCTGCGCCAATTGCTTCTCGATTTTCGAGACATCGACGCCAAGCTCCTTGGCGACGCCGGCGCCGTATTTCGGATCGGCGCGGAAGAAGTGGCACAACTGCCGCATTTGAATCTCTTCGCGGGTCTGGCCCAGTCCGCCGGCGATGGCTTTACATAGACGCTTTTGCTGCTCCGGCGTCATCAGGCGATACAGATCGCCGGCCTGCGTGTAATCGTCATTGCCCTCGCGATGATTGTAGCGGTCAGCGGCCACGTCGCCCAGCGGCAACGGCGGCTCTTTGAACTCCGGCGATTCCTTGGGGCTGTCCGGATCGCTGTTGGGTTCGTAGTTCGGCGCGCTGCCGCCCTGCCCGGTGGACATGAATCCGTCGCGCTGGTAATGCATCACGGGACAGCGCGGCTTGTTCACGGGCAGCTGCTGGTAGTTCGTGCCGACGCGATAGCGATGCGAATCAGCGTAGGACATCAGCCGCGCTTGCAGCATCTTGTCCGGACTCCAGCTGATGCCCGGCACGGCGGCGCTGGGGCTGAAGCAGGCCTGCTCGACTTCGGCGAAATAATTTTCCGGGTTGCGGTTGAGTTCGAGCACGCCGGCCTCGATCAGCGGATACTCCGCGTGCGGCCAGACTTTGGTCAGGTCGAACGGATTATACTTGAACGATTGCGCCTGTTTCTCCGTCATCACCTGAATATAAAACTTCCACTTGGGATAATCGCCCTTTTCGATGGCGTGAAATAGATCGCGCTGATGCGATTCGCGGTCCTGAGCGACGATTTCGGCCGCTTCCTTGTCGGTTAGGCACTCGATGCCTTGCATGGTTTTAAAGTGAAACTTGCACCATACGCGCTCGCCTTTGGCGTTGATCAGGCTGTAGGTGTGGCTGCCGTAGCCGTTCATATGGCGGTAGCTCTTCGGGATGCCGCGGTCGCTGAACAGGATCGTGACCTGATGCATGCTCTCCGGGCTGAGCGACCAGAAATCCCACTGCATGTTCAGGCAGCGCATGTTGGTCTTCGGATCGCGCTTTTGGGTGTGGATGAAGTTGGCGAATTTATACGGATCGCGGATGAAGAAGACCGGCGTGTTGTTGCCGACCAAGTCCCAGTTGCCCTCTTCCGTATAAAAGCGCAGGGCGAATCCGCGCACGTCGCGCTCAGCATCCGCGGCGCCGCGCTCTCCGGCCACGGTGGAGAATCGCAGGAAGGTCTCCATCTGCTTGCCGGCTTTGGAGAACAGTTTCGCCTTGGTGTATTTCGTAATGTCCTTCGTGACGGTGAACGTGCCATACGCTCCAGAACCCTTGGCGTGCACGACGCGCTCCGGGATGCGTTCACGGTTGAAACTTTGCATTTGCTCGAGCAGCTGGACGTCCTGCATCAACAGCGGCCCTCGCGGTCCGGCGGTGAGCGAATTTTGATTATCAGCAATCGGGCAACCGTCGGCGGTGGTTAGTCTGTTCTTTTTGCTTTTTCCCATTTCAATACTCCTTTTGAATTGCTCAAGAAATAGCTTGGCTCTGCCGCTGCCAGCGTCGCAGAGCAAAGGCGCCCTTCAATCAAGACTTGAAATTAACCCGTGCAGCACCCATAATTGAAATCGAAATACTCAATAGGATATATAGATGGAGCCTATATCAGACATTATGACGCTGCGATACGTGGCGGCCGTGGCGGACACGCAAAGTTTCAGCATGGCCGCGCGGGAATGCCATGTGACGCAGCCGACAGTAAGCCAGCAAATCCGAAAGCTGGAGGAGCACCTGGGCTATGATCTATTCGAGCGCACATCGGGCGGCGTGCGCCCCACGCCAGACGGGGAAAGGTTCATTTTCAAGGCCCGTGAAATCCTGGTCAAATGGCGGCACTTATTTGCTGAAAGTGGGGAAAAGATCCTGCCAAATGGAGATATCCAGCTCGGCGTCATCCCGACCGTCGGACCGTACATCGCCGATGAACTTTTCAGAAATCCGCCCAAACAATTGCCCGAAATCAAAATCAATCTGGTGGAAGATTACACGTCGCATCTGGTTTCACTCGTCAAACGAGGTCAACTGGACGCGGCGATCCTGAGCCTGCCGGTCCGGGATTCGATGCTCGTGGAAGAGCCGCTCGCCGAGGATCCTATCTGGGTGGTCGTACGGAAATCCGAGGAAAAGGACTCCATCTCGCTGGATGATCTGGCCAAGGGAACGCGGTTTTTCCTGACGGAGGGAAACTGCTTCCGCGACCAGGTGATCTCGCTGTGCGGAAGGCAACTGTCGTTCGAGCCTAGTTCATTGCAGGCCTGTTCGTTCAGCACATTGCTCCATTGTCTCCAATGGCAAGCCGGATACATGTTGATGCCGCAACTGGCGCTGCCGGATTTGCGCGGCTTTCGCCAATTGCGTTGCCTGCCCTTCCGCGACGGCGCGCCGCAACGGCATCTCGGCCTGGCGGTGCGGAACAATTCCGCCTGGCTGGAGTGGCTGCCCTTGCTGAAAAACTGGCTGGGGCAATTGATCGCCAGGCAAATCGAAAAAAACGTCAAGTATGCGAAACGATGATTTTCTCAGGTTCAAGTTGATCATGCATTGACGCTTGCGGCATGCTCAGGCAAAGTATGTTTTGATCATTGTCATCCACCTTCAGATTGTACCCGTACTCGCTCTCATCATTCGTACGCGTACTCGAAAGACGAACCATAAGGATGAATTTTCCAGCTATGCATTTCATGGCGGGCGCAGGACCGCCTCCCTTGCTGATCGATGTGGCGATCGTGCTGATCGTGGCCACGGTCACGGCCTGGGCGTTGCGCAAGGTGAAAATCCCCACGATCATCGGTTTCATGGCCGCCGGCGTGTTGATCGGCCCTGGAGGATTGGATTTAGTCCATAGCCATCGGGACATTGAAACGCTGGCGGAAATCGGCGTGACGCTGCTGCTCTTCACGGTTGGCCTGAAATTTTCATTGCGCGACATGGCGCGCATGAAGACCGCGACTTTTGGCGTGGGCGGAGTGCAATTGGCGCTTTCGATTGGCGTGGCGGCAGTGTTGTCTCAGGCGTTGGGATTTTCATGGCAATTGGGATTGTTCCTGGGATTCCTGCTGGCCTTGAGCAGCACGGCGCTCGTGTTGCGCCTGGTGGAGCAGCGCGGAGAACTGGATTCGCCGCAGGGACGCGGCATGCTGGGCGTGCTGCTGTTGCAGGATCTGGCCGTGATTCCGATCATGCTGGCCTTGCCGCTGCTATCGCCCAGGGGCGATCTCTCGCTGACATCGACGGCGCTGGCATTCGTGAAGTCTCTTGCCGTGCTGGGCGGCGTGGCGCTGGGCGCGAGGATCTTCATCCCGTGGCTGCTCGAGCGCGTGGTGAGTGTGCGCAGCCGGGAAATCTTCACGCTGGCGGTGCTGCTCACGGCGTTCGGCGCGGCGCTGATCGTCGGCGCATTCGGCATGTCCATGGCGCTGGGCGCGTTCCTGGGCGGCATGCTGATCGCCGAGTCCCCCTATGCGCGGCAGATTCAATCGGAAATCGTCACGTTGCGCGATGCGTTCTCGAGCCTCTTTTTCGTCACGATCGGCATGCTGGTGCGGCCCGCCTCCTTTATTGAACAGCCGGCTTTGTTGATCGGTCTGATCATTGCGATCGTCATCGTGAAAGCGTTCATAGTATTGATCGCCGGACTGGTGTTCCAGCGCGGACAGCGTGTGTCGTGGCTGATGGCCCTGGGGCTGGCGCAGATCGGCGAGTTCTCATTTGTCGTCGCCGCGGCTGGATGGAAGGAATTCGCATTGCTCAGTACGGCGCAGTTTGAGCTGTTTCTGACCGTCGCGGTGCCCACGATGGCGCTGACTCCGTTCCTGATGCAGTTCGGCTCCGCCACGGTTTATCGCTGGGGATGGTTCGGCGGACGCAATTGGAAGCAGAACGTGCAAAACGGCGTTGATGATCCGGATCGGCTGGAAATTCAGGATGGCAAGATGAAAGTGGCCAATCCAAAGTTGATGCGCGACCATGTGATCATCGTCGGCTTTGGCCCGAACGGCCGCGGCGTGGCTCGTGTGCTGCGGCAATTGAAAATTCGCTATCTCGTGCTGGAGCTCAATCCGCAGACAGTGCGGACGATGCGCGCGGAAGGCGAGCCGGTGTTTTACGGCGACGCCTGCCGCGACGAGATGCTGCGGCAGCTCGGCCTGGAAAAAGCAAAGGCCCTCGTCATCGCCTCGTGCGATCCGGCAAGCGCCCGGCAGATCGTCGGCATCGCGCGCGCGGTGAACAAAGAGCTGCGGATCATCGTGCGCACCCGCTACGACGCGGAGGCCCCGGAGCTGCGCCGCCTTGGCGCGAACGACGTCGTGGTGGAGGAATACCAGTCTGCGATGGCCATGTCCGCGACGGTGATGCACGCCTACGGAGCGGAAAGAGGGCAAATCTACGAACAGTGGCAGCGTATTGAAGCGGACGATTACGAATTGATTCGAAGCGGCGAATCAGGAATTCCGGCGCGCAAGGATTCCGCCGCTGCAGATGCCGGCAAGGAGCCGGAAAGCAATGAAAACCTGGAACTCATGCTGGCGCGGCTGCAACTGGCGCAAACGGCCAGCGCGGCGCAGCGGAGCCCGCGCAGCGCGCTGGCCATGAAACTGCGCCGCCGACCCGGTTGCCATCAACTGCAATTACGAGCGGACTTGCCGCCCGTGCGCAACACTCGCGCGGCTAGCCGCCGGTACTGCACGCGCTTTATTCAGTAACAAGTTTTCCCATTGAACTCGATATTCTCGTAGTACACACCTGGCTCTACAATGATTTCATCGCCATCCACTGCCGCGTCGATGGCATTTTGAATAGTATTATAGCCGCCATCACCAACGATCAGCGTGGAGGCGGCGGCGCGGATTCCCGGCAGGAATAAAAGCAGGGTTATCGATGTTGTGAGCAAAAATCGCATTGGCTGTCTTTTGCGGTATGTATATGTAGCCTTTTCGACGGGTTTTGTTTCGCCCCGTTGGGGCTCAATTCAATTTTACGATCTTCCGGGGGTTCCCTACGGTCACCCTCGGCTACGATCCTGCGGCCCGTAGGGCCGCGATAGTTTAATGATACGGATTTAGCATGAGGAGTTGTTTGCTGCAATAGGTTATAATGCTTCTTAACTTTTAACCGATGATGTGCAACCACAGCGGTGGCGATTGAGCGTGTCCGTTTTTGTGGCGCCCTTTCAGGGCTTGGGGGTGTGGAGGCCGGCTTGACCCAGGGCTGCGCGCGTTGCGCTTGCCCTAGGCTTTGCTCCGTGCGGTCGTTCAGGCCGCTTTCTGATGATAGACATCTCTCGATAGTATTGTCCGAATGTGAAGAAAACACAGCCGGGGATCCTACTTAATTCTGATGATAAAAGTAACCAATAAGATCGCGCGCTCGGCGATGAGCACGATTGACGATTCGGAGGATTGGGATCTGGACGGCTTGGGGAACTGGCAGGGCGCTACGGATCTCAACGAAATACCGCATTGGTATTATGGCGCCTTCGATCCGGATTGGTATGACGCCAATGGCAACATGGTGCAGGGCGTTTGCCCGATCCTGGAGGAGGATTTCACGCTGCACTGGGACGCCTTTGGCCGGCTGCGCGAGGTGCGCGACGCGACTTATGACAACTGCTACAGCCGGTTCACCGTACTGTTTAAAACAAGACGGTGGGCCAAGGCCCACCCTACAACGAAAAGCCGATTAATAATGCGGGCTAGCCCCTTGATTTCCCCGGCAACAGCGGAAGGCAGAGGATCGCGCCGAAAAAGAGGAATGTCGCTAGCCAGCAGGTTTTGTCGAGCCCCAGCCAGTCATTGGATGCGCCGGCCAGGACGGTCATTCCGGAACCGGCCAGAAAATTGATCATCATATAGACGCCGTTGACATACGCCGGGCGTTCCGTGTCGCTCTCCTGGATGATCGCCAGCATGACCGGGCCGTTCGAGAGCAGAAAGAAACCGAGAATAAACAGAATCGGCGCGGTCAGGAACGCCGGATTGAGCAGGAAAATCCACGTAACCACCGGCGCGGCGAGTGTCGTCGCCAGCAAAACGAATTTTCGTCCTAGCCGGTCCGACAGCGTCCCGGCCGCCAGCGCGCCAACGACTCCGCCGGCCTGCAGCACCGACAGCGAGATCCCCGCCAGCGCGAGACTCGAGCCTTTTTCCGTCAAATACACCGGCAAAAATACAACCATCGCGCCTTTCAGTCCGCCCATGAAAATGAGGATGCCCGTCAAGCCGATAAAAGTTTTACGCATCTTGATCAGCGTTTGTCCCAAACCGGCGGGACGGGCGGCGCTGGCTTGGCGTTGCACGGGGATATTTTTGAAATTCAGGTAGAGCAACAGCGAGGCCAGCAACCCCGGTGCAATCAAACAGTATGTGCCCTCCAGCCCCCAGAGCCACACGGCGCCGATGATCACCAGCGGGCCGATCATCCGGGCCAACTCCCCGGCGAACATGAAAAAGCTCATTCCCTTGCCGATTTGATCGCCGGAAATCTGTTTGATCATCACTGGCGCCGGAACGTGATAACAGGCGGCGCTAAGGCCCATGATGAGCAGCAGGATAACCAACACGGGATAGGAAGGAGCGGCGCCCAGCAGACTCATCGAGATGGCCGTGATTGCCGGAGCGCCGATCAGAAAATAGCGCACGCTGATTTTATCCGCGATGATCCCCAGAATCGGATTCAGCACAGAGGGCGAGCGCTGCGCGACCGTCAAGAGGCCGGCCAGGGTATAGGAAAAGCCTAATTTATCGATCAACAGCGGCAAGATCGGGGCCAGGAACGAGCTATAGATGTCATGCACCAGATGCGACAATGCAATCAGGGCGACTTTGCCGGTTTGAAATTTCTGCGTGTCGTTTGAGTGACTCATGATCGATCAATGCAACGCGGACAACGCTCGTATTTCAGCGTTGTGCTCCAGTGTAATAAAGACGGCCGCCGGTGATTTTTTTCGTCAACGCGCCTTCAGCCTCAAGCTCTTCGAGGTGTTTGACGACCTGGTTGCGATGCATGGCGAGGCCGCTCGCGATGTCGTCCAGTGTGCAGGGGCGGCGCTGAATCATGGCCAGCACGTTTTCCTTCGCGGATTGAAAGTCGCTCTGCGCATGAACGCCGTGGTAATCGGCGATGACCTCGGCGGGCGGATCGAACGCGGCCGCGAGTTCGGCCAGACGCCGCGCATCCACCCGGATCGCATGGCTTTCCGCCGTGGGGCGCGTGGCGGTATTGAGTTGCGTCCGGTCCGGCTTGATCCGCCGGACGCACTCCATGATTTTATGCGCCTCGTCCGCGCTGTCGTTTAGCCCGGCGAGAAAAAACACCTCCAGCCAATACTGCCCCTGGTATTCCCGGCGGAACTGGATGAGCCCTTCCAGCATTTCCTCGAATGAAAGGCTTTGCTCCGGGCGGTTGATCGTCTGGAACAGCTCCTCGCTTCCCGCGTCCAGCGAAGGGATGACCAGCTGCGCGTTCAGCAGCTGCGCGCGGATTTCTGGCCGCGACAACAAGGAACCGTTGGTCAGCACGGCGATGGGAACGCCGGTCATCGAACGGATGCGGTCAATCAATTCGCCCAGCCGTGAATAAAGCGTTGGCTCGCCCGATCCGCTCATCGTGATGTAGTCGGGATTGAGCGCGAGCTTGTCTTCCAATTCCGCCAGCACGTCGTCCAGGGGCGCCCATTCCCGTCTTTCAACGGTCAGGTCCGTTGTCCGGCCGAGTTGACAGTAGATGCAGTCGTAGGAGCATGTCTTGAACGGTACGAGATCCACACCGAGCGAGCGTCCGAGTCTTCTGGATGGAACCGGGCCAAAGATGTGACTCATCGCGCTCTGTCCTTTGGTTTCACCTTACGCCAATTGCTCCGCGCCTGAAAACACCTGCTCGACCCGTAAAACCGCAGCGGCATGCCCCGGATGCTGGGCCGGATTCCAGGTTTTCATCTCGTCGAAAATCTCGCCCTCGGTATGATATTCAATTTGTCCCTTGACTTGGTACGCTTTGCCCGCCTTGTCGCGAAAGAGAATCGCTCCGCTGCCGCCCGCATCGATATTGTGACGGGTTTTATGAAAATAATTATCGGCGACAACGAGGCAGTCGCCGGAATGCATTGCGACGCAGGTCACATAGATGATGTTTGGAGCGCCGGTTTCAGGATCCACCGTCGCAAATATAGCGGGACCGTCCCGATCTTCCCAGGCTTGTCGAACGCTTTCGGGCAATGCTGTCATAATGATTATTCTCCCGTATTTGGATGATTGGACACGATGAAATGTCCGAGCGATATAAATGCGTGAATCAAGCTTTCGCCTGCTTCAGCGTTTCGGCCACACATGCGGCCACCTTGTCTCCCGAAAGGAGCATGCCGCCGAAGATCGGCCCCATGCGCGGTCCGCCCATCGAGGAGCAGACGCTCATGCCTGTCGTCCATAATCCGGGATAGATCTCCTTGACGTGATCGACGACGAACTGCTCGCCGGCCGGAGCGTCCATCGGACCTTCGCCGGGAAATTCGTTTTTCAGCAGGCCGCGCTGAATGAGGTAATTGATCAGATCGGCGTCATGTCCGGTGGAGTCGATCGACACCGATGATGCAAATATGATGGGATCGATCGGCAGGTTGTCGCCCAGCATGGTCCGGTTGGCGACGACTCCGGTCACGCGGCCCTCATGAACGCAAAGATCTTCAACAGTGATCAGGTTTAATAGTATCGCGCCGGCGTGAAGCGCTTTCATGCACAACCCCGAAGCCAGTTCCGACGCATCGACCGTGTAAAGATTTCCATAGGCTTGATACCGGATTCCCGCTTCTTCTAGAATGCGCAAAGCCTCTTTTTGCACGACGACTTCGTTCATGCCCATGCTTCCGCCCCAAATGCCGCCGCCGGAGCTGAGCCGTTTTTCCAGCACCACGACCCGATAATTCATTTGCGCCAGCCGCCAGGCCGCGACAAGGCCCGAAGGCCCTGCGCCGACAATCGCCACGTCGCTTTGCAAAGCCTTGCTGAATTTGGCGTTATATGCATCCAGAATCGCTCTGGAAATTTCCACTTCATTAAAATGATCCATGTGTTCACACCTTTCTATGTGAAAATTATTATTTTAACTCGATCACCGTGCCTGCTGGACAATTCCAGCATATGCGCAAACTGCAATAACAACCGCAGCGGCCGAAGTTTCGATGAACGTGCATTGGTTGTCAATCATTTCATCCGATTCTGAAGCGTAGTGAGCCAGATCTTCCTGAAAGGCAATAATTTCGTTGCACTACAGAGATTTTTACTTTGATGTGTTTGGTCAACGGCTTGAAGTTGGCGTTGGTGCGCCCATCATTATGATCCTCCGTGCGGATTATGCTTTCCGAGCGGGATATTATTTCAGGGCGCCTTCTGCCCGAACAAGATCGTGTTTATTCGTTCCCAGACCGCGCGGATATCCTGGGCGCAACCATCGATCTTGTGTTCCACAACGGAGCGTTTCTGAATCTGCGCTGCCGTTACGGCGGAATCGTAACGGACGCGTCCGGCAAGCGTCAGACCGCGGGAGATCGCCTCTTGCTCGATTTGCGATGCGACGTCCGGATTGATGTCCCATTTATTGATGCAAACCATCGCGGGGATGCCGAAATGCCTCGCCACGTCGGCGACACGCCCCAGATCGTGCAGACCGCTGAGCGTCGG
>JAFGJS010000056.1 GCA_016928995.1 Candidatus Sumerlaeota bacterium | reverse complement strand
TGATCGTCGCGAGCCTTTCGTTGATTGCGTCCGCGTGGCCCTGCATCGTGGCGGCGGAAGGCGCCGTGACCGGATAGGCTTCCTCGGCGGCGATGCCGACCGCCGCCGTGGCGCACTGCGCCGCCAGCGCGGCGGGTTTGACTGCGATTCTGGGAGCCATTTTCGTCTCTCCTTTGCTGTGGGATGCGCGGCTGAATCGCGCCGCAGTTATCTTTTCCGACAACGATTCTCACATCCGGTTCCGAACAAATTGCGGATCGCCCTGAGAATCTGAATTTCGCCGCAAAAATTCCGGTTTTTCGCCTCAAATCGCCGCGCGAAGGCCTCAGTTAAGGTGATGAAGCCCAAAATTAAATTAACCTTGGGCAATGTTCAGTCAGTCGAGGATAAAATGAAGTTCATCGGGGATAGAGTTAAATCAACCGAGGATCAAGCGACCCGAAGAAGACCTCGATTAACCTGAAGATGCCGTCTGTTAAGGTGATGGAGGACCAAGTTAACCGGAAGACAACCTACATCCGGCTGAAAATGGTCTCGCAAATTTGAATGAGACCTGAGTTGACCAGAACAAGGCCAAAGTTAACCGGATGATAGCCTTGATTAGCCTGAATGAAACCTCGATCGCCTTTGACAAAGGTTATAGACCAATGCAGTATAAGAATGAGTTCAGCCATTAGGATTTATGGATTGAACTGACAGCGGAAATTTGATATGCTGCCTGCTTGATTCGTTGGAGAGAACGGTAGACGGGTATGCTGCAAAGCAAAAACATGGTGACGCTTGCCATCAACGATATGCCGGTTCAGGTCGAGGAAGGCGCGACGATCTTGCAGGCCGCGCGGAAACTAGGCGTCGAAATCCCCACTTTCTGCCACATGGACGGTCGCAAGCCATTTACCTCGTGCATGATTTGCGTAGTGCGCGATGCGGCGACGGGCCAGCTGCTGCCCTCCTGCTCGCATCCGGCGGGGGAGGGCATGGTCATCGAAACCGGCAGCGAGCCGGTGCGCGAGTTCCGCCGCGAGACGCTGAACCTGCTGCTCAGTGAGCACACCGGCGATTGCGCGGCGCCATGCGAGCGCATCTGCCCGACGCACATGGACATCCCGCGCATGCTGCAACAGATCATGGAAGGCCGACTGGCGGACGCGATCGTTACGGTGAAGCGCGACATCGCCTTTCCCGCGATCCTCGGACGCATCTGCAGCGCTCCGTGCGAGAATGGCTGCCACCGCGGTGATCACGACGCGGCTGTGCAGATTTGCCTGCTCAAGCGCTTTGTGGCTGACGTGGACCTGGCCGCGCAATTCCCGTATATCCCCGAGTGCGCGCCAGCCAGCGGCAAACGCGTGGCGATCATCGGCGCCGGGTGCGCCGGTGGCGCCGCGGCGTATCACTTGCGACGGTATGGCCACGGCTGCGACATTTTCGACGAACATGACGCGTCCGGCGGCGCGGTCCGTTATGCGATGACCGAAGAGCAATGCCCGCGTCAGGTGATCGAAGACGAGTTCGTCATTGTGGAAAAGATGGGCGCGCGTTTTATCTTCAACACCCGTGTCGGCCGCGACATCGCAATGGACCGCCTGCGCAAGGAGTACGACGCGATCGTGCTGGCCTGCGGCGAACTCACGCAGGACGCCTGCAAGACGCTGGGGCTGAAGTATGGCCAGCGCGGAGTGAAGATTGACGATGACACGTTGCAGTCCAGCGATCCGCAGGTCTTTGTCTGTGGCGGCGCGCTGCGTCCGACGAATGCCGCCGTGCGCTCCGAGGCGCAGGCCAAGGCCGCGGCTTACGCCATCGACCAGCTCTTCAAAACGGGCAAGGCACAGGCGCCGCCTTCGCGCTTCGACTCGAAGATCCTGCGTGTGAGCGAGGACGAGATTGAGCAATTCATGCAAGGGATCAATCCGCATGCGCGCGTGGAACCGGCGGCCGGCGTCTCGCAGGGCTTCACACTGGAAGAGGCGCGGCAGGAGGCATCGCGCTGCATGCAATGCGGCTGCCGTAAGCCCGACGACTGCAAGCTGCGCGACTACGCCGAGGAATACGGCGCCGGACAGAAGGTTTACGCGGCGGCGGAGCGTCAGCCATACACGAAGCTCGTGCATCCCTGCGGCGTCGTGTTCGAACCCGGCAAATGCCTCAAGTGCGGCGTCTGCGTGCGCCTCGCGCGCGAAGCAGGAGAGGAGCTCGGCCTCGCCTTCATCGGCCGCGGCTTCGATGTCCGCATCGCCGTCCCCTTCAACGCCGACTTGGAAAAGGGCCTAATGAAAGCCGCCGAAAAAGTAGTCACCACCTGCCCTACGGGCGCAATGTCCTTTCATGCGAGGCGGTAAAACAAAGCGTTAATCTATGCAATCAAGATTGCCTTTTGAGTCATTCAATAAACGAAGCAAATCACGGCACTCGCTTTTTAAAAACTCTTTTTTCACTAATCCGTCGATCCAGCGTTTAGGTATTTGAGAATAACCGAAGCGAGCGCCCAACAAAGCGCCAGCGACGCACGCATTGGTGTCCGCATCGCCGCCCTCGTTAATGATTGCATAAACTCCTTCTTCGAAAGTCTGCGCATGTGCAAGCGCCCAAAACGCGGCGGCAAGAGTAGTATAGGTATAGCCAATTCGATTTTCCTCGCCCTTGGAGCATCCGCAATCAAGATCCAATTCGCTCAAACTGCAATTGATGGCCTTTGAAATATATTCTTTCGCTTCCGGCTCAATCTTTTCTACAACACTGATGACTTTATGTGTCGCCGTTTCGATCTCCGCGACGCTGTTGAGCAATTCACTAATCATCAGTGATACGGCGACACAGGACGCGACACAACGCGGATCAGCGTGTGTGAGTTTGCATACACTGGCTGCATGATCAATCACCTCGCGTTGATTCCAGTAATTCCATACGCCTATTACCGAGGTTCGCATCACTCCGCCGTTGGCCGCAGATTTTCGACCGCCAAGCACCCAGGTCATATGCGCAATTCGATGAGGATCAGTCAGAAATTCCGGGTGATCGACGACGCTATGGACCGTTTGACCGACTCCGAATCCGTCATCCACTAGCCAGTAATAAAATCTTTTTGCGATATCTTTTTCGTCGATTTTTTGGCAATGAAGTATGCTGGCCAAGATGCAAAGCATCTGCGCAGTGTCATCGCTCCATTTGCCAGGAGTCAGTAAAGCGCTAAAGCCTGTCATTTGTATTTGGGCGTAATCTTGCAAGCCATCTGGATATTTTTGTTTTACTTCATTTTTTGATAAGAATTCGGCCCCAACTCCGAGTGCATCGCCAATCGCGTGCCCGAAGACCGTTCCAAGTATTTGATCTTCGACAGATTGAAGTTTGATTTTCATGAAAAGGGCATCCATTAAAGATCAAGCGCGAAGCGGATGGCTTCGGCGACTTGGCGCATTTTTGCCTCGCTCAGCGTGGCGATCAGCGCGCCGAGTTTTGATTGGGAGACGGTCTGAATGTGGTCGCAGTTGACGGCGCAGTCGCGCGGCATGCCGTCATGTTTGGAGAGAAACACTTCGCTGGGGATGTCGCGGACGGTCGATGTGATGGGCGCAACCGTCGTCTCGCCAAGGTATTCCAGAATCGAACTACGCGTCAGGATCAGCACGGGCCGTTTTTTGTCGGGCTTGCTGAATTTATACCAACGGATTTCGCCCCGGTTCATTCGTCGCCCCAATTCTGCTCGTCATCCCAAGCGCTGAATTCCGATTCTGTCACGGGGCGCCGTTCGTAGCCGCGGCGATGTTTTTGCTCCAGCCTTTCCCGTTTGAACTTGAGAATAGCCTCTCGCAACGCCTCACGGGTGAAAGCCGAGCGATTTGTATGGATTTCCTTGGAGATACGATCGACTTGAATGATGAGATCATCATCCAAGGTTAGCTGAACAGTACGCATGATTCCACCTATATTTATGCTGATAATATATGTATATCCTATTCCATATTATAATGTGTGTCAAGCTGGTTGAAAGCGTTTTATCGCATGGTGCTTGATTAACAAAAGGATTTTCCTGCCCGTGTTGCTGTTGACAAGCGATTGCGGCTTGTGCTTGGTTGCCGTTCAATGAATTTCAAATGACGTCGCATGTTTTTTTGTTCGGGTTGCGCGTGGAAAAGGATGATGATGTTAACGGACAACATTTTGGCCCTGATCGGCAATACTCCGCTGATTCAGTTGAAGGGGGAGAATATCTTCGCCAAGGGCGAATTCCTCAATCCCGGCGGCAGCATTAAGGATCGCGTGGCGCTGGCCATGCTGGAGGGGGCGGAGCGGGACGGCAAACTGACGCAGGATTCGATCATCGTGGAGCCGACCTCGGGCAACACGGGCATCGGCATCGCGCTGGTCGGCCGCCTGAAGGGCTATCCGGTCAAGATCGTGATGCCGGAGAACATGAGCGAGGAGCGCAAGAAGCTGATCAAGGCCCTCGGCGCGGAGCTGATCCTGACCGATGCGGAAAAAAGCATCGGCGGCGCCGTGGAAAAGGCGCGGGAGATGGCGCAGGCGGATGAGCGGGTTTACATTCCACAGCAATTCGAGAATCCGGATAACCCGCGTGTGCATTATGAGGAGACGGCGCACGAGCTCTGGCGCCAGATGAGCGGCAAGATCGACTGCTTCATCGCCGGAGTCGGCAGCGGCGGCACGCTGCAAGGGGTGGGGAAATTCCTGCGCGAGCACAAGCCCGACGTGCATATCGTGGCCGTCGAGCCGAAGAACGTCTCCGCGCTGCTGGGACATGAGCCGGGGCTGCATCAGATCCAGGGCATCGGCGACGGCTTCATCCCGGCGGTGCTGGATGTCTCGCTGGTTGACGACGTGGTCGAGGTGACCGATGAGGACGCCATCGAGACCACGCGCGAGCTGGGCCGGAACCACGGGCTGCTGGTCGGGATTTCATCCGGCGCGAATGTCTGGGGCGCCCGGCAGATCGCCAAGCGGATTCCTTCGATGAAGATCGCCACGGTGCTGCCGGATCGCGCCGAAAGGTACTTCAGCACAGCGCTGCTTTAAGGCCGCGCCTCGCCGCCGCGATCAGCGCGACAACATCGGGCTGAACCACATGCCCCAGTCGTGACTGGCGTCATCGCCACCGTCCTCCACGAGCAGCTCCAGTTGCTCGACATCCGCGACATCGAGTTCAACCGGCGTTTCGCCTTCGCTGTTGATCAAATCCGACCGGTACGCCTCTTCGCCGTCGGCCTTGATGACGAACACGACGGAGCCGTGATGGCCTTTGCACAGGCCGACGGCCACATTGAATTTCTTCCATTGCCGGTCGAGGTTATACACATGCCGGGCCGGCGCATGCGCGTAGATGCCGTATTGATGCGCCTGTTTGCCGGAGCGCATGGCCGTGTCCAGTCCCATCATCTCGTTGTAGCACGGCTCCTGCCAGCCGACTTTTTCCTCCTGCGGCGCGTACAAGCTGAGCGCCACGGAGTGCTCTTCCGCAGGCACGTCCGTCAGCGGTTCCTCGGGCGTTTTCCCCACGCCGATCGAGTGGATAATTTTTTCCATCAGCGCAAAGCGATGGGGATAGAGTTTGTCCAGCCCGTGATCCGTGCGGTCGGCGTGAAACACATGCGCCGTGTATTGGCGCGTGAAGTCCGCGAAATCCTCGCTCATGTTTGTATTGCCATAGGTGGACACGGCGATGTCGTCCTGCCGGATCGCTTCATTCCACGCATCCTGCAGTTCAAAGCGCCCCTCCAGCGTATGGCCGATTTCATGGGTGAAGGTGCTGTCCACGTTCTCCTGCGACGGCACATAGGTCAGGCGGATGAAGATCAAGCCGTTGCTGCCGTTGTACTCGTTACGGTTGCTGCTGACGATTTTAATGTTGCGGATGAAGCCGCGCAACGGATCGGGCATGCCGGCCACGCCGTTCGCCGCCCGCTCCACTTGCACCATGTCCTTCTCGTATGAATCGATGTACACCACGCGTCCGTCGATCTGCATGTCGCGGCGCCATTCCGGGCCGTCCTCGCCGGACCAGACCTTATACGGCTCGATTTTATAAGGCTCTCCCAGCGTATACGGCTGGCGCGTTTTGGCCTCCGGCCCCCAGGTCTGTCCGAAGCGGGGCTTGCGGATGAACTCATTCAGCGAATTGCTCTGCGCGTCCGCTTCAAGACTCGCGTATTTCGCGCTCTCCAGGTGGTTGCGCAGGTCGTTGCGCGCAGCGTTCGAGACGGGATTGTCCTCATGCATCAGCGCCAGAAACACATCCTGACGCGCTTGCGGCAGTTTTTCGTATCCCGCAGACTCGAGAGCTTCGCGCAAGCCGTCGATGCCAAAGACAACGATGGTCGCCGATGAAGTTTTATCGCCGCTGGCGGCCAGAAGATGATAAACATTTTTCCCCGGCATGCTGACTACGCTCCGCGCGCGGAGCGATGATGCGTTGTCGATGGGCGCCGGTTCTGTCACTTTGTAGCGTGGACTGTCAGTCAGGCCTTTCAGCGCCGGTCCAGCCACATCAACCCACACCTCGCGCAACAGGCAGCGCGTCTGACCATCCGGCGCGCTGAGATAGCGGCCGTCGATGATCAGCGGCTCAGTTGTCTTGCTATCCCAGTTCCAGGCGACGGAAAAGTGATCCATGCCGTCGCCGTCCTTGTGCAACGCCATCACCCTATAGCGCCCGCCGGCTTCGAGCGGGATCGTCGCGGATTTTTGAGTGGGAAATTTGTCCCACTGGTTCCGGCTGGTCCATTTTTCCGTGTACGCGATCCGCCTCAGGTTCGCGGGATCGTCGTTCGTGCTCAACCACAGCTCGCCCTCGTCGTCCGAAGCAATGTAAAAAGTGTAATCGCCGCTGGCCGGCGCATAGAGATATCCGGTGTACCGGTCGCCGTAGGCCTCGCGGTCGTTCGGCGGCCCTTCGAATTGCTCGACGTACATCGTCTCGTCGGAGCCGATCTGCTGGCTCCATTCGATCTTCGCGGAGGCGTCGAAGCCTTCCGCCGCCGCCCACTCGCTGGCGTCCAGCGTGATGGGCTGTCCGAGCATGGCGTAGACTTTTTTCGCTCCGGGCTGGATGGTCAGGGAGGATTCCGCGTTAACAGCGGTCTGCGCCCAGAGGTTCGTCTGGATAACGAACAGCAATATAATAAAAAGACGGAATTGTTTCATTGTTGCACTAAACTCCTTTATTGACATCAGACCGCAACCCATTCAAAACCGTTTGGCGAAATGAAATGTTATTTGATATTTCAAACGGGGGAGATAGTAATAAAGAGGGAGCTTCCGCAAGGCAAGCAAAACCTGTCACGACGCAAGGAAAACTCGTGATGACCGCTTTTATTTGACAGGATGAATAGGAGAGGCCGTATTGAAAAAGTATTATATCTAGGGCGTGTCGTCAATTGAGCCATACGACAGCGGCCGCGAGGTAGATGGCTCCGAGAAAAATGACGGCTCGTTTGTCA
>JAFGJS010000055.1 GCA_016928995.1 Candidatus Sumerlaeota bacterium | reverse complement strand
AATAACGCAATAACGCAATAACGCAATAACGCAATAACGCAATAACGCAATAACGCAATAACGCAATAACGCAATAACGCAATAACGAAGGGTTTCCTTCGCAACAATTGCCAATTGTCAATCGACAATTGGCAATTGTTTTTATGCTATAGAAAAAATCCGCGATATCACATCGTCCTTGCTTAAGCCGCAGGTCTGAATTCATCGTCCGGATCGCGCCAATCTTCTGGTCGCAACGGAAGCAGGCCATGCGTCAGGCGCGCCTTGTCGCAGCGTTCGTTCGGGACATCTTTGATCCAGGACGCGTCGAATGCGCGGCAGACCGAAGCGCGTTGCGGATAGATCGAGCAATGCACGGAGACGCCGATTTCGCCTTGCAGCGCGATGCAGCGCGGCTTGGAGCCTAACGTCCCGATCATCGCCCGCCGCATCGGAGTGAGCTGTTGCGTCAGGTTCACGGGCACGCCGCCGGGCGTGGCATCGTCAGCTTCCGCCCAATAAAAGGAGGCGCGGTAATAAGCACAGCAAGCGCCGCACAACAGGCAAGGATTCGACTTCATGGACGAACCCCTTTTGCGCGAAATTGAATTCAGCAATGAATTTTCGCGATTCCTTTAAGAAGCGCCCCGATGAAAGTCAAGGGGAATGATCGCGTCATTGGCAGATGCTTTTTTTACATTCGGGCGCGGCTTTATTCGCGGCGAAGGGCGTTTTGCAACGGACGACGAAGGGCCAGTTCCACGGCGAAGAGAATAGCGACGATGCCGATGAAAAAAATCGACGCTGCCTGCATCAACAGCGGCGCAATTTCCACATGCGCGCCGGGTGCGCTGATCGCGGGCCAGACGGACAGCGCCGCCGCAATTGCGCCGCAAATCACGCCCAGCGCCAGCAGCGCGCCGTATTCGCTCAGCGCCATGAGGCGCAGCTGTCCGCACGAAAAACCCACGGCGCGCATCAACGCCAGCTCGCCTTCGCGCTCTTCCAGATTGCGCAGGGCCACCACGCCAAAACCAACGCCGCCCAGCAGCAAAGCGAGCCAGCCAAAGGCGAGGAAGATTGCCAGGTAGGTGTTCTCCACGGACTGGATTTCCGCCAGCCGCTCGTACGCCGGTCGCAGTTCCATGCCCTTGTCCGAAAGGGCGCGCGTCAATTCCTTCGCCACGGCGCCCGCGTGATTCGACGGCGTGTCGATTAAGAACATCTTGTATCCTGCGGAATTCTGAAAGCGCTGGGTGAACTTGCTCTCGGCAATCAACAGGCTGCCCTGCAACAGCGACTTGCTCAGCAGTCCAACGATCACAACGTCGAACTCCTGACCCCGGCTGTCCACATAGCGCAAACGGCCGCCAAGTTTCTGACCAAGGATCCACTTGACGGAATTCGCATCGCCCACGGCGGCGACGGTTTGCGGTCCGGCGTCAAAATTCAGCGCATCCCAATCCATCGGCGCGCCATCCAGCGTTTGCGCGAAGGTGAAGCGCCCCTTCAAAGCCGCCGGATCCACGCCCAGCAAACGCGGCTGTTGCGCGCGATTCAGATTCAGACAACTCGCGTCGTCGCCTTCATGCAGGCGCAAAGCAATCACCCGCGCCCCTTCGAGCGCTTTCGCATTGAGTCCAAAAAAGTCGCGCCCCTCCGCGCTATTCAGATCGTGATACACCGGCAGCGCGGATTCACCGTAGAGCGCGAAGCCGCCCGTGCCTGAGGCTGGATCGTCCGCATCGGTCAATGCGCTCTGCCGGTTGGCGCCGACGGCGAACACGAGAAACACGCCGCACGCCAGAATGCCGGCGCTGGCCGCGCTGCGTCCGGCTCTCCGCGACGCCGATCCCACGCCAAGGCGCATGAGCGAAGGACGCGGATCGTTCATCGCATGAGGCGTCGCCAAAATCAGCCTGTGCATGAAGATCAGCAGAGCGGCGAGCACACAGACGCCCGCAAGAAAAAAATACGCCCCGGCTTCCGCGCCCGACCCAGGTGAAATCGCGGAAGACGCCACTGCGATGACAAGCAAAACAACCGCCAGCAGCAAAGGCCAGCGCTTGCGTTTGCCGGTGTGAGCTCCAATGGACTCGCTTTGCGAGCCGAGTTGCATGAGTTGCTTCGCTGGCCGACGTGACAAGTTGCGCGTCACCAGCCAAAGCGGCAGCGTTCCGGCCAGCAATGACGCGATGAAGCCGATGCCCAGCGACGCGGAGGCGCCATGATACGCCAGCGGCGTCTGCCCCACGGCGCCGCTCCACGCGCCATTGAGCGCGGCGATGATGATCCGGCAATACGCCGCGCCGAGTCCCACGCCGATGAGCGCGCCAAAAACCGCGCCGCCTAAGCCCTCCAGCAGCATCAAACGCGCCGCGCGTTTGCCGCTGAATCCAAGCGCCATCAGCAGGCCGAACTCCGGCGATCGGCGGCGGACGGCGAAGCTGAACAGCAGCCCGGCCAAGATCAGAGCTGCGGCAATCAGAAAAAAACCAAGGCTGATGAACAGACCGCCGAAATCCATCGACTCCGCGCTGGCCGCCAGCGCCGACTCGCGGAAATCGAAAAACTGCAAGCCAACCATCGCGGGATGGATCGCGCTATCGATTTTGCCGCGCAATTCATCCAGCGGCGCAGCGCCTGCATCCCAGCGCAACGCGGTGACATCGCCATAACGATTCCCCCAGATTTCGCGCCCGGTCTCCAGCGCGATCCAGGCCTTCGGCGCGCCTCGATGCGCATCCCAATAGTCCTCGTCTTTGTCCCGAATGCGATCCAGGTCGATGGGAAATCCCGGCGCCCAGTCGCTGCAACTTTCCGCGTCGTCCAGCCCGGGAAACGGCGGCATCAACTCCGGATCGGCCAGCCGATGATCCGCCGGCAGCACGGCTTTGACCGTGAACGCCCGCGTTTGCGTTTCGAGCCGCCGGTTATCGGCCATCACGTAATACTCCAGCGTGAGCGCGTCGCCCGGCGCCGCCTGCAAGTCGTCGGCCAGCCATTGACTGATCACGATTTCGTCCGGCGCAAGCTCCTCAAGACCGGCCTCGCGCTTCAGGGCGCCGATGGGCAGCGCGCTGACCATCGAATACGGCGTGTCGCGCTTATTGGCACGGAGCGAATTGACAAAATACGTGAGGTATGGCGTGGCGCCGGGGCAAGCCTGCTCCGCTGCCTGGGCCAGCGGCGGATCGATGAAGATGCGCGACGAACGCAATTCCAGCTGGTCGCCAAGCTGGCGCAATTCAAGCGCGGCGTCTTCCAGCGTGAAGAGCTGATCCAGCGCGGCGTTGGCTTGTTCCGCGCTCAACGGCGCGTCCGGTTGATACTCTACCAGCAACAAGTTCGCGCGTCCGGCCTGATGCGTTTTGCTTTGCAGCCAATCCAACGGCGCAAATAAATTTTCCGGCGCGCCCTGACCGGAATTCAGGCTGAATGCGCCGCCCTCAGCGGATGAGCGTGCGCCGGCAATGGCGACATTCTCCGCGATGGAAAAATCCTCGACGGACGCGGCCAGCGAATCGCCGGAAACCGGCGATGGATTTTCCACGCGCAGCAAGGCTTGCGGCTCGGTGATGTCTTTGAAGCCGATGTGCAAACGACGGGCGAGTTGCGCATTGATACGGAAGCCATGCGCCTGCGGAGAAAAGCTTTCGTCCACGCCCAAAACGTTCACGCCATTGACGCGCTGCGTGCGGTCCTGATTGCTCACGATGCCGCGCAGCATCAGCGCAGGCGCCGTTTTGCGGCCGAGCGCCCCGGACAATTCATCCGCTCGTTGCGCTTGAAAAAACCGGTCGCGCCCGAACAGCGCCAGCTGCCATTCGCCCACGCGCTCTCGCGCCTGCGCGTCCAGACTGCCGCGCACGGAATCGCCGACCAGCAACGATCCGGTCAGCGTCATGGCCGCGAGCGCGCAGCCGATGGACACCGCCAGCTGCGAGCGCCAGTAATGCTGAAGTCCGCGCAGGATGAGGCGCCATGCGCTCATCGCGAGTCCTCCGGCGCGGGAACGAGCGTTCCATCGCGCAATTCCAAAGTGCGGTCCAGCATGCGCGCATGCTCCCGCGCATGCGTCACCACGATCAACGTCGCCTTTTCCTCGCGATGCAACTCCGCGAGCAATTCCATCATGCGCCGCGCGGTCTCGCGATCGAGCGCCCCGGTCGGCTCATCGGCCAGCACGATGTCCGGCTGGTTGATCAATGCGCGCACAAGCGCCACGCGCTGACGCTCTCCGCCGGAAAGCTGACCCGGCAATTTATGCGCGTGCTCCGCCAGTCCGGCGCGATCCAGCAAACGCATCGCCCGATCCTTCGGCGATTCGTCAGCGGCGCTGTCGCGAAAAACAATCGACGGCAGCAAGGCGTTTTCCAGCGCCGTGCACTGCGGCAGCAGGTGATGATCCTGAAACACCATGCCGATGTTCCGGTTGCGCAGACGGGCGAGCTCTTGTTCGGTAAGTTTCGATGTATCACGACCGCCAATCACCACTCGCCCGGAAGTCGGTTCATCCAGCGTGCCGGCGATATGCAGCAACGTGCTCTTACCGCAGCCCGACGGTCCGACGATGGCGACGGATTCGCCGCGCGCAAAAGCCGCGTCCAATCCGCGCAAGACCACTTGCGGTTCAACCGCGCCGGGATATTCCTTGTGGAGGCCGATGAGTTGCAGGATGGGTTGTTCGTCAGCGCTCATGATGCTCCGTCCGATCTCGAATCAGCGACGGTAATGCTCAATCGCCGCATTGAATGTTTCCAGTACGCCTTGCGCCATTTGCGCGGAACTGAATTTTTTCAACGCCGCTTCGCGTCCGGCCAAACCGCGGCGGCGCAACTCCGCCGGATCGCTGAGCGCCTGCTTCCACGCCTCGGCCAGACCGCTTGCGGTCAGGTCGCCGTAGATCCAACCGCCATCCGTGGCCGCGATCAATTCCGGAAAGGACGCATGCTTCGGTTGCACAACAGGCGCGCCGGAGGCCAGCGCTTCGATCACATACAGCCCGAACGCCTCGCCATACAAAGCGGGCACGCTAAGCAAACTGATGGATTGCAGGAAGCGCATTTTTTCGTCGCGGCTGACGTTCGGCAGAAATTCGGCATGCTCCAGCAAGCCGTTGGAGGCGAGTTTTTGCTTGAGCTCCGCCACGAGCGGCTCGTCGGCTGGAGTCATCGCGCCCGCCGCGCGCATGCGCACATGATCATACGCCGGGTCGCGCTTCAGTTCAATGAACGCATCGACGAACATGCCGATGCCCTTGGGCTCGCAGAAACGCGCGAGATAACCGATTGCCGGCGGATCAGGCGGCGCCGCGGCCGGCTCATGTCCGTGCATCGCCACGCCATTATGGACCACGCGGATTTTTTCCGCGACGGCCTCGCCCAAGCGCTCGCGCATGGCATGCGCATAATACTCGCTGATGGAAACCAAGCCATCGGCTTCAGCGGCGCGAACACTCAACTCGTCCCACACGCGCCGGGTCCACGGCTCTCCCAGCGCGTCGATGAACGTGTCTTCCCCTTGCAGCGTGCAGAGCACAGGAATCTTCAGCCGCTCGCGGAGCTCGCGCGCCATGCCGATCAGCAGCGCATTGGAAAGATTCACCACATCGAACGGCTGCTCATGCGCCTGAAGCCAATCGATCATGCGGCGCAGCTCCTTGGCCTGATTGCCATGCTCGCCGCGGATCATGGAAAACGTCATCTCGCCGAGTTCGTGCGCCTCGGTCATCCCCGCCTTTTTCGCCACGCCGCGCAGGAGCCATTGCGCGTCGAAAACACGGTCGATCCATCGCGGCGTATGGCGGAAGAGGGAAAACTTCTGCTGCAAATACACATTAACGCCGCCGAAAAACATCGGCATCCCGTCGGTCAGGATCGCCTCATCCGTGATCAATGGCAGATACAACGGCGCCATGACCGCGTCATGTCCCAGCGCGCGCAACTCATGCACGAGCATGTTGTCGCGGATGCAATTGCCGCAATGAAACCCGCCTGTGCCGGGAGTGATCTGCAGAATCCTCATGGTTCTTGCGGCCCTTCCGTCGCCGGTCCGAAGCAATACATCGCGCCGCCTTCCGAGCCGATGTAGACGCGGCCGTCCACGATTGCCGGAGAGCCGCTGATCGCCTCGCCGATTTCATAAGACCACAGGCTTCGTCCGTTTTCCAGCGCAATCACGTATACACGGCCGTCCTCGGAGCACGCCACGACCTTGTCGCCGCAGATCACCGTCGAGCTGTCCACCCTTCCGCGCGTGGCGAATTGCCAGCGCGCCTCGCCCGTCGCGCGGTCGATGCAATGCACGCGCTTGTCGCGGCAACCGATCACGACGGAATCCGCATTGACGGCGGGCGAAGAGAAAAAGGCGTAGGGCCGGTCCTGGTAGCGCCACTGAAGCTTGCCGGTCTCCAGGTCGATACAGACAACTTCATTGCCATAATGCCCCAGGAACGCATGGCCGCTGTCCAGCGCTGCGGAGGCCGCGATATAGTCGCCGATTTCAATCTGTGCGACGGACGTGCCAGTATCCACATCCACCACATGCAGGAAGGCATCGCAGCCGCCAAAGACCGCGCGGCGATCGATGACAGCCGGCGAACCGTTGATGAAATTATCCGTTTCATATGACCAGCGTTGCGTTCCGGTGCGCGGGTCTAAACCGTACAAGCGCATATCGTAGGAGCCGAAGATCAGACAAGCCGGTTTGTCCGCCCCCTGATCCGGTACGAAATTCGCCGAACCTTGGATCTTATCCTGGGCCGTATGACGCCATTGCAGCTCGCCCGTCGCTGCGTCAAAGGCATGCATCACGCCCTCTGCGGAGCCAATAAACACGGAGCCGTCCGCGATCAACGGCGGCGCGGCAAGGCTGCTTGATGTGGCGGTCTCCCAAATCAGCGTTCCGTCGTTCGCATTCAGGCAGCGCAGCAGCTTGTCGTCGGAGCCGAAATAAACCCGGCCGTCGCTCAGAACCGGCGAAGAATAAATCGGACCTTCGGTTTTATAACGCCACTTCAATTCCAATTGGCTGGAGAGTTCGCCCTGCGCGACGCCGCGCAGCTGCATATCGCCGCGATAGACCGGCCATTCCGTTTCTGGACGGCTCAACGACGCCGTGGCGCAAAGGAATAGCGCCGCCCCAAAGAGACAAGCGAGCTTGCCAGGGCGATAGCTCTGATTCAGAGAATAATAGCGCATCGTTTTTGATGAGACTCCAATGTTTTTCAACAATTAGAGATCCACCTTGCTTCCGCCCGATTGGTGAATGTCTCCCGCCGAAATCGTGCCATTGGTGGGATCATAATGGATGCGGCCGAGGAGCGAGTCGAACTGTTGGTTCGGCCCCAGCGATGATAAAGACCAATTGTCCGGATTGCCGCCGTTCGCCGGAGGCACAGGCAACATCGGGTTGTAGACGGATCCGTCATAATTGCCGAATGTGTTATAGATAAACGTGTACGGCGCTGGAGTCGTGAACAGGACGTTCACGTAAGGCCCTAAATCGACATATTCCGTGTGGAAAGCATCTTCCGGCAGCGTGGAGATATACGCGATCGGAGTCGTGATGAGTTGCAGCCGGATTTTCGCGTCAAATGACGCGGGGGTTTGAAAATCATCCCCATCCGGGGGATAAGGGCCGTAATCGGCGGCGTAGGCTTCGATCGCCGTGGCCATCGAGCGCATATCCGCCTTGACTCGTGAGACTTTGGCTCGCGTCTGGAACTCCAGAAAATTGGGGACGGCGATCGCCGCCAGGATTGCGATGATCAAGACCACGATCAGCAATTCGATTAGTGTGAAACCGTTTTTGTCGCGCATCAATACAGTCATCCTTCAGTGATTTGAGTGTGTGTTTCGAAAAGACAAAACATGATTCTTCACTATTCTCAATACGCAATGGCAATTGTGAATTGCACAATAAACAAAAAAGTTTCAGTACGCTATTGCTTGCGCAGATCCACACAGAGCATGTGGCCCTGCGTGGAGCGAATGAACAACCGTCCGTCGCTGAGCACGGGCACGGTCCAGCATTTGTCGTCCAGCATTTTATGCCGCGCCAATTCCTGATAGGAATCGCTCTGCAGTTTGGCCAGCGCCAGTTCGCCTTTGTCCGACAGGATGATCTGTTTGCCGTCCGCAAGCAGCATCGTCCCCATGCCGAAGCTGCCGTTGCTCCATGCCGGCTTCATCGTCTTCGAGTCCAGACAACGCAGCTGATCGCCGTTGAAACCGTAGATATGACCTTCATAATACACCGAGTTGCTCATCTGCGCCGTGCCATGCGGCGTCGCGCGCGACCACTTCAAGGTCAGCGCGCCATCCTTGAATTGCGCCAAACCTTCGCCTTTTTTGTAGCCCGTGATGATATAGATGCCGTTTCCCCTCACGAGCGGCGTCGTATCGTTCACGCCATGCTTGGTATCCCAGGGCAGTTTGGCGAGCTCCTTGCCAGCGCGGTCAAGCAGTACAAGTCCGGATTTAGGAAAACAGACCAGCATTTCCCTGCCGTCCATTTCGCACGGCACAACGGTCGAGTACGCCGAGCCGTAATCCTGCGTCTTCCAGTTCACGGCGCCCGTCGTTTTATCCAGCGACAGTATGACGCCGGCGTCGATGAGCAGCTCGTCGCCCAGAATCAGCGGCGAACCGGCGAAACCCCACGTGGGCATCTTCGCGCCGAAGTCGTTAATCAGATGCTTTTGCCAGATAACGGCGCCGTCGCTGAAATTCAGACAGGTCACGTGGCCGACCTTGCTGATGACATACACCTGGCCGTCGTCGATGGACGGCGTACTGCCCGGTCCGCCCTCGTAATACTTCGGATTCAGCGGCGCATCATACGTGTATTTCCACACCTCGGTTCCATCGGCGGCCTGAAAGCAATACACCGTGTCCTGATTGTTTTTATTGCCGATGGCGAGCACCTTGCCATCGGCTGTGGCGAACGACGAGAATCCAATGCCGATTTCCGCTTTCCAGAGAACCTTCGGCCCTTCATTGCCCCAGCCGTCGATCAAACCCGTCTCCGTGGAGATGCCGTCCAGGTTCGGACCGCGCCAGCTCGGCCAGTCCGCCGCCTGGCCATCATGGTTTAATATTGAAAAGAACGCGATGACGACTGCCGCCACAAAATGATATCGATACATTGAGATCCCCCTTATGGTCATTAAATGATGCAAACAATAATCGTTTTCCGGTCTATTTGTCACGCAGATTGCGCAGATCTTACTCAAAGAAACCCAATAAAATTCAACGCAAAGGCGCAAGGACGCAGAGAACCAAACATGTATCTACTTTAAATACAATAGATTAGGTCTCCGTGCACTCCGTGTCTCCGTGCGGGAAATCGATTTTTATAAAGTTTCCCAAAATCATACCTTTTTGCGCATCACGCTGACATTTTTGATGTTGCATTAATAAAACATGCTGTAATTTTTAGACAGGACTGCCATTCAGAACGGAAAGATTGGCTTTCTGAGCAAACCGGAGTTGCTCAATCACACTATCTTCTGCGGTATGACGGAAAAAACACTAAAATCCATGAAACATCGCTGAACCATGGAGTCATAATATCAAAGCCAAAAATCCCGTGGAAAAATCAGTTGAATCTGGATGGCCGCAGCTGATTGAATACGCATTCGCAGGATGCTTATTTGGCATACCACAAGACGAGGTGAATCACCCATGAAAATCACGATGCAGTCTGTATGGAAGAATTCCGCCGTCACACGGCTTGTTTTGATGTTGGCGTTATTGGGCGTCTGGGCGGGAGCGACCGCCTGCAAAACCTATCCCGCGGTCACCGTCATCGGCACGGGCGTAGGACGGCCGTCGGCCGTGATCAGCGCGCCGGAGCCTGCTCCGCCGCCGCCGATGGATCTGGGCTGGGCCGATCAAACCGTGCGGGCGGAAGGCAACGGCGCTCCGCCGCCGAACATGCGCCCGGCGCAGGCCCGGCAAATGGCCAAGCGCGCCGCGGTTACGGACGCCCGGCGTAATTTACTGGAGCAAATCAAAGGCGTTTCAATCAGCTCCCAAACCACCGTGCGCGACTTCATGACCGAAAGCGATGTCATTCGCAGCCGCGTGGACGGCTTGGTGCGGGGAGCGCAGATTGTCGATGAGGATGAAAGCTCCGACGGCACTTACACTGTCGTGATCGAAGTCGGCCTTTCGCCGCTTGGCGGAGTGATCCAACCTCCGCCGCCGCCACGCACGACGCGATCGGCCGGCGTCGCCGTCTCTGATCCGCAGGCCAAGGCGATGGCCTTGCGCGCGGCGGAGATGGACGCCAATCGCAAATTGGTCGAGACGATCTACGGTTCCTACGTGCAGAGCGAAACAAGCGTGACGAATTTTGAATTGGATTACGACCGCATCCTGAGCCGCACACAAGGCACGCTCCGCTTCGCGCAGACGCTGGACCGGAACTATAATCCGGCGACCGGCGAGGCCGAAGTGACCAAGCGGCTCGACAGCAAGCAGGTCAAGGCGATGGTCAAGGCCATGCGCCGCTAAGCTCATGTAGGGTGGGCCTTGGCCCACCGCCGGTTTGAATGAAAAAAAAGAAATGGTGGGCCAAGGCCCACACTACGGCAAAATATGAACGACTGGCGAATCGTGCTGGCGTCGCAATCGCCGCGCCGCGCGGAAATCATGCAACGGCTGGGGCTGGACTTCATCGTCCGCCCCAGCCTTTTTGATGAATCGATCGTGAGTGCGCCGACTCCGCAGGAGTTCTCCGCCCTCGCCGCGCGCGGCAAAGCGCTCGACGTGGCCAACGCCCTGGCGGCTGAAAATCAGCGCCGCCGTCTCGTCATCGCCGCCGACACCGTCGTGCATATCGACGGTCGCCTGCTGCTCAAGCCCCGCGATCCTGCCGAGGCGCGCGAGATGCTGCAACGCCTGCAAGGCCGCGTGCATCGCGTCACCACCGGCCTCGCCCTTGCGCCGTCCCCGGACGAATGCGTCTCGGCCCATGAAACCGCCGAAGTGCGTTTCCATCCCATGACGCCCAACCAGATTCGGGATTACGTGGAGACCGGCGAACCGTTGGACAAAGCCGGCGCTTACGGCATCCAAGGCATCGGCGCGAGTTATATCGCCGCCGTGAACGGCGACTTCTTCAACGTCATGGGCCTCCCCATTCACCTCTTAAAGAAATTGCTACAACAAACCATCAACCTCCACCTCCCCGCCCTCCCCCAACCCCCGGATCCATTCCGTTGATTCCGCCGCCATTTACTTTGACATCAAATTATAATTTATATTATTTTTCCAAAGAGAAATCAGATTGTCCGAGGATATCTTAATTAAGGCGTGAAAATGTGCGCAGAATTAATCATTGAAAATCAATCCGTGTTTATCGATCTGCAAGGCGATGATATGGGCAAGTTCTGGGGAACCCCCAAGAATCTACCCGATAGCCTGAAAACAAAATTGAGTGATCTGAGCTTGTCCCCTCTGTCTAGACAAAAAATCGATTTTTTAAGGTGGTTTTTCTTGCCTCCGGAATCGCAGTTTTTTAACGTTTT
>JAFGJS010000054.1 GCA_016928995.1 Candidatus Sumerlaeota bacterium | reverse complement strand
TCCTTTTCGTTCCTCTGAATTTTCGAACGAAAACCGGAGAAAAATCCACCTTAATGGCTGTCCAGTTTTTGGGGACAATTATAGAGAATACCAATATGACCTGAAGGCATTCTCACGTATTTCAGCATCAAGATGCTTGTTATCGAGCACTGATTGTAATTCGATGAATGCTTGATCCATATCGTTCCATAATAGGCAGCGATTAAACGCAAAGTAATCAACATACATTTGAGCTTCTGAAGTTGCAGACTTATATTCGGACATTGCAGACTTATATCCTGACCTTAAAGACTTATACTTGAATCGAATGGCGTCAATTTCCCGATTCTTTGACTGTTCCAGATTCAATAAACTCAATGTTAGCATCACAAGCCAAGCGGCGCTTGTAATTAAAATTGAACAAAATATATACCAAAATGTGTATCTTTTTTTCTCCATTGAATCCTCCCTATCACTGTTTTTTTGGATCAATGAATAGTGACCGAAAAAATAAACGAGAGTGCTCAATATGCTGTGATAAATAACCAAGTAAATCAAGATTTAAGCATACTGCCACACCAATCCCTGAATTCTGCTCACATCTCCCACTGACAATATTTCCTTGAATTCTCGCCCTCGAAATGTATAATAGTAGGCGGTTGAAATGGTCCAAAATCCAAATATCTCCGGAGTCAACTCGACAAGGCGCGCTATAAAACCACATCCAACCACGAACATCGCAACACGCCCAATCCTCGCGCCACAGTAATCCTGATGGTACGCCCAAACTCTACCATTACCAGCGCCTCATATACGCCATTTTCAAGAAATTCTCCATTTCCCGCCCAAAAACGCAACTTTCGCGCGGAACCGTGCGCTTTTTGCTTGCACATTGAACCTTCGACGCTTAGCTTCGATTACTTCATTTCGCGCATTCCGCGCGCCGCTTCTGCATGCCCAAAATGAAGCCGCGCGTTACGCGATTCAGGCCCAAATAAGGAAGGATGCAACCTTGAGCGAACAAGAAAACAAGCCGGAAATGGCGGACAGCGCCCAAGCCGAGGCGGCCGTAGAGGCCGCTGAGGAGGCCTCCGAAGCCTCCGACACCGCCGAGGAACAAGAGGAAAAAACACCCTACGAACTCCTCGGAATCGAAGATCAGGAAGGCTCAATCAAACGCGTCTCCTTCCGCGTGGCATGGGAAGAATACGAGAAAAAGAGCCTCTCCACCTTCGAGGAACTGCAGCAAAACGCCGACATCGAAGGCTTCCGCAAAGGCAAAGCCCCCCTGCGGCTCGTGCGCACCCGTTTCGGACGGCAAGTCAAAAGCGACACCGTGGAAACGCTGGCCGCCAACTGCCTCCAGCAGATCATCGAAGCCAATGACTTCACGGTGTACAACCGCTTTGACGATGACCTGCCCGAAATCGAAGAAGGCAAAGCGCTCGAATTCGCGTCATCGCTCGAAGTCAAGCCGGAGATCAAAGTCGAAGGCTACGACTCGTTCGACGTTGAAGTCGATGACCTTTCCGTCACCGACGCCATGGTCGACGAGCAGATCGAAGCCATCCGCGAAGCCAACGCCATCCTCGAAGACAAAGGCGCCAAGGCCATCGAAGAAGGCGACGCCGTCGTCCTGACCACCCAGGTCGCCGACGAAAACGGCGCTCCGATCCAGACGCTCTCCTGGAAAGAGCGCGAAGTGGAGAAACTCGAGTATCTCCCGGAAGAAATTCGCGCCGCGCTGATCGGTAAAAAGAAAGGCGCCTCGCTCGAAGCCTCGACCGAGCACACCCACGGCGATCACACGCATAAACAAAACTGGAAAATCGATATCATCGAAGTCAAACGCCGCACCTTGCCCAAACTCGACGATGAATTCGCCCGCGACGCCGGCGCGTTTGAAAGCCTCGATCACCTGCGCAAGAAAATCCGCGACGACCTCGATAAACAGCGCCAGGATCGCGAAAATCAGCAGGCCATCGAGCAAATCAACGACCAGCTGATCGAACGCAACGCCTTCCCGCTGCCGAAAACCATGATCGCGCTCGCGAGCTATGACTTCGCCCAGCGCGACCTGAACCGCCTGCGGCAGTATGGCCTCACGCTCGAAGCCATGGGCGACACGAAGGAAGCCTACGCCGAACGCGTCAAGGCCAACGCCGAGAAATTCCTCCGCATCGACCTGATTCAGGAGGCGATTTCCAAGCAAGAGGACATTGCCGTCAGCGAAGAGGACATCAATCAGGAACTGCAGAAAGTCGCCGATGAAGCCGGCCGCAAGCCCCTGGCCATCCGCGCCCAGCTCGAAGCGCAAAACCGCTGGGACGGTTTCCAGGAAAACCTGCGTATGAAAAAAACCAGCGACCTGCTGCTGGAGCGCGCGAAAATCAAGCGCGTGCAGAAAGAAGAGGGGAAAGAGGGAGAAAAAAAACCGGTTAAAAAAGCCACGAAGAAAGCCGAATAACAACCCTCGCGCGATGAAATTCAGTCTGGTAACGCGGAAACATCGGCGGCGAACGGAATCAACCTCCCTCGCCGCCGCTTTCGCAAAATAATCCGCGCTGAGCATAAGAAAGGGATTCACATGAGCTACTACGTTCCAATGGTCATCGAACAAAGCGACCGCGGCGAACGCGCATATGACATCTACAGCCGCCTCCTCAAGGACCGCATCATCTTCATCGGCACTGAAATCACCGACATCATCGCCAACTCCGTCATCGCCCAGATGCTCTTTCTCGAGTCCGAAGATCCCGACAAAGACATCAACCTTTACGTCAACAGCCCCGGCGGCTCCGTCACGGCCGGACTCGCCATCTACGACACGATGCAATTCATCAAGGCCCCCGTCGCCACCTTCTGCTGCGGCCAGGCCGCCAGCATGGGCGCGCTGCTCCTCTGCGCCGGCGCCAAGGGCAAACGCTACGCCCTGCCCAACGCCCGCATCATGATCCACCAGCCCCTCGGCGGCGCCAGCGGACAGGCCACCGACGTCGAAATCCAGGCCCGCGAGATCCTGCGCATGAAAAAAGCGCTCAACGACATCCTCGTCGCCCACACCGGCAAATCCTTCGAGCAGGTCGAAAAAGACACCGACCGCGACAATTTCATGTCCGCCGAGGAAGCCCGGGAGTACGGCCTGATCGACCGCGTCATCATCAACAAGGAATCCATGCTCAACGAAATGAAATAGAACGGTTCTCGAAAATTTTTGCCGTATCCTTTTGAATGTGGCACAGCCGCCCTCGACTGTGACCGGATTACATTCAGAAAGAACTTTTCGAGAGATGCTATCAGCGGCATCAAACGCAGATTACGGAGAACTCGAATGAAACTGGCGGTGTTGGCATCCGGGCGAGGTTCGAATTTCGAAGCAATACTCCGCAACGCACAAGCCGGCCGGCTCCCCGGCGTGGAAATCAGCGTGCTGCTCAGCGACAAGCCCAACGCGCGCGCCCTGGCCATCGCGCGCGAAGCCGGCATCGGCACGGTCGTGATCGAACGCAAAAACCACGAATCCAACCAGGCCTTCAACGAAGCCATCGCCGAAGAGCTCCAGCGCCGCGAAATCGAACTCATCGCCCTCGCCGGATACATGCGCATCGTCCGCGAACCCCTGCTTAGCGCCTTCGAAGGGCGCATCATCAACATCCACCCCGCCCTGCTGCCGGCCTTCCCCGGCCTGCATGCCCAAAAGCAAGCCCTCGACTACGGCGTTCGTTTCAGCGGCTGCACCGTCCACTTCGTCGACGCCGGCATGGACACCGGCCCCATCATCCTTCAGGCCGTCGTGCCCGTCGAATACGGCGACGATGAAGACTCGCTTTCCGCCCGCATCCTCAACGAAGAGCACCGTATCTACAGCGAAGCCCTCGCCCTCATCGCCTCCGGCCGCGTCCAGCTCGACGACCGCAAAGTGCGGATACTGATATAAAAAAAATAACGCAAAGACGCAAAGGCGCAGAGATTTTTTTTGACAGGATGAACGGGATAGGCAGGATAACAAATTGCAGATGGTGTAATTATAATTTTAACGGTGCTGCGATTGATTTATTAACACAATTTTGCCTTTGTTGTTCTTGATAAACTCAAAGAGAGGCATGGCCAAGTCATCACCCATCCCGTAGTATCGCTCATCACATTCTTCCAATTCTGCCTCAAGTTCTGCGCTTTCATTCTCCATTGCCCGGTTAATCGCCGCAACGGTGACGGATTGAAGTCCTAATGCGTTGATCGCCTCCTGGGTCAACTTTACGATCATTGGACGCTCGATACGATGAAGCGCATCAGTAATAATCAAGGCATATTCATTGGATGAGTTAAAGAAGAATTGACTATATCCCCCATTATTCACCTCGCGCTCGAACGCCTCGATTGCCAATACGACGCGCTCTTCCGCTGTAAGATTTTCAATGCCGATACGCGCAGCCTTTTGATCTAACGCTTGTTCAAAAGCAAGAATCAGTGAATCTATCCTATATTTTCCTTCGAATGCGATGAGCTCGTCAGTTGATTGCCCTGTATAACCCTCAAGCCATTTAATTCTACATCCAAAATTCAATCTCCCGTCAAAAAAATAAATCTCTGCGCCTCCGCGTCTCTGCGTGAGCTTGCAGTTATCTCTTCTATTCTTCTATTCCGCTATTCCTCCGCCAGCAGCTTTCGGATGTGCTTCTGCAAATCAGGAAAAATCTCGTTCGGCGAACGATTCGCGTCCACGACCTTGAAGTTGAACTCCTCCGCCATCCGGTCGAACTCTTTCAACAGCATCGGCTGGTACTTGCAGTAGGAATCGTAGAGATCCGCGCCCAGCGCCAGATCCATCCCCGCCTCCCAGTACTCCAGCCCCTTGCTCTTCAGCATTCGCGGAATCAAATGCTCTACGTCGCACTTCAAGTAGCACACCAGGTCGGGCCTGATCGCGAAGCTGTAAATCTTCCGCGTCCAGTTTTTATCCAGCCCGCGCAACACATTGCGCGCATACGCCGTGTAGATATAACGGTCCGCCAGCACGATGAATCCCGCCTTCAGCGCCGGGATGATCGTCGACTCCAGCCGGTCCGCGAAATCCGCCAGATAAAACAGGCTGAACGTCGTGTTGTTCAGCGTATGCCCCTCCTTGGCCCGGTCGATGCTCTCCTGCATCAGCGGCGACTGCGTCCAGCCCGTGTTCACCACGCCGTACCCCTCCACCTCCAGCCAGCGCGTCAAGCGGCTCATCTGTGTGCTGCGCCCCGAACCATCGGTGCCCTCCAGCACGATCAGCTTGCCCGGCAGCTCATCATCCACGCTCCCCGGCAGCGGCGTGCCGTAAAACTTGTCGTGCAATTTTGTTTTTTTCTTATCCGATTTATTGGCCGGCATACACCACCTCCTCCGGGAGCGGCGGCAGATTCTGCGTCAGCAGCGGCTTCTGCTTATAACCCTTCAGGATTTTCTTGATCGCCTTGCGAAACTCTTTCTGCTGCGAATCAATATCCTGCGCCCCGTCGATCGCGCTCAAACCGAATTCCTCGATCATCGCGTCGTAATTCACCACCACCCGCCCCTGAAACAACCGGAAGCTCTCCTCGATGTCCGGCGAAAGATTCAGATCCATCCCCGCCTCATGATACTTGATCTCAGCGCGCCCGGCCTTGATCCGCTTAAGCGACGTCGCCAGATCAACCCGAAAAAGCATCGCCATATCCGGCCGCACCGCGTAGCTGTAGAGACTTCGCAGCCAATCCTTGTCGCACCCACGAGCCGCATCGCGCGCGAAAGCGGTGTATATATAACGATCACATAGGACGATCATCCCCGCTTTCAACGGCGGAATGATCGCATTATAAAACCGGTCCGCGAAATCAATGCAGTGCAGCAAGCTGAACGTCGTCGGCGTCAGGATCTTCTTCTTTTTCCCCAACTTCGTCGTATCCTTGATCAACGCCGAGCTATTCCACTCCGTGAAAAAAACCGAATACCCCTCCGCATTCAGCCAGGTATGCAGCAAATCCAGCTGCGTGCTCTTGCCCGAACCGTCGATCCCCTCCACAATAATCAGCTTCCCCGGATAATCATGTCGCTTATGCAAATGTGCAGGCATAATCGCATCAATCCTTCCCCGGATGTTATTCCTGAAAAACCCGGAATTTGACTCCGCACTCCCCATTCGCCAAAGTCCAAAACGAAAAACAGCCCACTTGCATGTAAACCCAGCCTTAGACCTGAACGCAAGCAAAAAACCCTTCCAGAACATCGCCTTTTGCGATCAATCCGATCAATTTACGCTCAAAAACAACGAAATCGAATTCACAAAATATGACTTTTACGTGAAACTTTTTATACGCTTGCAGCATTAATGACCTCAAAGTCTAGGGTATAAATTCATATCAACCGCTGCGCTTATGCCCGCATACAACTCAAATAACACTACTTAACAATATTCATCCCAAATCGTAATAATGGCACGCCTCTTGTATTAACGCTTGTGAACAAGACGCAAAAATGTAAAATGCGTGACGAATAGCCACATCAAAACCGAAAGGAAGAAAGAGTTATGGATGCGAAAGGCGTACTAAAGAAAATCAAAGACGAAGAAGTTCAGATCGTTGACCTGCGGTTCATGGACTTTCCGGGACAATGGCAACACACCAGTTTCCCGGCGGCGTTTGTCGACGCTGACGCGCTCGAGGAAGGATTTGGATTTGACGGCTCCAGTATTCGTGGCTGGAAAGCCATCGACGAGAGCGACATGTTGCTGATGCCCGACTGCTCGACCGCCATGATCGATCCATTCATGGCTGTTAAAACGCTGGCCATTTATTGCAACATCCACGACCCGATCACGCGGGAGCCGTACACTCGCGATCCGCGAAACATCGCCCAAAAAGCCGAAGCGTACCTGAAAGAAACCGGCATCGCCGACGCGGCTTTCTTCGGTCCGGAACTTGAGTTCTTCATTTTTGACGAAGTCCTTTTCGACAACTCGCAAAACGCGGGATTCTTCAAAATCGACAGCCGTGAAGGCCGCTGGAACACTGGCAAGCGCTTCGACAACGGTCAATTCGAGGAAATTCAGCTCAGCCACATCCCGCGCTACAAAGAAGGATACTTCCCCGTGCCGCCGATCGATTCGCTGCAAGACCTCCGCAGCGAGATGGTGCTCGAACTGATCAAGGCCGGCATCGACGTGGAATGCCACCATCACGAAGTGGCCACCGGCGGCCAGGCCGAAATCGACATGAAGTTCGCCACGCTGACCAAAATGGCCGACCAGGCTGTGCTCTACAAATACATCATCAAGAACGTCGCTCATCGCAATGGCCGCACCGTGACCTTCATGCCCAAGCCGCTCTACGGCGACAATGGCTCCGGTATGCACGTGCACATGAGCCTCTGGAAAGACGGACAGCCGCTTTTCGCCGGCAACGAATACGCCGGAATCAGCGAAATGGCGCTCCACGCTATCGGCGGCATCCTGAAGCACGCCTCGTCAATCGTCGCCTTCGCCTGTCCGACCACCAACAGTTTCAAACGCCTGGTGCCGGGATACGAAGCCCCGATCAACCTGGCTTACTCGCAACGCAACCGCTCGGCCGCCGTGCGCATCCCGATGTACAGCGCAAGCCCGAAATCCAAACGCATCGAGTTCCGCACGCCCGACCCGTCTTGCAACACCTACCTGGCCTTTAGCGCGATGGTCATGGCCGCCCTGGACGGCATCGAAAACAAAATCGATCCGGGCGAGCCCCTGGATCGCAACATCTACGACCTGCCCGCTGAAATCGCGGCCAAGGTGCCGAAAGTTCCGGCCGGCCTGGATGAAGCCCTCGCCGCGCTTGAAGCGGACCATGAATACCTGCTCAAGGGCGACGTCTTCACTAAAGACGTGATCGAAGCGTGGATCGACTACAAAATGACGAACGAAGTGCAGCAACTGCGACTGCGGCCTGCGCCGATTGAATTCTCGATGTATTACGACTGCTAAAAGGAATGAAAACGCCGCGCGCCTGACGAGAACTTTGCGGTTCGGACGCTCCAGCACACTTGGAACGCGAAACACGCATAACAAGTGGAGTTCTCCTGATGAGACTCCAGTTCGGTGATGTGGCGAGGACGGCCGACGGTATACGCCGTCGGCCGTCCATAAAAAACAACCTCCTGAGCCTCTGCATCGACGACGCTCAAACAGCCTTTTCGAGACAACACCGGCGCATTCCATCACACAGATTAGACGCAGCAGACGAGCGGAATGCGGCAATACGCCGCAAAACGCAAGGGGGTTTTCATACTCAGGCAAAACAGGCAATTTTAGGACAAACTGCCATATATGGAAGGAAAACGTCATGAAAACAATGTCACATCACAAATGGATTCCGGCGACGATGCTGGCCGTGCTCGCCATGAGCCCGTCCGCCTTCGCCCAGGAATCCGCATCCACCGAGGAAGCCCTGGCCACGTTAACCAAAGGACTTGATTCCGTCTTCGTGCTCCTCAGCGCATTCCTCGTCTTCTTTATGAATGTCGGCTTCGGCTGCGTCGAATCGGGATTCTGCCGCGCCAAGAACGCCGTCAACATTCTCGGCAAAAACTTCGTCGTCTTCGGACTCGCCTCGCTTTCCTTTTACATCATCGGCTACGGCCTGATGTTCAGCAGCGGCAACCCCATCATGGGCACATCGGGCTGGATGCTCGGCGACGTCAATCCCGCGGACAACCTGCCGCAAAAGGTGTTTTTCTTCTTCCAGCTCGCTTTCGCCGCCACAGCCGCCACGATCGTCTCCGGCTGCGTCGCCGAACGCATCCACTACGGCGCATACATGGCCCTTGCCTTCGTGCTGGTGGCGATCCTGTATCCCATCACCGGACACTGGGTTTGGGGCGGCGGCTTCCTCAGCACACTCGGAACGCCCTTTCATGATTTCGCCGGCTCCACCGTCGTACATAGCGTCGGCGGATGGGCGGGTCTGGCCGGCATCCTGCTGCTCGGACCCCGCAGCGGAAAATTCCCCAAGAGCGGCGGCGTGCATCCGATTCCCGGCCACAGCATGGCGCTGGTCTTTCTCGGCGGCCTGATCCTCTGGCTCGGATGGTTCGGCTTTAATCCCGGCAGCAACCTGGCTATCGGCGACGGTTCCGCCGTCGCGCACATCGTGCTCACCACCAACATGTCGGCCGCGGCCGGCTTGGTCGCCGCCACGATCGTCGCCTGGCTCTACTTCGGCAAACCCGACTTCAGCATGACCGTCAACGGCTGCCTGGCCGGACTCGTCGCGATCACCGCCGGATGCGACGTCATCAGCGTCCCCATGTCAATCGTTGTCGGCGCCATCGCCGGAGCGCTGGTCGTCTTCTCCGTCGTCTTCTTCGACAAAATAAGAATCGACGACCCCGTCGGCGCTCTTTCGGTCCATCTCGCCTGCGGCATCTGGGGCACGCTCGCCGTCGGAATCTTTGGAGGCGAAGGTTGCAGCCTCGGCTCGCAGATAGTCGGCATCATCGCCGTCGGCCTGTACACCTTCATCGTCTCTCTCATCGTATGGGCCATCATCAAAGCCACAATCGGGCTTCGCGTTTCGCAGGAAGTCGAATCGCTTGGTCTCGATATCTCCGAAATGGGCATGGAGGCATATCCTGAAGATCCGTTCCCAGGTTGATACAGCGGTCTGCGTAGCGGAGGCCGGCCCTCGGACCGGCCTCCAGGCAGCATCAAATCGAGCGGCGCAGCAAAATAAAATCGCTTGCGATTCGCTCGAAGGCGACATTTACTCAAAGTTATAAGCAAATTTACTCGACGAGGATACGAACGATGAAACTAATCACTGCAATCATCAAACCCTTCAAACTTCAGGACGTCAAAGAAGCTCTGGCCGAAGCCGGCATGCCGCGCATGACCATCAGCGAAGTCAAAGGCTTCGGACGCCAAAAAGGCCACACCGAACTCTATCGCGGCAGCGAATACCAAGTCGACTTTCTGCCCAAGGTGCGCATCGAAGTGGCCGTGGACGACAACCAGGTGGACGCGGTGATTGACGCGGTGAAAAAAGCCGCGGAAACCGGCACCATCGGCGACGGCAAGATTTTCGTCCAGAATCTCGAACAAGTCATCCGTGTCCGCACCGGCGAATCTGGCCCCGACGCTTTATAACAACACGACCATTCCCGCATAACCATAAAACCGGAGTCCTTTTCGCGAAGGGCTCCGGTTTTTTTTATAACGATTCTCAAAAGTTTTGACTGCCCCCGAAACAATCCCGATTTCAGGATGGGTGTCAAGCGGGAGGGGCTGTCCTCAGCACCGAAGTTTCGCGACGCCTATTCCTCCCGGCTGGAGCCTTCGCGCTGAAGGCGCGACAAACGATCGCGCAACTGCCGCGCATCCCACTCCGGCACACGATCAAAATCAATCCGCTCCATCGCCTGCTCAGCCTGACGCAAGTCGCCTGCGGCCAGTGCGCAATCGGCCAATTGGATCAGCAGCAAATTGCGCCTATACAACGTCAGTTCTGGTTCGCCGGCGCTCGATTCCGGCAGCGCATTCAAGCCCTCCAGCGCCGTTGCGATCCCTTCCTCGAACCGGCCATCGCCGGTCAGCAGCTCCGCCAGCGTCCGGTAATATCGCCACGAATTGCGCGATCCAAGCTCGATGCATCGCCGCAGCGCCGCCTCAAGTTCGGGATGCCGCTCATACAGTCCGATCTGCTGCGAACGCACATAGCGCATCCCTAAAATCAAGGCGTAAGACTCCCAGGTATACAGCTCCCCGGAGCCTGGAATCAGCCGCTCCTCAAACATCCGTTGCTGCTCCGCCAAACCCTCCTTGCACTCCATGATCCACGAAACCTGCGCCCGCTCATCATCCGGATACGCCTCAACCCAGAGCTTGCACCACGAGCGCCGCACTTCCGGCCTCAACATCGCCATATGATAATTCTGCGTATAAACCTGGTAGAACTCATCCGCGGAAATCGGCTCCGGCGGCGCATAACGATTCAGCCATAATTGCTCGCTCGGATGCGCGGCCAAACGCTGATCCATCGTCTCCAGCAACGGCGCCCGGATCTGCAGAAACATCCCCCGCGGAGCGATATAATCCAGCTTCGGCCGGATATCCGAATGAATCCGGCTATCCGGGATCGGCTCGGCCGGCAACGGCAGCTCACCCAACTGCATCGTCAGCAACGTCCATAGACTCCTGACGTTGATCCGCTCCAGATCCTTCCGCACTCCCGGCTGCGCCATCGCCTGTTCCATCGCCGCAAAGTCCGGCGTAATCGGCTTGCGGCTCGAAAGCAGGATGATATCCGCGCCCTGCGAATTCCACGCCACGACATAAGGAAAATGCTGCTGCAGCGTGTCAATGATCATCCACATCGCCTCGTCTTCCAAATAATACGATTGCAGCCACTGCGCCAGCAGGCCATCTTCCTTCAGTCTCGAATCCACGGTCTCGAAAAATTCCTTGCTGAACAGCCCCGCCACGCCCGCGATCCAGGGATTCGTCGGCTCGCTCACAATCACATCGTACTGCCGCCGCGTCGTCTGCATGAACGTCTTCGCATCATCAAGATAAAGATGCGCCCGCGAATCATCGCACGATCCATCCGGATTCACCGCGTTGTTGTTATGCTCCGAAAAGCACAGTCCCGCCGCCTCCACCACCTCCGGCAAGATCTCCACAGCGTCCACGCGCTTCACCTTGTGCTGCAGCGCCGCGCCCATCGACATCCCGCTCCCCAGCCCGATCACCAGCACATCCTCCGCTCCGCCCTTCACGATCAACGGCAAATGGCTCACCAACAACTGCGTGGCGATATCGCCCTGCGAGGAAGCGTCCGTCTTGCCATTCACTTTAAGAAAAACCGACTTCGGATCATACGGCGACTGAAAAACCGCCACCGTCGCATTCACTCCATCCTTCTGGTAGAGCATCCGCCGCATCCCGTCCTGGCTCGATTTTTCCGATTCCAGCTCCGCCTTTCTCGACGAAATCGCCTCGGCCGCCAGGGGCGGCGTGATCTTCCAATGCTCAGGATCGCGCATGCTCGTGCGCTGGACATTCCCCTGCTTGCGGATCACGTAATAATATCCCCGATTCAGCATATCATGATTCCACGACGGATAGAGAAGATAAAACCAGGCTAATCCAAACAACAAAATCGGCAGGCTGGCGAATCGCAGCCGCGCCGCCCACGGCGATTTCGAGCAGTTCCAAAGCACCCCAATCGCCAACAGCATGCTCACCAGCACGCACAACATGATCGATCCCTGCAAGCCCAACAACGGCATGCAGACCAAACCGGCCGTCAACGTCCCGATGATCGTGCCCAGCGTATTCACCGCAAAAACTCCCCCCACCTGACGGCCCAACACTTTCATCTTGTCCGCCGCCACATGGCTCGCCGCCGGCAGCGAAATCCCGAAAAACACCGCCGGAGGCACCATCACCAGAAAACAAAAAATGAACTTCAACACCTGATATAGAGGAAAAGCATACGGCTCGTGATTCAACATCGAAACCCAAAGAAAAAAGAAATAAGGCAGCAGCGGATACACCGGCAAAGACAGCAACACCACGACGCCGGCCGCCAGCTGGCTCGCGCCCAGAATTAAAAAATAACCTCCCGGCGTCTTCTTCTTCGAGAGAATCCAACTCCCCAGCGTGATTCCCGTGATAAACGCCGACAACATCAACGAAAAAGAATACGTGGAAGACCCAATCGTCAACGTCAGCAGCCGGATCCAGATCACCTCGTACATCATCGCCAAAGCCCCGGAAATCCCCGCGGCCCACACCGCGATCTGCCGGTTGCGCTCCGGCTCCAGCGCCTCATTCGCGTGCGCCTCATCGACGATCACCTCGCGCCCGCCATGCGCATCCTCAAGCTCCCCCGAATGCCGCCGAATGCCCCGCTCCGCCCATAACGCAAGCCCCGCCACGGCCACATTCAGCGTCGCCGCCGTCATATTCGCGCCCGCCAGACCCAGCCGCGGAATCAGGAAAAACCCCGCGCCCACGCATCCTAAAGCCGCGCCGAAACTATTGATGTAATACAAACTCGAGACATTGCGCCCCACCGCCGCCAGACACGGCGCCGCCGCGCGCGTCATCACCGGCAGCGTTCCTCCCATCAGCGTCGTCGGAACCAGCACGAACGCCATGCAGATCAACAGCTTCAGGCTGAAAATCAAACCGGGGCTCAGCTCCATCCGGATCGCCGCCGCCATGAACGCATCCCGCGCCCACGGAAACAGCAGCGGAAACAAAAAGCCCCAAATTCCCACGCCCAACTCCAGCCAGGCATAAAACACAACCGGCCGCCGCATGCGGTCCGAACGCGCCCCCAGCCACACCGAACCCAGCGCCAGCCCCCCCATGAACGTGGAAAGCACCAACAGCTGCGCATAGCCGCTCGCCCCCAGGAACAACGCCAAATATTTCGACCAGACCACCTCATAGGTCAGTCCGGCGAAACCCGACAAGACAAACAACGTAAACAGCAAAACAAAATACCGCTTCATGGCATCCTCCCCTTGCGTTCGCGCGCCCTTAGAGCGCCTCTCGAAAGAAATGGCGCTTTCTGAAAAATGTGGCACAGCCGCCTTCGGCTGTGAATCCATTTCATTCGGCAAAAGCTTTTGAGAAGCGTTCTAGCCCGGCGTCATTCCAAGCGCAACGCAAAAAAAATCGCCGCGCCCCTGAATCGGGAAGCACAGCGATGAATTCTGTGAACAAACGCCCGAAGCATCAACGCCCCGGCGCAACTCCATCCTCCGCATGACGCCGCAAACCGCCGCCCTTGAACATCAGCGCGATCAACGCAATGACGGCCCCAGGGATGCTCAGATCCAGCGCGGTTCCCGTCAGCACAGCCGCAACGCACACAACCAGAAAAATGACCGCCACACGGCGGAACGAGTGAAAAATAAACCGGCTGGCGAATGTCAACAGCGCGATCGCCGCCACGACGAAAGCCCCTAGCAACACGTCATTGCGAATCTCGCGCGCTTCGAGCGACTTGAATTTAAATTGGATCATGCCCGTACCCTGCAACTGCCGGAACGCAAACACCTCGCCCGCGCGAGGAAATACGATGTTCCCCTCAACCGCCGGCTGAGCCGCCTCTGGCTCCGGTTCCGCCTGCGCCTCTTGCGCCGCTTGCATCGCGCCCGCTTGCCCGGCCTGCTGATCCTGCTGTAAAATAAAATCATTCAACTGGCTGATGTTGCTGTAGCTCACCGCCGCGTTGGACGCCATGATCTCCAGGTTGCCTTCACGCTCCTGTTGCAAACGGTCCCTCCAGCGCTCCTTGTCCTTGCCCTCGTTTCTACGCTGCAGGCTCTCCTGCTTAAATTGCGCCGAAACGATCTGCTGAGTCTGCTGAACGTTTGACTCCACCTTCGACTGCATCGCGACGACCTTCTTCAAGGCCCGCCGTTGCATCGTTCCCTTCAACAGCAACGCCTCCTCGGTCATCTGCTCCAGGCGCTTCGATTGCCGCACAGCCTCATCCAACTCCAGGTCCACCAGCTCAACCTCATTCAGCGTCCCCTTGAAGCTCGAATACTTAAAATTCGGCGGCAGCATCAACACCAGCGACGATTGCGCCACAGGCACGCCGTCCAGAATCTCCGGCAGCTGTTGCACACGCTTGCCCTTGCCGGAAAATTCCGGCCGATCGGACACTGTGTAAGCGATGCGGACATTCAACTCCGGATCCAGCATCCCGGTGCGAATCAGCGGCACCAGCAAAACATCCCGGCCGTTCTCCTGATCAAAAATCGCCCGCACCGCGCGCCCAGCCACGCGAATCTCATAGATCGATAGCTGCTCCCGAGAATACGGAAAGCCGATTTTCAAAAACTGGCTCGATTGATTCTGCAGCGCAATATCCAGCTCGCTTCGCTCAAAGCCATCCTTCGTGATGATCGTGCGCTGACGCATCACCTCCACGATCGCCCGCAAGGCGTCCGCCCGCTCATGACGAACAACCTGAAACGAAGGAGCGCCCCCCGGCTGGGGAGACAATTCAAACGCCTGATCCGAAGGCAAAACGCGAAATCCCGTCTCCGGCCAATTCACTTCGGAAGGATCCGCCGCTTGCGCCCGCCCTCGCTCCAAACCGGACAACTCGCCCTCGAACTCGCGGCTCAAATGCAGAAACACCCGCGCTCCCTCCGGCTCAAACGGCAGGAATACCGAAGGAACCACCGGATCGCCGTTTTCCGTGTTCTGCGCCTGATCCAATTTCAAGCGAAGCTCCACCGGCCGCCCCTGCACCGGCGACATCAACTCCATCGCGACCTTCAGCAGACCGTCTCCCGCCGGACTGAAATTCACTTGCCGCACGCCATCCGGCGTCTGCAAGCGCGAAGCCGCCGCCTGCGCCTCCGGCGATTCCAGCAACACCGCGACCTCCTGAATCCGCCCCTTCAACGGCGTCGCGCGGATCACGGCCTCCAACCGCTGAACGCCGTCCTCAATCGTCACATGATTGAAAATCGCCGTCCGCATGCGGATCGGAACCGGCTCCAGCCGAAACGTCAGCGGCTCGCCTCCGGTCAGCGCATAACACTGCAGCGGCGACGCAGCGTAAAACGTCAGCGATGCATCCCTCAACATCAATTCCCGCAGCCGTTGATCCAGCTCATTCGACCGGCGCGGCGTCGCACCCGCCAAATCCAATTCCGTCAGCTTCTGATCCGGCGACACAATGATCGCCATCGTGCGGCTGTCGTCTCGCGCGTCCGCCACGGACAATGGCTGCACGGCAAATCGGCCTTCTTCCGCATCCAGCTCCGCCAGCGCCGTTAAAACCAGTTCCAGCTTATCCTGCAACGGCGGATCAAACGTCAAATGCACCTCGCCGTCCGCCTGCGACCAATCGCTCAACGAATCACCGCTCAGCGACTGCACGTTCAAGCCCTCCGGAACCTGAAGCCGGCACTGATGCACGGCGTCCTGTTGCGGATTCAATCCAATCGACGCGGCCAAGCGCAAAAAACCACCGCCGGCCACGATCAGTTCATGAACATCCGCGCGCAGTTCCGCCTTGCGCCGGCGCATATCAACAACAACGCGCCAATCCGCCGACTCCGTCTCATACTGCTGCGCCGCATAGCCGGGCAGCGGAACATCGACCGGAGTCCGCGTCATGCCTTCAGCCTTGGACGAAAGGATCTCAATGCCGCCCGCGATCGCGAATTTCAGCAACGTGTGCGTCCGAATCCCATCCGCCGGACGCAACCCCGGCACGACCCATTGTTGAATCCCGTCCGTCGCGACAGTCTGCGCCGTGGAAAAGCCCTCAACTTCAAGCGTCGCCGCTTGAGATGGCCGCAAGCGGACGATCATTTCATTTTCATCAACGACCGTGGAAAGCAAACGATTCCCCTGCACGGAAAAAATCCGCAGCCCCGGATCGAGTTTGAACCTGAGCTCCTCAGGCAGCAAATCGCGCTGATCCGAAGCCTCGAGATGGATCGAAGCATGCCAGCGGGAAAAAGACAAATCCGGCCAGAGCAGACGAGTGAAGACGTTCGCCTGATACTCCGGCTGCGAAGCCGCTTCCGCCGCCGCGTCGCGCTCCGCCTGCATCCCGGTCCAGGACAGTTCGAGCGTCCCGGCCCGGATCGCGCCCGTCGCCGCGACGCACTCTCCGCTGCGATCCACCACGCAACTTGGCGCGGACGATCCGCTCAGCTCCATGTCCGCGAAAGGAAATTCCACGCGCCATTCCCCGCAAGCGAGGTCCGGCAAGGACAAACGCAGGCTGCCCGTAAAACCGAGCCGTTCGCATGGCAGTTCGAACGCCGCGGTGATCGAACCGCTCCATCCAGCGTCCATCTGCAAACGCAGCTGATCTCCCGCCGCTTCCAGCGTCGCGCCGGGCGGCGTCGCAACGGCGCGCTGCAACACAAGCCCCTCCATCGCCAGCGCGCAGCTCGTCGGCGCATCCTCCGGATTCATCGCCCGGATCAACAGCTCGCCCCGAATCACCGGCGCATCCGCATCGAGCGCCCCGGTCAACCGCGCCTCAGCCAACACCGGTGGCGCCGCCTCAGCCGCCGCGCGATCCGTTTGCGCCGCGTCCCACAATCGAGTGAAATGCTCGCGGCTGATGAACGCCTGCGGATCGCCTGCGCTCAACGGACTCCAATCTTCTCCGTACGGCGCCAGAATCCGCACGGCTTCCGCTTTTTCCTCAGCGGCAGACCGCGCCGGAACTGAAGCCGCAAGCAGGCACGCCCCGATCAACACGACCAGCGGCGCCTGACGGTGATTCAATCCCATGCGCTTGACCACGACCGTAAACAGCGGCGCTACCAGCGAACACAGAATCCCCTGAAACGCCGCATTAAACAGCACGATGTACGGACCGGGAACAAAGAGCGGAATCAACAGCGCCGCCGCCGACGCCGACACAAACACCAGCCGGTACGACTCGCGCTTCAAGCGCCACACCGCGATCATGGCCAGCATCGCGCCGATCCAGAAAATAAAAACCAGCCGCCTGAAAAAACCCTCGCTCATCAAATTGGCTTCCATGCGCGCCTCGCCGCCCAAAGCCTCAAACGCCCGCTGCACGCCGCCTTCCGGAATTTCAATCCCCAGCGAAAGCAAGCCGGCCTGACGTCCAGCCTGATACTTGGCGTATTGCTCCGCCGGCATTAATTCCTCTAATGACGCCGGCTGGTTTGCGACCTGGCGCTCTCTCTTCGGACCGAAAGAAACTCCAGAGTCACCGTTGAGCTCCGCCGGCATGTCGCCATCGACTGAGATCGATTGCGGCTCTTTTGCTAATTCTTCATCCCAAGCGAGTTGCCTCGCAGGCGCTTGCGGAATCGCCTTCCCGGCGACCGACACTTGCCGACTTTCATCCATACGACCCGCAAGTCGGTTTATCACCCGCGGCTTACGATCATAATCATACTCGGCCGCCCCTTGCGCAAATCGCACGACATCGCCCGTGCTCTCCGTGCCATTCGTGGGATCGTATAAAATTTGCGCCTTGTCGTCGCGCTGATCCGGCCCCACGCTATACATCAACCAGAACTGATTCGGATCGACTCCGGATAAATCCACAGCTCCATTCCGCTGCGCGGCGCGGTAAGCCTCCATCCCCTGCAAATACCGGAATTGAGCCTCCTCGCCACCGCTCGAGTAATATTCGCCATAGGTGTACGGATCGTTAGCCGGCCCGGTGATATAACGAACCGAACCTTGCCACAGAATGTCCGGATCAACCGGATAAGCTCGATTATCCACGAAATACGCCTCAAGCGCCGTCGCCATTGTACGCAGATCCGCTTTCGCGCGCGACACTTTCGCCCGTGTCTGAAACTCCAGAAAATTCGGCACGGCGATCGCCGCCAGTATGGCGATGATCAGCAAAACGACAAGCAATTCGACCAATCGCGACACTGTATTTTTTTTCGGCGCCTCTTTCACGCGGCTCTCTCCAGATAGCGCCTGCGCCTCCCGTTTTTCCCGCTGCTGCTTCACGCCGAAATAAACGGTCATCCCCAGCATCACCGTCACGAACGTGAGAAAGATGATCGCAAACGTAGATGCATTGAGAAACACCAAGCGCGGCGGATAATCCGACGTGCGCAAAAACGTGATGATCGGCGGATGCGTCGGGATCGTGTCCGTCAAACTCCCGCCGAAAGTCATGTATTCGAAGCCCGGAGGAAGATTCAACTTCCACACCGTGCGATTGATTGGAATCGGCAGCTCCGGTCCGGTCAGCTTCAGCCGGTCCCATCCCCACAGCGGCTTGCCCTGTTCCAGATACAACAACTCGAGCTGCACGTTCTTCTTGTCCGAACCGGCGGACGATTCTCCGCGCGCGGGCAGCGGCGCGAGCAAAACCGTCTCAGCGCCGATTGTCTGCCGCGCCGGTTTGATCCCCTCGCCATTGACCAGCGCCGACCACAGCACGGCTCCCGCAGGCAGCGTCACCGGCAAGAACTGACGGTCGTTCGTCGGCTTCACATCGTACCGCGCCCGCGTTAAACGCTCACCGTTCGCGGCCACCGTCGTCACCAGTTCCGCCTTATCCGCCAAGCCTTCCAGCGCCGGCTCCGGCTCCAGTTTCTCCGCCTGCACGCTCAACAAAAACGGCGGTTCAATATAGCGATACACCGCCAGCAGCCGGTTCTCTCGGGGCCAGGGCAACGGCGGCAGCTCGGACAGCTCCGTCTCAGCCAGATTCTTGCTTTCCGTATTCAGCAGCAAGGTCTGGGAGCCTTCCAGCACAATGAAACCCTGTTGCATCGCAATGTCCGGCAGCCGGATCTCCGGCGCCTGAATCGCCTTCGCGCCTGGCTTGGCGTCCAGACTCCACTCCAACGTCAATTGAAACTCGCCCAGCACATCGCGCTGCGCAATCACGGTCCAGACGTCGCCTTCCGCTGTCTCCTGCAGCGATGTCTCGCGGATTCCCTCGCCCTCAATGCGCACGTTCGAGCCCGTGCCCGCAGGCAAGCTAAAACGGAACGCGCGGCTGGGCGCAAACCGCGTCTCATAAGACAGCAAGGCCCGGATGTTGGCCCGATCCTCCTGCACGGAAAGAACCGTCACCACCGTCACCCGTTGCTCCGCCTCACGCATCCGCACGGCCAGCGAGCCGGACGGCGCATCCCCCTCCGCCTGCAATGCCAGCTGAGCCTCACGGTCGCCCGGCGACGGCAAGACAAAACTTCCGCCCACCGGCGTCACAACCATCGACGACAACTGCGCCACGCGCGCTTCCAGGCCTTCCGGCCAGGCGATCCGCAGCTCATAAAGCGACGGACGCAATCCAACGAACCGCGCCAGCGGCAGTTCCAGCGTCGTCGCCTCATCCGCCCGGCCCCATTGCTCCATCCGCCGCAAAGAAAAACGAACCGCTCCCGGATTCTGCGACGGAGCGCCGGTCACTCGCCACCAGCGGTCGTCTTCCTGCTGAACGGCCACGGGCGCGATTTGTTTGCCGCGCGTCGCCGTCAGCTCCGTCAAAACCCAATCCACCGGCAGTTGAAATCGAATCTCGCGCTGATGGGGATCCGTGAGCTCCACATAATACTCAACCGTCGCCGCATTCTCCGCCAGCGTCAGCAGCGCCGAAACACGCAAAGGCTGCGGCGGCGAGGCGTCCGCCAGCGCGACGCTCAATTCAGGCAACGCCCCCCAGCACTCGTAATGACGGTCCGCGGCGCCGCCAGCCGCGGGAAACAGCTCCTCCGGCCAATCCACCGGCACAGGCGCATACTGCGGCGAAGCGATCAGCCGCACGCTAGAATAAACCGCCTGCGCATCGAACTTCCACGGCTTCAACACCGCCCGTCCCTCAACCGCATCAACGGCCAACGACGCCCAAATCTTCAACGTTTCACAATGTTGCAGTGGAACGACCGTCAACGCGGCGTCATCGATACGAACCTCCGCCGCATCCGAGGTCGTCGCGCGCAACAGCCGCATCTGTTCCGGCAGCGCAAATTGAATCGGCTCTCCGGGCGAAAACCTTCCTGCCAGAGTCAGCTCATCCTCGAGCTGCAATCCCCCGCCGGCAGCCTTGATCTCGCGCGCATGCTCGACGCGCAAAGCGGCCGGCGCCTGAAATCCGGCCTTCATGCGGTATCGCAGCTCGACAGGCGCCCCCTGCGCAGGCCAAAGACGCAGCTGCGCCGGCGACGCATCAGCTGGCGCCGACGCTGTATCAAACGCGATGCTCTCGTCGTGATCCAGCGTCACGCGGCACGGAGCAAAAATCCGCCCCAGCGACGCCTGGAGAACAACGCCATCGCCCCGCGCCGGAACAAACGCCTTCAGCCGAACCACACCCTCGGACGGTCCGCGCGCAAAAAGAAAAGTCTTTCCGCGTACGCGAGACAAAAACGCCGGCGCCGTCTCCGGCGATGCCTGCGAAAGCCAGGGAATCCCCCCGTCATCGACCAAAACCGCCGACCAGCCATCGCCCGCCGCCACGAACGACAGCTCGCCCTCCAGGGCCAGCCCCTCCTTCAACGTTCCGGACAAATTCAGCGACCGGCAGCAGACGCCGCTCAGGGTCTCGCGCTTCTCCGAAGCGCCCTGAGCGTGCGCCGCCAGCTCCAGCAGCTCGGACAACGGCAGATACAAACCCTCGCTCGCATACCCCGGTCCGCGCGCCAGATCCTCCTGCGGAATATAGAAAACCTCAACCGGCGCAACATCCGTTGAGGCGGCCGCCAACGCCGGCGCCGCCGACCCGATTGCGCCAGCGATGAAAAAAACGAACATGCTCTGTATTCGAAGCTTCATGGCGCAATCCTCAGTCGTCGTTTGAAGTTATGGGATCATCCGCTCCTTCAATGCTCTCCGCTCCATCCGGTCCGTCAGCCAGATCCGCTTGACTCGAGCTTGGCGGAGGCGGTGGCGAAGATGAAGGCGGCAAACCATCATCCTTCTTCGCCATTTTCGCGCGGCGCTGGACTTCGATGAACGCGCCAGCGATCACCGCTACGGCGGAACCGCCGAACGCTGTGGCGAACAAACGCCCCAGCAATCCATCCATCAGACTGGCGGCGATAAACAAGACCACGGCGGCGAGCAAGCAATCCCGCAATCTTCCGCCGCCCCGCAGCATCCACCAGAGCAATCCAACCAGCAACGCCAGACCCACCGCCCCCTGCAACAGCAACAGCGGCTTGCGCTTCCAGAACGCAACCTGGATGTCGCCGGTTCCGCTCAGCTTGCTGAATTGAAATTGCAGCCCCTCGCGCACGATCGGAATTTCCAGCGCGGTTCCCTGCACCCGCGCCTCCCGCTCCGCGTTCGTCTCCTGCAAATTATACGCCACTCCCACTCGCGCCTGATTCGGCCTCAGCGCCGGTTGCGCGATGCCCCCGGCCAGGCCGGCCGGAAGATCATTCAGCAGCTTCTCCATCGCCGGCTCGATCCACGGCGAACTCCCGCCCGTCTCATGCCGCATTCCGCCGCGAAACTTCACATAATGATAATCCGGCGGAAGATACAGCTTCCACGTCACTCGCAAGACAGGGATCGTCCCTTGTATTAGCTGCGGCGGATCAAACTTCAGTTTGCCGAATATGCCCATGGCGCCGCCCGGCAGCGTCTCGCGCAGGATCAGCCGCACGCGAAAAGCCTCGTCCATCGAAGGCGATTTGGGCAGCGCGATTAAATACGCCCCGTCCTCCTGACGCTTGGTGGCCCGCACCGGCGCGCCCCGCACGAACGCCGACCAGATCTTCATTCCAACGGGCAGATCCAGCTCCAGGTATTGTTTGCTGTTATTCTGCACCTCAAAGACCGCCTCATGCACGGCCTCGCGCTGATTCGTCAACACTGTGTCGATATGCATCCTGCGCACCAGCGCCCCCAGCACGCTCTCCAGCTCATGCCGGATCAATTCCAACTCCAGCTGAAAATCCTTCGGATCAAAATATCGAAAGCCCAGCGAAGCGCTCGCCAAATCGCCCGGCAGTTCCTTCACGTCCCGCAGCTCCAGCGCATCCGCTTTTTTCGCGATGCGCACCTCCAGATTCTCGCCGCGCGAAACGCCGGCATAGCCCGTCTCGCGAACCACGTCCGCCGCGCTGACCACTGGCGCCACGACAATCATCGGCTTGCCTTGCTCCGCCTCCTTCAGCGGAACGTCAAAAGTCACATGCAAACGGTACGGGCCGATCACGCGGCGCTGCAACTTCACCGTCCACATCGTCAACACGCCCGGAACAGCGCGATCATCCGGCGCCTTCATTGGCGTGCGCTCCTTGATGTCCGCGCCGGAGATCACTACGTCCTCGCCGATGCTCGCCGGAACACGAAGATGCAATTCATCCGTCGCCGAAAACTCGATGTTGTAATTCAGCGTCGCGTGCACCTTCAGCAGATTCGGCATGATCGAGGTCAAAATCGAAGTCTCGCAGCTGATCCGCGTGCGCTGACGCTCGATGGATATCGTCGCCTCGAATTCCGGTTGAAAAAACTGATACCCCAGCGCCGGCGTCAAATCCGGCGAAAGCAACGGCGCGATGCGCGACTGCAACGTGCGCACATCCGCCCCATGCAGCCCGCTCGATTCCACTTCAGCCACGCGCAGCGCCAACGGCGCGGCCAAGGCCAGTCCGCCGGTGTCCTCCTCCGCTCCCTGCACGCGAATCGGCTGCAACTGCAACGCCGCCTCGCCGGCCTCGCGCGGACGCTGCAAGCTCAAGCGCACTTCGCAGGCATCGCTCTGTTCCCGGTTAAAGGTCAGCTCGATCAAGCGGCCCTCCTGCCGGAAACCGGCCACCAGCTCCGGCGGCCCCGCCTCGCGCAATTGAAAGCCCTCCGGAACTTCAAAACTCACACCGAAAATACTGCGCGAAAAAATCGCCAGCCGGTGCTGCGACTTTAAACGAATCCAATCCTCCGTCGCTTCATATAACACGATCGAAGAAGACTGCACGCGCGCATCCTTCGGGCGGCGCGTCAGCTCCAGCGTCCAGCCCGGCTGCGAAAACTGATACGCGCGAGCCATCGCCCCGGACGAAGCCGGCGGCGCAACCTCATCCAGCCCCGCCGATTGCTCCGGCCAAACCGAAACCTCAGGATCCGGAGTCACGATGATAGTCCCCGACTCTCTCAGCGCCTCGGGCAAACGCAGCTCAAGCACATTCAGCCGGCCGTCGTCCGCCGCGCCCACATACTGAACATCCAATGCGACCTCAAACGGCTCGGACATGCTTTCGATCAAAGCCACCTCAACCGCTCCCGGCTCGGACAACGCCTTCCAGTCCTTGACATAATCCCCGGCAACGCTCAGCAACCGCGCGCCTTCCGGCAGCGTGAGCTGAAACGAATCGATCTCGCCGGAAAGCAGCTCGACATGCAGCTTCACGCCGGCCCTCGCGCCCTGCCGCGAAACGGACAGCTGATACTGCTGATCCACCGCCATCCTCTTCTGCGCCGCCGCGCCGGTTTTCAACACACGCGGACGGTATCCCAGCCGCACATGCCCTTGCGAGCCCAGCGACGCGGTGATTTTAAACTTCCCCTCTTCCGCCGGCGCTATCATCGCCGTGGCCAGGCCGTCCGGAATCTTCTCCAGCGCCACATCCTCATCCACGATGAGCTCCATCGAAGCCGCGGCCGCTCGCGGCAATTGAAAATCCAGGATCTGCGCCGCGCCCTGCTGATGGATCGCCGCCGCCATCCGTATCCGCAACGTCCGCCGCTCCGGCCCCAACAGCTCCAGCTGAAAGCCCGATGTCTTCGTGAAAGGCGACAGCAGCGCCTGCGGTCCCTCGACCTGGACGCTCTCCACCGAAACATTTTCGAACGGCAAGCGCAGCTTCAGCAAATCATCCTGGCGCGCCATCACCTCGATCACATACTCCGCGTCAAAAACCGCGACATCCCCTTCCACTCGCCCCTTCAGCGTCGCCTGGGCAATGGCGGCGGCAGGATGAAAATCCGCGGCGGCCGCCGGATCCGCGCCCGCGTTCTTCAACTTCAAAAACTCCGCATAAGGGATCAATACCGACTGATCCAGGCCCCATTCCGGACCGGACGCCTTCTCATAAGGCACAAACACGACCCGTTCGGCGTCCGCCGATGGCGTGCGATCAGCCGCCTGAGCCAACGGCGATCGCGGCATTGCCGCCAGCAATGCGATCAATGCGAGAATAGATGCTCTGAGCGACACGGTGCGAGTCCTCCATAGATTGGGATGCAGCGCCAATATTATACCACTGACAACGTATGCGAAAAAAAGTTCTTACTACAATAACGATGAACACAATTAGAAGTTAGACGAAAGAAATCCAGGCTGCCCTCAGATTACGCCATGCAACGCCAGTGAGGCAAGTGATTATCGCGCCGCAGATCAGCCATTAGCCGTCGCCATATGCGCAACGATAAGCCAAACTGCTCGTATTATGATCCACTGCAATGCAGGTTTCTTCTCCCCAATGAACACGGAAAATACCCAATACAAGCAGGAATGCGGGCAAACCTCGATATCGTGCAACCCTCTCGTGCTCATCAGAAAATACAAATAAATAAACAAACCAGACAATTGCATTATTTTTGACGCTTTGCTCAAAAAGTGTGTGCCCGTGGAAAAGGGATGAGATTCTACCAGATGAACGCCAACCCCCGGCGCGACATACATTCAGTCCAGCATCGTGACATGTTATGCAATGGATTGCATTGATCACACTCCGATACCAATCCAACTCGATGGCAAGAAGAAAGGAGGCATTCAACAGCCGCCAATGTTTATGGAGCAGATTGTCGATCCTGTCATTGAGGCGCCATTGAATCAGTAAATATGGTTTCTGGTAAGCACGGCAATGAATCGGCACATTACTGCGGTTATGTCATTTCGCAGTACGCCAACATGTTGTTTGCTTGAACAAATCATACCAAGGAGAAACAAAATGCAATTAGCAACGGACTGGAAAAGATCTACGTGTAATATCGTCAGTTTTCTTGTCATTCTGGCGATGACTGCGCTCTCTATCAACGCCAATGCGGGCAGTTGCATTATCGACGGCGACATCAGGTATCAATCAATTGATGGATTCGGATGCTCCAGCGCCTGGTGCGGACAGTTCAGCTCCGCCAAAAACTACGCGCTGTACAACACACTCGGATTTTCGCTGTTGCGCGTCCGCATCGATCCATGGGGCAGTTCCTCGAATGGCCGATGGGACGCAGAAAAGAACAACGCCTCTGCGGCGCATTCCTACGGCGCCGAGGTGCTGGGCACGCCCTGGACGCCCCCCCCGTGGTATAAGGACAACAATGATTATATCGGCGGATCGCTGCTGAGCTCATATTATAGCAACTACGCCAACTGGTTGAATGGCGCAGCGAGTTACATCGACTTGGATTACGTTTCCATCCAAAATGAACCGGATATCGACGTCACCTACGAGTCCTGCGACTGGACGCCAACGCAATTGCTCAGCTTCTGCCAGAATAACGCAGGCTCCATCAACATACCCGTGCTGATGCCCGAATCCTATCAATTCAACGACTCGTATTCGGATCCCACTTTGAACAATGCCGCGGCCCGTAATAACATCGACATCATCGGCGGTCACATTTATGGCAGCGGCCTTTACACCCATACAAACGCGCTCAACTACGGAAAAAAAGTCTGGATGACCGAGCATTTCAGAGACGGCGCCAATGATATCAACAACTGCGTGGCTATCGCTAAAGAAATCAGCGATTGCATGAACGCCAGCATGAGCGCGTATTTCTGGTGGTGGGCTAATGATGATGATAGCGATGTCAATCTCGTCACCAATGGCGGAACCATTAACAAGAACGCCTATACAATCGGCCAGTTTGCCAAGTGGGTGGTTCCAGGCAAACAGCGCATTTCATGCACCTATCAACCCACTTCCGGAGTTTATGTCACTGCATATCGCAATTACGGGGTGGTGATTGTCGCAGTCAACACAACCGACAATTATGTATGGCAAACATTCAGCATCAAGAATCTCGGGGGATTTACTTCGATGCAGGTCCATCGGACAGCCGCCAGTCTGAACATGGAGTATATGGGAACATCAACATTTTCCGGCGATACCTTCGGCATGTATCTGTGGCCAAAGAGTATCAGCACGGCCCACCAGTTTTAGACTGCTCCGCAGAATTCCTGATGATTTCGAAACCGTACCGCGACCGTCAGGGAGCAGCCCGAACGACCTTGCGGAAAGAATTGCGGACCGCTCCCAGATGGTCGCGGTACGGATTGTAGTATCCTGTGGGAAAGTGAATAGTTTTTACCGCATCGCCGCATGAAATGCCATAGCCCGACCTGAGGGAGGGCTCGGATACAGCATGAGCATCTACGTCATGCTTATATCAGTGATTTATTCCGCGCTGCCGGTATCCGTTCTGCTCATGTCTTGCAGATCGGCGTCAAGACAACCGTCATATTCGTTGCAGACCATGCATCCGGTTTTATCCACGCATGGATTGTCATCCGTGTCGATTTTACGCCGGATCTGATCCATCAAGGCCGGATTTTCCTCCAGCGCGCGCACAAAGCGGAAGAGAGACTCAGTGACCGAAGGGCTGAGGAGATGCTCAAGTTTGCAGGCGTTTTCGCGCGCGATGGTTTCTTCGATCTTAAGGATGTCCTTGAAGAAGCATTCCACGACAGCGAAGTTGCGCTCCACGGCATGGGTGACGTTGAAACCCTTGCGCGTCAGTTCAAGCATGCGATTCGGATCTTCGCAGATGTATTCCCTTTCGCGCAGCAGGGCGATTGCTTTGCTAGCGGCGCCGCGCGAAACGCGCAGGTAATCCGCGACGTCGGTGATCCGGGCGTAGCCCTGCTGTTTGCGCAGGTTGATGATCGCCATCAGGTAGTGCGCCGCGGAATGCGTCACCTTGGCTTCTTCGTATTTGCGCCAATATTCGCTATCGTTCGTCACAATGAAAATCCATCGCCCGCATTGATTGCATGAGATGATAAAATTATCATTAAGCGCTCATTCTCGCAAGCTGATTCTAGTCGCGGTTTTCTCAACACGGTGAGTGAAATTGTAATTGTCGAATGCTTCAAGCCGAATTGTCTTGCTCCTGCTCTCGCTCTTGCTCAAAAAAAACAGTGTGTTATCCGTCCAAAAGAGCAGGGGCAAGAGCAAGCGGGCGACGCTGAGAAATCCAGACTAGTCGCGGCAATTTTACTCAGCGGACGGCGTCGCCGGTTGAAGAATAGACGTTTTTTTTCAGCGCCTGAACGATTGCATCGGCGTAATAATCCGGACGTTGATTGAACCAGTCGCGGTCGGCGGCGTTGGCTATGCGGCCGATTTCGATGAGCACGGAAGGGCAATCCATCCGGCGGGGGATGTACAGGGGAGCGGCCTGCACTGCGCTCACCGGACGCTCTCCAGCGGCGGCAAAACGGCTCTGCAGAGCCTCGGCAAGCCGCCGGGATCGTTCCGCGTAAGGGCGGAAGTATAGTTTGCGCGAGGATTTCCCTCCGGGCGGCAGCGCGCTGGAGGCGTCGAGCAGGTTCGTCGGATAGCAAATCAATACGCCGCCCGATTCCTCGGCGCCGCCTTGTCCAACGCGAAGGATCAGCAGCGCATCCGGCCGCATTTCCGCCAGGCGCGCCAGGCGCTGCTCGGGCGTCATCGCCGCGTCGAGCCCGACAAGCTCGCAATCGGCGCCCAAATCCGACTCGATGGATTGCTCCAGCCTCCGTGATAAGGCCGCAAGGGCGTTGCGAAGGCCATGCGCGTATTCCGGCTCGACAGCCAGCCGTAAACCGCTGACATCCAGCGCGATGAGGGGCTTTGCGCGATTCGGACGCGCCAGCGGCAACAGCGCGGCGACGGGCGGCAGCAGCGGAAGCTTGTCCGTCTCCATGGCCTGCAACGGTTCTGTCGAAGGCGTTGGCGTTATTTCCTCAGACTCCAGTGACGCGATGCCCACGGGCGGCTGTTCCTCGGTTTGATTCTGCGCCGGCGGCTCCTCCGGCAGAGGCTTTTGCTCGACGCGTTGCGCGGTCACGTCCGGCAGATGGCCGAACAGCGCTTCGACCGACTTCAGCGGAAGATAGACGTTGCCGTCGGCGCTCTGCAGGGGATGCGTCAGCTCATCGAGCTCGCCGCCGGCGATGATTTTACGCTTATACAGCGAGAGCCGTTTCCCGCGCAGCTCGATGCGCAGCACGGCGTCGCGCTCGTACCACGTCACGGAGCTATCCGGATCGATTTCCCGCAACGCCGTCTCCAGCTCATCCGCCGCGATGCACTCCAGTTGCGCGGTCTGCTCGCCGGATTTCAGGTTCAACACGCGCACGGGAAGCGGAAAATACTCGCCGCCGGGCAAGTTCACGCGCAGTTCGACCGAGGCCGGCTCATCCACTTGCGCCATTGCGGAATAAAGCAACACCGGCGCCGCCAGCGCAGTCATCAACAACACAACGCGCCAACGCCATGCTTGCATGCTTTTGATACGGGTTCTTATTGACGTCATTTCGCTGGCAGATTAAACTATCTTGTTTCATAGATCAAGCGATTCATCGCGCTGAATTGAAAAGCGACAGGCATGCTGAGCGCCTGCATTGAACATCATTCCATGAGGCATGAGAGCCTGAACATCCGCCGCGCATTGCTCGTGAATCCACCCTCAGGCAATTACCGGCGCGACGACCGCTGCCAGGTCAAGGTGGAAGAGCAAACGGTCGCCGTGAATTTTCCTCCGATTGAATTGGCGTACGACGCGGCGGTGCTGCGGCAGAACGGCGTGGAATGCCGCATCGGCGACTACCCCGCGCTGGGCCAGTCGTGGCCGGAGTTCGAGCGCGAACTGCGCGAATTCAAGCCGGACCTGCTGCTGGTCAGCGCGACCACCGGCACGATCGAGGGCGATCTGCAGGCGATGCGTCTGGCGCGCGAGCTCTGCCCGGATATCGTCAACGTGGGGCGCGGAGAATACCTCACGGTGAATTGCGAACGGATCTTGCCGCACCATCCGGAGCTCGACCTGGTCTTGCTGGGCGAACCGGAAATGACGCTATTCGCGTTGACGAAGGGCCAGCCCGTGACGGAAGTGAAAGGCTTGGCCTGGTGCGGCGCCGAAGCGGGCGAGGTGCGGCGCACGCCGGAGCGCGAACTGCTCGAATCGCTGGACAGCCTGCCCTTTCCCGCGCGCGATCTGCTGGCGAACGAACGCTATCGCAGCCCGGACACGCATCAGCCGATCACGGTGGTCTACGCCAATCGCGGCTGTCCGTCGAAATGCATCTTTTGCCCCGCCGGAACGATCAGCAATTACCGCGTCCGTTTTCGCGATCCGGCGAAGGTGGTCGAGGAAATCCGCGAGTGCGTGGAGCGGCACGGCGTGCGGGAATTCCTGTTTCACGGCGACACATTTACAATCAACAAAAAATGGACGCTGGAGCTCTGCGACCGCCTCATCGAGGCGCAGCTGCCGGTTCGCTGGGGCTGCAACAGCCGGGTGGACACGATCTGCGCGGAGCGGGCGCAAAGAATGAGGCAGGCCGGTTGTTGGGTTGTCGCCTTCGGACTAGAGACCGGCAGCCAGGAAATCATGGATAAGATGAAGAAGCAGGCCAAGGTGGATCGCGCCCCGCAGGCCGTGCGCATCTGCAAGGAAGCCGGACTGTGCGTGCATGGCTTTTTCGTGGTCGGGATGCCGTGGGACACGCGCGAAACCATTGAGCAGACGTACCGCTTCGCCCGGTCGCTCCAGCTGGACTTCTTCGATTTCAACATCGCCACGCCGCTGCCAGGGACGGAACTCTACGACATCGTGCAGCGCGAAGGGCTTATGGCATCGGAGTTAAACACCGATGTAGGATATCATAAGGCCGCTGTGCGCACGTTTACATTGAGCGCGGACGAGCTCAGCCGCTGGCGCAAGCGCGCGCTGCTGAAAATGAGCCTCAATCCCGGCTATATTTTCCGCACGCTGAACCGCGCACGACGCGAAGGCACGCTAAGCAATTATCTCCAGGCCGGCATCAAACGCCTGAAGAATCTCTTATGGGCTTAAGTAAACGAATAAACGCAGAGACGCAAAGGCGCAGAGTTTTATTCATACTTCAAAAGGTCGCCCACGAGCAAATGATATGAAGATGCTTCGGAATATTTTCTTCGCAATCCTTGCATACGTGGTTGTCGCCATTATTTCAGGGCTGATCTTGATGCATGGACAAGGGGATACGCCAAGTATTAGCATTCGATACGGTCTGCAATATGCGGTCCAGGGCGGAGGAATTACAGACGTGATCCGTAATATCCGGCTTGGCGAATTCCATTCGGCGTCTGCACTGGCCGCATTGATCCAGATTCTTGCAGCGACGGGAGTGTTTTGCATTCTACAACTCAAAAATCAGAAATCAATTGGAACGATCAGCAACACGCCGGTTGAGCGCCATCAGCATGAACGCTAAACAGCAAAATAACTTTATACGAAAGCATTTCGACGCAAAGTTATACCTGAAAAAAACTCCGCGCCTCCGCGTCTCTGCGTTAAATAAAATCGTTATCAGGAGTGAATGATGGACCGCAAAAAAGGACAACATGAGCCTTCGATCGTCGTGCACGCGGAGTCCTTGCCGCTGACGCAAAAACACTTCATCGACTCGACGTATCCGGGCATTCAAAAGATGCGGCGGAAGGAGTACGAGCAACTCAAAGCCGAGCTGCAGATCGAGCTGCTCAAAATGCAATCCTGGGTGCGCGAGACGGGCCAGAAAATCGTCGTGGTTTGCGAGGGCCGCGATGCCGCAGGCAAAGGCGGGACGATCAAACGCTTCATGGAGCATCTCAATCCGCGTAGCGCGCGCGTGGTGGCTCTGGAAAAGCCCACGGAGAACGAGCAGGGCCAGTGGTATTTTCAGCGCTATGTCGCGCAGCTGCCGACGCACGGCGAAATCGTCTTCTTCGACCGCTCATGGTACAACCGGGCGGGCGTGGAGCGCGTGATGGGGTTTTGCACGAATCAGGAATATCGGGAATTCATGCGCGCCGTGCCGCAGTTTGAAACGATGCTGGTGAATAGCGGGATCATCCTGTTTAAATACTGGTTTTCCGTCACGCAAGCCGAGCAACGGCGCCGGTTCGAATCGCGCCAGCACGATCCGCTGAAGCAATGGAAGCTGAGTCCGGTGGATAAGAAGGCGCAGGAGTTATGGGAAGAATTCACCGAGGCGAAAAACGCCATGTTCGCCCGCACGGACACCGCCAAGGCGCCGTGGACCGTGATTAAGTCGAACGACAAAAAGCGCGCCCGGATCAATTGCATGCTGCATCTGCTGCATCGGCTGGATTACACGAACAAGAACCCCGAGATTGCGCACGTGCCGGATCCGCTGATTGTCGGCAGGGTGTCCGACTTCCGCTGGACCCTCGAGGAGACCGGCGAAGCAGAAGCCTCCCCGGCTGGCGAAACTTTGGCCGCTTCGAAAGCGAAAAAGAGTCCAGGCCAAAAAACTTCCTCAACATGACGGACGTGATCAGCGTTTGCCCCTCAACGATAGAATGAAACAACTGTTGATAATTTTTTCGATCTGCGGCAAACTTACATGGGCTGGTTGAGTCAAGATGGACAAGCAGGTTTCAACCGGCTTCTTTGCCCGTTGCCTGGGCGCGAACCTATAGCGCAGCATTGAACAACTCAACAGCAGGATGACGAATCGCCGCACCGGCCGCAGCGGCGATAGGCCGTTTGCATTTACAACGGCAGCAGTGCTGATGCCGCGGTCCGTTTCTCCACGTATTGATTAACTGCAAACCACGCGCTCAATGAGCGCCAACGATATTATTTCCGGCTTTGGAGGTGCGATGATGAAGCATGCCGTTGATGTTGCAAACCGTTCCCGTTCCGCATGCGAATGCTGGCTGATTCTGCTGGCGCTCTTGGCGATCGGAACCATTGCGCGAGCGCAGGGAGACGCGCCCAGTTCTCCGACCTTGCATGTCGCCGGCGTGGCGCCCGTGTTGGGCCAGGCCTTTGACCGCGAGATCACATTCTTCTTTAACGCGGATTTGTCGCGTGAAAGCGCGGCGCTGGAACGCCCGATACATTTTGAACCGGCGATGGAGGGCCGCTTTTTCACCGGCCCGCGCTACATCCAGTTCATCGCAAACAAATCGCAAAAAGGCCAGACCGTGCGCGCCACGCTGGACGCCAGCCTGCGTAGTGCGGATGGACGCGCTCTGGCCGCGGATTCGCGCAGTTTCAGCTTTTACGACGAATTCGCGCCAATGGCCGTGTGGAAGCATGAAGCGGACGCCCGACAGCTCATCTTGCGCGTGCGCTATCCCGGCGCCGTGAAAGCCGATGAAGCCGCCGCAATGCTCTCCATCTCCGACCGGGAACGCCGGCCAGTGAAGTTTGAACGAGTTCCCACGGACGAGGCCGACCGGATCGCGCTCGCCGTGCCGGCCGATGCGGCGGCGCCGCTCACTTTGCGCTTCGCCTATGGACTCTGGGATGCGAAACATGAACGCGTGCAGCGTGAGACAAAGAAACTGGTCTATCCGCAGAATCAGACGCTAAGCGTCCGCGCCCTCTGGTCGGAATACACGGCGGAAACGCAACGCATCGCCCTGCAATTCAATGACGGCGTCGATCCCTCGCAGATCAAGCCGAACGTGACATTGACGGACGTTCCCAGCGGCCAGCCATTGAATTATCAGGTGACGACGGATGAGGCGCGCTCGCGCCTGGAACTGGAATTGGATGCATTGCCGGACGCGGCCAATGCGCAGATCCGCGTGGAAGTAAAGGCGGACCTGGTGTCGCAAGGCGACCGCCTGTTGCCGCAGCCATACAGCGTCACATTGCTTCACCGCGCCGCGCCATTGCAGATCACCTACGCCTCCTGGCAGACCTGGGGCGGCTCCATGGACGATCCATTGTTTTACCAAATCAACACTACGCATGCGCTCGAGCCGAAGCAGCTGGAGCAATACGCGGAATTCGAGCCGCCAATCGAAAACGCGCGATTCGAACGTCAATGGGACCGCTCATACCGCCTGTCGGGCGAATTCCGCTCATCTCAACTGTACACGATGCGGCTCAAAGCGGGCATGCCGCTGGGCGACGGCAGCACGCTGAAGCAACCGTTCACACACACCTTTCAAGCGCCGCGCGTTCCCGTGAAAATCGAATTCGATGCTCCGGGTCAATACTATCTTCCGCGCCAGGCCTCGATGCAGGCCCGATTCCGCGCTCGCAACGCCGCAAAAGTAAAATTGACCGCATACAAAGTTTTTCCGAATAACATCGCGCTGGCCGTCAAAGAAGTGAATGACGGCAAGGGCGGCTGGCAATTTGAAAGTTCATGGTGCCTGCAGGCCGCGGAGCAAGAAATCGAGCTGAACGGCCCGGCCGATGCGATCACGAACGGCTCGTTCGATCTGGCCGCATTGCTCGGAGAAGACATAAACGGCGTGTTCGCCTTGCAGCTTGTCGCGCACGACGCAGACGGACAAGCCTCCGATATGGACCGCAAGATCGCATTGCTCACGCGCATTGGCGCGATGGCCCACTGGCAGGCGGACGAACTGGCGCTGTTTGCGCACGATCTCTACACGCTGGAGCCGCTGGGCGGAGCGAACGTGCGGGTGTACTCGGATAAAAATCAGCTGCTGGGAGAAGGAAAAGCCGACCGTCAAGGATTGATCTTGCTGCGCGGCTTCGACACATCGTTAGGCCAACCGGTCGTAGCGGCCATCGAGCGCAAAGACGACTTTACCTTTCTCGAACTGAAATCGCGCACGGAAGACTACGCCGCGGCCAAGATCGCTGGCGCGCCGTATCCGGGCGACAAGTATGAAGCGTTTTTTTACGGCGAACGCGACCTATACCGTCCGGGAGAAACAGCGCGGATTTGCGGCATCGTACGCGAGCGCCACGGAGACGCCGTGGCCGCCGTCCCGCTGCTCTTGGAGACGCTCAAGCCGGACGGCAAGCCGCTCTTCACGCGGACTGTGACGCCGGACGAATTCGGCGCGTTCACCATCGACGCGCCCACGCAACGCAGCCATCCCACGGGGCGCTACACCATTCAGCTGAAAGTTCCAGGCGAAGACGAACCCATCGGCAGTTATGCCTTCCAACTGGAAGAATTCGTGCCGTTGCGCATGGAGGCGAAAGTCTCGGCGGATTCATCGCTCTGGCGGGCGGCCGATACGGTCAAGATCGAAGTGACCGGACGCCATTTGTTCGGCGCGCCGGCGGCGGATCGGCAGGCCAGCGCGCAAGTGCGCTTCGAGCCGCTGGACTGGAAGCCGGATGGCTGGGAGGGCTTTGGCTTCGGCCTGCGCGATGGATACAAGCCGAATCTGGTTTCACTCGGCGAGCAGATCACGGACGCGGAAGGCCGGACGGTGTTTGAATATGCTCCGCGACCCGGCGGCAATGTCCCCAGCCCTCTGCGGATCACAATCATCGGCGCGGTGCATGAAATCGGCGGCCGCGCGGCATCGGCCCGCGCATCGGCGGTGTACTTTCCGGCCGGCATCATGCTCGGCCTGCAAATCACTCGCTCGGAAACAGATCCACGGGCCGTTGACGTGCAAGTGGCCGCGGTGCAGCCGGACGGCGCTCCAGCGGACCTCGCCCAGGCGACGCTCATGTTGCAGCGGAAGGTCTATGGCAACGGTTACTTCCGCCGCTATTACTCGCATTACGGCTGGGAATGGGAAACGCGCTATGAAACCGCGCAGCAGGTGGACGTGGACTTGAAAGACGGACACGGCGCCGTCACTTTAAGTCTGCCCAGTTCCTATGGCGATTTCCGGCTGAACGCCTCGGCAGGCGACGGCGCGCTGGCCTGCGAGCGCGACTTTTATTCCGGCTGGAATTACCTCTACACTTACGGCGCGGACACGAAAACCAAGCCCAATCTGTTGAAGGTGACGCTGGATCGCGATGAGTACGAACCGGGCGATGTGGCCGAGATTCAACTCGAAGCGCCGTTCGACGGGCACGGCGTGATCGTCGTGCAGGGAGAGCGCTTCGAGAAGATGATCCCCGTGGACGTGAAGGACAATCGCGGCGTGGCGCGCCTTAAAGTCGAACCTGGATTCTTTCCCAACGTCTGGCTGCAAGCCACGGTGGCGCACTCGACAGACAACGGCGCGAAGGAGGTCATGCCGCTGTCCAGCTTCGGCGCGGCGGATTTGCGTGTGAACGAACCGAAACGGCGGCTCAACGTGGAATTGCCCGGCGCGCCGCAGGAACTGCGTCCGCTCCAGGCGGTGAATTTTCAGCTCCGTGTGACCGACTATCGCGGCAAACCCGTGCACGGCAACGTCACGCTGGCGGCGGTGGATGACGGCATCCATCTGCTGAGCGGCTATCAGAACCCTGATCCATACGCCTGGCTGCGTCGCGTGCGCAAGCCGGACCTGAACTACACTTATTACTACGATCGGGTGGCGTATGAATTCGACAAGCCCCAAACCGGCGGCGACGGCGGCGAGGAGTTGAGTTCGGAAAAGCGCCTCTCGGAAAACGCGTCGAACTGGATCAAGACCGTAGCGCTCTGGTCCGGCGAATTAACGACGGACAATAACGGAGAGGCCGAGGCGCATTTCACTGTGCCGGAGTTCAATGGACGGCTACGCATCGTGGCCGTGGCCTGTTCGGAGCATGCGTTGGGCGCTGCGGCGGACAGCGTATTAATCCGGCGGCCGTATATGCTGCGCACGAGCCTGCCGCGCTTCCTATATCCCGGCGATGCGACAGAGTGCCGCGCCGTGCTGTTCAATACGACGACGCAGCCCGTCACGGCGGAATTGCGCTGGCAGGCGGACGGCCGGTTGAAACGTGACGCCGGCAAGTCGCATATGGAACTTCCGGCAAATGCAGAATCCTCAAACTCCGCACAGATCGCGGCGGGCGATGCTCCAGGCAGCGGCATGATGAAATGGAACGTCAGTTTCTCCGGCGCGGACGGCGAGGAATTGGAGCAGTACAACGAAGAGTTGAAACTGCCGATCCTGACGCCTGCGGCATATCAAGCGGAGCACCACGTTCAAGTCCTCAAACCGGGCGAGTCTTACACGTTCAAAGCGGAAGGCTACCTGCCGGATGACCGCCTGGAACTGGAACTTAGCCTGGGATCTTCGCCGCTGCTGTACTTGCGCCGCTCGATGAAGTATCTGCTGAGCTATCCTTATGGCTGCGTGGAGCAAACGACGTCGCGGTTGATGCCGCTGTATGTGATGAGCGGCCAGCCGGAGGCGCTCGATGCGCTGCTGGACGAAACGACAGATATTGAACGGATGATTCAGGGCGGAATCGACCGGTTGTTTTCCATGCAGACCGCGACTGGCGGACTGGGATCTTGGGCGGGTGATGCGTATCCGTATCCCTACGGTTCGATCTATGCGCTCAACTGCCTGACGCTGATTCGCGGCGACGCCCGCTTCGATGTGCCGGAGGCGAACTTCCGCGATTTGCAGCAATACGTGCGGCAAATTGCGCTGGATTACAACGGGGCGGACAGTGACGACCAGCGCTACACGCGATGCTATGCGATCTACACGCTGGCATTGGATGGCGACGGCGAGGCGCTGCGAACAATCGAGCGCTTCGACAACATCGACCTGCCCGAAGCCGGACGCTATCTGCTGGCGGCGGCGTTGGCCGTAGGCACGAAGGATCCGGCGCGCGTACGGCAATACCTGAATGAAACGCCGTCGCATCCATACAATGAACCATATGCTTATGGCGCGTTGAATTCGGAATTGCGCAACAAGGCCGTGCGGTTGATGGCGCTCACGGCAATGCAGGATACGGAAGCGGAGTGCGAGAAACTCGCGTATGAGCTGGCCGATGCGCTGACGCAGGACGATGCGCGCTGGAACACGCATCAGCGGGCGCTGGCGCTTTCGGCCTGGGCGTTGTATTATAAACGGATGCATGCGGCGGAGTCCGGCGAGACGCGCGCCATGATCGAGGCGCCGGACGGTGAGCATACAGCGTCCGGAACGGAAACTTATCACGGCAAGTGCGCCGGATCGAACAAACAATTCATTGTGCGCAATGCAGGCAAAACGAACTTGATCTTGAATTGCACGACGCGCGGCGTGCCGCTGAAGCCCAACCTGGAAGCCATCAGCGAAGGATTGACTGTGGAGCGGCGATTGCTGACCACTGATGGCGCGGCGGCGGATCAACAACAGCTGCATACAGGCCGGACATACGTGATGGAACTGACGCTGAAAACCACATTGCCGCGCCACAATATCATCGTGTCGGAGCTGCTGCCCGCCGGCTTGGAAGTGGAAAATCCGCGGCTCGAAATGGGCGGCGGCGGCGTGTTGGGATTCATGTCGGAGCTGCGTCATCCATCGTTCCAGGATTTACGCGACGACCGGCTGATCCTGGCGTATAATGAACTACCGCAGGGAACGAGCCGCTTTTATTATACTGTAACGGCGATGGCGCCGGGTGAATATGCTCATCCGGGGCTGGAAGCGGAATGCATGTATGATGCGCGGGTGCGCGCACGCTCCGCGGCGGGCAAGGTTATGATTCAGCCATGAAACTTGCGACGATCACAATAAACTGGCGAGCCGTTTGCGCAAAGGCGCCGTTCCAGCGTTGGATGCGGCGTTTCGCCCTGGCAACGGTGGCCGCCGGAGCGATGGCCGCGCTGGGGATGCTATGGCCGATGAACCCGGCGCCGTACCTGGCGTCGAAGGGCTCCCCGCAAATGCTGGACGCGATGGGACGTTTGCTCGCCGCGCGGCCGAACAGCGAGGAGCAATGGCAGCTGCCGGTGAAACTCGGCGCGGTCAGCCCGTGGCTGATTGAAGCGACGCTGGCGGCGGAGGACCAACGTTTCCGCGAGCATTGGGGGGTGGATTTCATCGCGGCGGGGCGGGCGGCATGGCAGAATCTGCGCGGAGGACGGATCGTATCCGGCGCGTCGACGCTGACCATGCAACTGGTGAAATGGCGCGAGCGCAATCCGCGCACTCTGGCGGGCAAGGCGCGACAGGCGTGGCAGGCGTTGCGGCTGGAGCGGCGCGCGGACAAGGACGCGTTGCTGCAAGCATACCTGAACTCCGCGCCGTATGGGATGAATCTTGTGGGGTGCGAGGCGGCGGCGCGGCGCTATTTCGGCAAGCCCGCGCGGGAGCTCACGCTGGACGAGGCGGCGTTGCTGGCGGGATTGCCGTGTTCGCCGAACTCGCTGATGCCGCTCAAGCATCCGGAACGGGCGCGGGAACGGCGCGATTACGTGCTCCGGCGGATGCTTGAAGACGGACGGATCGGCGCCGCGGAATGCGACCGGGCGCTCGAGCGTCCAGTGGACGCGGCGTGGCGCGAGTTTCCCTTCGATGCGCCGCATTTGGCTCAGCGCGCATTGACCGGCGCGAAAGACGGAGCAACCGTCCGTGTCACATTGCGCGAGGACGTGCAACGGATGACGCAGGATTATCTGAAGCGGCGCGTGGCCGGCTTGCAGGGCGAAGCCGGAAACGGAGCGTGCATCGTGCTCGATGCGCAAAGCGCGAAGGCGCTGGCCTGGTGCGGTTCGGTTGATTTTTTCAACACCCCCGGCGGCGGTCAAGTGGACGCCTGCCGCGCGGCGCGTTCGCCAGGCTCGACGCTGAAGCCGTTCGTATACGCCGCGGCGATAGATCGGCAGCGATTGTATCCCACTGAGATGTTGATGGACGCGCGGCTCGATTTTGGTTTGTACGAGCCGGAGAATTATGATGGCGAACATCACGGCCGAGTTGCGGCGGATGAGGCGTTGCGGGAGTCGTTGAATGTGCCGGCCGTGATCGTGTTGGAGCGCATCGGGACGGACGCGGCGCTGGAGACATTGCGCAAAATGCATTTCGGCGCGCTGGATCAACCGGCGGAGCATTACGGTCTGGGCTTGGTTCTGGGCGGCTGCGAGACGACGCTGGAGAACCTGGCTGGCGGCTATGCGATGATCGCCGCCGAAGGAGCATGGCGCCCTTTGCGCTGGCGGGCGGACGAACCGGCGGCGCTTGGCGCGCGCGTGCTGCATCGCGGCGTGGCGCTGGCGCTATTCCAGATGCTGGAGCAGCCGTTGCCGGGCGAATTCACGGACTCAAGCGGGACGCTGTCGCGCGAACCGCGGATCTGCTGGAAAACCGGAACGTCCGCCAATCATCGCGACGCATGGTGCTTGATGTTCAACCGGCGTTATGTCGTCGGCGTGTGGCTGGGGAACAATGACGGGCGGCCGTCGGAAGCATTGAACGGGGCCGGCGCGGCGCTGCCGTTAGCTGCGGAAATTTTCCGGCGCCTGCCTCCCGGCGCTGGAACGGAATGGCCGGAATTTCAAGAGGGGCTGCGCCTGACGCAAGTTTGCGCGCAGAGCGGATTGCCTGCGGGGCCGTGGTGCCGCCATACGCGCGAGGCCCAATTGCCCCGTGAACTTTTTCTCAACCGGGTTTGCGATGTGCATAAAGGGGCGACTCGCCCGAATGGTGAAACGTACGTCACGGAGCAATGGCCGTCTGGAGCGCGCGGCTGGGATTTGGCGAATGTGCGCTCTCGCGCTTACGCCCTGACTGCGACGGCGAATGAAGGAGAAAGGGGTGCGACGGATTTACGGATATACGCTCCGGCGGATCGCGGGGAATATGTCCTGCTTGGCGCGGCGCGTGAGCGGGAACTGCGTCCGCGCACATCGTTGGATGATCACGGGATTGAATTGTTCTGGTATTTGGATGGGTGTTTTTTAGCGCGATCGCAAGACGGCAATGGACCGTTGATTGCGCTGACGCCGGGCGATCATCGGCTGGCCTGCATGAGCGGCGATGGGCGGATGGCGGCGGTAGCGTACCGGGTATCGACGACTGCGTCACGCACGGACTGAAGACCCTTGTGTTCTATGGCAAAAAGCCGCACATGCCCTTGGGCTGTGAGCCTTTTCATTGGAATGTTTCAGTTTGCCGCATTCTTTGCGAAATCGCCGGAAATATCGCTGGTGAGAATCGTGGCGGTGTTGTTCTGAACCTCGATGAAGCCGTCGTTGACTTCGCCCTCCAGCGTACGCAGACCGGTGTCAACCGTGACGCGGCCATGCGTCAGCGCGGCCAACAGCGGAGCGTGATGCGCCAGTACGCCGAGATATCCGTTTTCCGCCGGAACCACCAACGACTCGATGTCGCCGTCGAAGGCCACCTTCTCCTGCGTCACGATCTGCAGTTTGAACGTCTTCGCCATATTCGAATCAGTCCTTCATTGCCTCGGCTTTTTCAATCGCGTCTTCGATCGCGCCGCACATGTAAAACGCCTGCTCCGGCAAATGATCCAGTTCGCCGTCGAGGATCATCTTAAAGCTGCGGATCGTTTCCTCCAGCGGCACGTACTTGCCAGGGACGCCGGTGAATTGCGCCGCCACCTGGAACGGCTGGCTTAGGAAGCGCTGAATGCGCCGCGCACGGTTCACGGTGATCTTGTCATCATCCGAAAGTTCGTCCATGCCAAGGATCGCAATGATGTCCTGCAAATCCTTGTAACGCTGCAAAATCAACTGCACGTTTTGCGCGATGTCATAGTGCTCCTGGCCCACGATATGCGGATCGAGGATGCGCGACGTGGAATCAAGCGGATCGACCGCCGGATAGATTCCAAGCTCCACGATCTGCCGCGAAAGCACCGTAGTCGCGTCGAGGTGCTGGAATGTCGTGGCCGGAGCGGGATCGGTCAGGTCGTCCGCCGGCACATACACCGCTTGCACGGAAGTCACCGAGCCGCGCTTGGTCGAGGTGATACGCTCTTCCAATTGGCCCAATTCCGTGGCGAGCGTGGGCTGATAGCCCACCGCCGAGGGCATGCGGCCCAGCAGCGCCGACACCTCGGACCCGGCCTGCACGAAACGGAAGATGTTGTCGATGAATAGCAACACATCCTGGCCCATCTCCTCGGAAAAATACTCCGCCATGGTCAGCGCGGAAAGCGCCACACGCAACCGCGCACCGGGCGGCTCGTTCATCTGACCGAAGATCAAGGCCGCCTTGGACTCAATCGGATTCTTCTTGATCACGCCCGATTCATTCATTTCGAGCCAGAGGTCGTTCCCCTCGCGCGTGCGCTCGCCCACGCCGGCAAAGCACGAGACGCCGCCATGCTCCTTAGCGATGTTGTGGATCAGCTCCTGGATGATCACTGTCTTGCCCACGCCCGCGCCGCCGAACAAGCCGACCTTGCCGCCCTTGGCGTATGGCGCGAGCAGGTCGATGACCTTGATGCCGGTCTCTAGAATCTCCCGCGTCGGCACCTGATCCTCGAAACTCGGCGCATCGCGATGGATCGGCCAGCGCTTATTCGGCTCGGGCAGCGTACCCCGGCCGTCCAGCGGCTCGCCAAGCAGGTTGAAGATATGGCCCATGCATTGCTCGCCGACCGGCACCGAGATCGGTTCGCCGGTGTCCACGGCTTCCATGCCGCGCACCAGGCCGTCCGTGGAGTCCATCGCCACGCACCGCACCAGGTTGTCGCCCAGGTGCTGCGCCACCTCCACAACCAAACGCCGGGCTTGCGCCACATCGTCGCCGGGGACTTCGATATAGATCGCGTTCAGAATTCTGGGCAGCGAGTCCGCCTCGAATTCCAAATCGACCGTCGGGCCGATCACCTGCCGCACGTATCCGGTTTTTCCGCTCATGGTTCAGTCCTGTGAAAAATATTTCCTTATCGTTGAATGCTGATTCGAAACTTCTTTTTTTACCACAGAGCACACAGAGAGCACTGAGGGTTTTTTTATTGTTCGAGCAATAAAACCTTATTGCCTGCCCTCGTCTTCCCGCGCCTTGCTTAAACTCAACTTCAGCCGGTCATTATTTTTCGGCTGATGCCAGTTTTCAAATCCTGCGAATCCTGTTCATCCCGTCAAAAAAAATCAGTTCTCTGTGTCCTCTGTGGTGAATTAAAAAATCATCCCTTCAGCGCGTCAGCCCCGCCGACAACCTCAAGAATTTCCGTCGTGATCGCCGCCTGCCGCGCCTTGTTCATCTTCAGCGTCAGACTGTCGATCAGCTCGCCGCAATTCTTCGTCGCATTGTTCATCGCCATCATCCGCGCGCTATGCTCGGCCGTCATGCTCTGCGCCAGCGTGATGTACATCATCGACTCCAGGTACGCCGGCAGCAAACGGGCGAACAGCTGCTTCTGATCCGGCTCGTAGATATACTCCACTTCGGCGTGCAAGCCCTTTTTCTGTTCGTCTCCATCGCCTTCCTCGGAGATCTCATCCGGACTCAGCGGCAGGAACTGCTCGACCACCGGCTCATACTGCGCCTGGCTGATGAAACAATTATACAGCAGGAAAACGCGATTATAATCCTCGGCCAGGAAGCAATCCCGGAGCTCGTTGGCGGTCTCGCGCGCCAACGGCGCCTCGGGCAGTCCGCCCAGATCGATGTGAGCGTTGAGGATTTTATATCCGCGCTTGCCGAGATAGTCGCGGGCCTTTTTGCCCATGCAGACGACATCGACGTTATCCTTGCCGCGTTCCTTGATCCAGCGTTCGGCCATTTGCAGCAGGTTGTTGTTGAAGCCGCCGCACAATCCGCGGTCGCCGGTGAAGACGACGATGGCGATGCGTCCGGCCTCGCGGCGCGCGAACAGCGGATCGGAATCGCCCGCGGCGCCGGCCAGGCGCTGCAGCAACTCCTGCAATTTTTCAGCATACGGTTGACCGGCGTGCAAGATCGACTGCGTGCGGCGCAGCTTCGCCGCGGAGACCATCTCCATCGCGCGCGTGATCTTCATCGTGTTGCCGATGGAGCGGATGCGCCGCCGTAATGCTTTCAGGTTTTCCGCCATAAGTCGCTTCCTGGCCGCTTACTTGACTTCTGGATCAAACTGCGCCTTGAATTCCTCGATGCCTTTTTTCAACGTCTCCGCCGTGGCGTCGCTGATCTCTTTCTCAGTGTTGATGGTGTGCGCCACGTCGTGGTATTTCTCATCCAGATACTTGCGCAGCTCCGCTTCGAAACGCTTGAGGCAATACAGCGGCAAGTTGTCCAGATAGCCGTTCGTGGCGGCGAAGATGATCACCACTTGCTCGGAAAGCTTCAACGGCTCGTACTGATCCTGCTTGAGGATCTCGACGAGGCGCTCGCCGCGCGTGATCTGGCGCAGCGTGGCCTTGTCCAGGTCCGAGCCGAACTGCGCGAAGGCCTGCAACTCGCGATACTGCGCAAGGTCAAGACGCAGCTTGCCGCCGACGGATTTCATCGCCTTGGTTTGGGCGTTGCCGCCCACGCGCGAAACGGAAAGACCGACGTTCACCGCCGGACGAATGCCGGAATAAAACAGGTCCGGCTCCAGGTATATCTGTCCGTCGGTGATCGAAATCACGTTCGTCGGGATGTAAGCCGAAACGTCGCCCGCCTGGGTCTCGATGATCGGCAGCGCCGTGAGCGATCCTGCGCCCAGCTCGTCGGACACTTTCGCCGCGCGCTCCAGCAACCGGCTGTGGCAGTAAAACACATCGCCCGGATACGCCTCGCGCCCCGGAGGACGGCGCAGCAGCAGCGAAAGCTGACGATACGCCGCGGCCTGCTTGGTCAGGTCGTCGTAAATGCACAGCGCATGCTGCCCGTTATCGCGGAAGTATTCGCCCATCGCGCAACCGGCGTATGGCGCGATGTACTGCATCGCCGCCGACTCGTCCGCGCTGGCCACGACGATGATGCTGTAGTCCATCGCCCCTTCCTGCGTCAGCTTGTGCACCACGCTCGCCACGCTGGACATCTTCTGGCCGACGGCGACATAGATGCAGATCACGCCCGCGTCTTTCTGGTTGATCATCGCATCGATGGCGATGGCTGTCTTGCCCACCTGGCGGTCGCCGATGATCAGCTCGCGCTGACCGCGCCCGATCGGGATCATGGAATCGATCGCCTTCAGCCCGGTCATCAACGGTTCTTTCACCGGCTGACGGTTGATCACATTCGGCGCCTTCTCTTCCAACAGACGCGACTCCGTGGTGGCCACGGGGCCTTTGCCGTCGAGCGGCTGGCCCAGCGGCGTCACGACGCGGCCGATAAGCCCCGGACCCACAGGCACGGCGGCCACCTTGCCCGTCCGGCGCACGGTGTCGCCTTCCTTGATGTTCTGGTCGCTGCCAAAAATCGCGGCGCCCACGCTGTTTTCCTCCAGGTTCAGCACCATGCCGATCTTGTCGTCGGGGAACTCCAGCAGCTCGCCCGCCTTGGCCTGCTCCAGGCCGTAGATCGTAGCGATGGAATCGCCGACGGAAAGGATCGTGCCGACCTTTTCCAGTTCGAGCTGATCCTGAAACCGCTCCAGCTCTTTCTCGATGATCGATGTCACTTCTTCAGGTCGCAACGACATGGACGCGTACCTCTTTATGATAAATGATTCGTTGATTCACTCTATTGACGGCTGCGCCGCGTTCGCCGCGCCTTCCGCTTTCCGTTCACTCGTTTCCAAGCTCAAACCCTGACCGCCATCATATCATGTTTCAATTTCGCAAATCGCGTGCTGACGCTGTCGTCGATCAGCAAATCCTTGAACTTCACCACCAGCCCGCCGATCAAATTTTCCTCCACGCGCCAGTGGATGCGCAGATCGGTTTGCGTATAGCGCTCCATACACGCCTCCACGTCCCTCTTCTGCGCCTCGTTCAGTTCCACTGCGCTGACGACCTCCGCCGGATAAATCCCGCGGCTTTCCTCCACCAGGCGCTGGAAGGTCTCCAGAATCGCCTCCAGATAATAAATCCGTCGGCGGTGGATCAGCAGATGCAGCAGATTCGTCAGCAGCTCGTGCAACTGCCCCTTGAACACCTTCTCCACCACGCGCTCCTGATCCGCCGTGTTGAACTGCGGACCTTCGAGAAACGTGCGGATCTGGCTGCCGCGCGGCACGAGCGCCATCAGCTCTTCCGCATCTTGCCAGATCGCATCCAGCTCGTTGCGCCGTTTCGCCACCGCAAACAGCGCATCGCCATAACGTTCAGCCACTTCGGGATCAAGAATCATCTTCTTCCAATATCCGATACTCTAAATTCTAAACGGCATTCTTCCGGCTTCAAATCCGTCAGACGAGTTCGACATGTCCGACCCGTCCGACTGATCCTGACTTCTAACCTCTAAACTCTAAACTCGGACCACTATCCCTAATTCTTCGCGTTCAGCTCATCGATAAACCGCCCCACTAATTCATCATGCTTGGTGCGGTCCAGCCGTTCACGCACAGCCAGCTCCGAAGTCTTCATCGCGATATCAACGATCTGCTCGCGCAGTTCCTTGCGCGCCTTGATCATCTCCAGATCGATCATCTGCTTGGACTTCTCGACGCGCTCGCGCGCCTCGGCGCGGGCTTTTTCGGCGATCTCCTCCGCCACGCGGCGGCCTTCCTTCACGCCCTCCTGCACGCGCTCGCGCGCCTCGGCCTCAATCGCCCCGATGCGCTTCTCATAGTCCGTCTTGAGCTCTTCCATCTGCTTCTGGAGCGCGCTGACCTTGTCGTATTCGCCCTTGATCCGCTTGCGGCGCTCCTCCAGCAGAACCATCACCGGACCCCAGGCAAAGCGCTTCAGCAGCCAGTAAAAGATCAAAAACGAAATCACTTGCGCCGAGATCGGCCCGAGATTTTCAAGTATGATTGCACCCATGATGACGGGCTCCTTGCATTTTTCGCTGCATGGCTGAGAAGGCCGCCGCCGGAACGGCGACCTGCCACGCCGATGGCGCAGGACAACGGCAGCTATGCCGTCGCCGGTCTCTTCGAATTCCGCTCCAGCTTACTGGATCTTTTCCGCCGCTTTGATGATGACGTCCATAAAAGTGGCCTTGGCCAGGAACGGGCTGATCAGCGCATAGATCGTCAACGCCTCAATGAACGCTGCGCCGATGATCATCATCGTCTGCAGCTTGCCGGCGGCCTCCGGCTGACGACCGGCGGCCTCCAAAGCCGAACTCACCGCCTTGCCCAGACCCAGACCGCTGCCCAAAGCCGCAATGCCCAGCCCGAGCGGGTAGCCAATGGCCATCAGAGCGAACACCCACTGGAAATTTTCCATGATCAATCCTCCGCGTACGATTGTTGGATTATGATGATTGTTCGTATAATTCCCGATCTTGATTTCTGTTAATGCTCTTCCTCGCCATGATGCTCCTCATGCGGGAACATCAGCAGGAAATAAATCGCCGCCAGCAGCGTGAACACCAGCGCCTGAATTCCGCCCAGCAACAGCGAGAGAAACATGAACGGCAGCTGCAACGGCAGCCCGATATGCAGCGCGCCCAATCCGATCGCCGCGGCCAGCGCCGTGCCCAGCGTCGCCATCACGAAAATCAGAATGTCCTCGCCCATGATATTGCCCATAAGACGCAAGGCCAACGAGACCGGCTTGATCAACTCGCCGATGGTGTGCAGCACAAACATGAACGGCATCAAACACCATTCCACGACGCTGCGCGGCGAACCCATCAGATGAAAGATGTAGCCGCCGATGCCGTTCAACTGGATCCCGATGTATTGCACATAGACAAACACGCACGCCGCCAGCGCGAACGTGGTCTGCGGCACGGAAGTCGGGGCCTTTAATCCCGGCACAAGCCCCATGTAATTATTGCAGATGATGAATAAAAAGAGACTGCCGAGGAACGGCAGAAATCGCTGGGCGTGCTTATCGCCGAGGAGCTCGCGGAAAAAGTTATAGAACAGCTCCACCACGGCCTCGACGGCGTTTTGCAGTTTGCCTGGAATCACGCGGCGCTGCTTCATGGCGATCCGCACGAACAGGCAGAAAATAATCACAAAGCCAAACGAGTAGATCGTGTTTTCATATCGCTCGATGACGTGCGCGGCGTGAGCATGCCCCGACCGGTTCAAACTTTCCGTTACGACGTAAAGCACATGCGGCACTTCATGAATATCTTGCCCGCCGGCGCCATGCCCCTCTTCGCCATTCGAGTGTTCGGCGCCCGCTCCCGTCTCGCCGTGTTCACCGGCTGCGGCGGCGCCCTCATGCTCATTCAGCGTGTTATGTTGCGTATCCAATGCTGCCATTCTGAAATCAATCTCCCACGCCTGCTTCTGGCATCAAAAATAAACCGCGTATGAATGTCAAAATCTATCCTCTTATTATCTCATTTTCATTCGCATATCGTGCCGTTTTCATTGGGCTTGACGCCGGCGCCTTGCGATCCGCTGCGCAATGCTTTCCAAATCAGCGCCAGATAGATCGTATGAATCCCGAGCAACATGGCCGCCGCGCTGAGGCGCTCCAGCGCCGTGAACAGCAGGCACAATCCCAGCAGCGCCAGCATCATCCCCGCATTGGCCGCGCCCCAGCCCGCCGTGGACAGACCGTCCTTGCGGAAGATCGCCATAATGAAACGGCGGATCACCAGCAGAAAAAACACGCCCCAAAGACTGAACATGGCGTACTGCGCGCCATTCTGCCATGAACCGAACGCTGCATAACAACAAAAACCGCAGAGCGTGATCCAGCCTGCCATGATCGCCGCGCGCTGGGCCACATCCCGGCCGATGCTTTCGCTCGGGGGCGTTTGGGGTGTCGTATTTCCATTCATCGTGAAATCCGCCGGATGATGATCACTGCTTGATGGACGCCAGCGCCGAGGCCGAAGCCAAGTCCGATGAATTGCCCCCAGGGACTGCTGCCAAACCACTGATCCGCCTGATTGCCCAGATACCAGCCGACGATCGGTCCGGCGCCGAGTAAAAACGGAATCATCAGCGCCTCCAACGCCTCCGGCGCCACGGGCAATTTCCGCTGCTTCTCTTTTTCTTTATGCTCTTCGTCGTTCTCGCCGCTCATGGCTCGCCTCGTTCAGGGCTGGTCGCCTTCGGTTCAGCCGTGCTCCGTATGGCGCCGCTCGCCCCGCCTGCCTTTCGCGGCTTTTCGCGGAAGCGTTTTCGCTATCACTTAAGACGCGAAAATGAAGATCTTATGAAGGCTTCCGCGGTCATTGTCCGGAACTACATTCATCTACGGACACAGCTATATCGTTATTTTTTGGAGAAAAATCAAGCGCTTTGTGTGTTTTTCAACCGTCGCTGTTTGATTTTATTGAATGCGCAGGTCAATTCGACTCGCCGGCAGGCGGCTCCTCTGACGCGGTTTGCTGCGGCAGAATCACAGTGACAACACGGTGTTCCGGTTTGAGATAACGCATTGCAGCGCGGCGTAAATCGCCCGCGTTCAATGCTTCGATACGATCCAGATATGTCTGCTCAAACTCCACTCCGCCGCTGACCGTGTACCCATAACCGATCAACGACGCCTCGCCCGAGGTGGTTTCCGTGGCGAAAATACGCTGATTGCGCAGCATCGCGCGGACGCGATCCAACTCCTTGCTCTCCACGGGATCTTGGCGCATCCGCTCCATCTCATCCTCCACGGCCTCGATCAGCGCATCAACCTTGTCCGGCGCCGTAGCAGCAACCACAACCATAAGCGACGGCCCCTTTTGCGTCAAATACGAGCAACTGATTGCAGTCGCGAGCTGTTTCTCCTCGCGGATCGTGCGGTACAAGCGGGACGTGCGGCCATCGCCCAGAATCGTGGCCAGCGCATCGAGCGGATACACATCATCGAGTTGATCCATGCCCGCGGCAGGCCAGGCGATCGCCACGTAAGCCTCCTGCGTATCGCGGCGCAGGTCCGTCCGGCCGCGCGAGGCATATACCGCATTGATCGACAGCTCGCCCAGAGAATCAAATTCAACGCCGGCTTCTTCTTTGGGCCGGATCGCCGGACGGTCCGCCAGCGCGGCGTCAAATACGCTCTCGATGCAGCTCAGCGCATGCGACGTTTCAACGTCGCCCACGAGCGCCAGCGTCATCCTGCCCGGCTGATAATGCTCCGCGTAATAACCGAGCATGCCGGAATGCGGCATCGCCTTGATCGATTCCGCCGGTCCCAGCACGCTTCCCTTATACGGGCTTTTTTCATACGCGCGGGCGTAAGTTTCATCCCACAGCGACGCCGAGGGATTGTCCTGCTTGCGGCGGATCTCCTCAAGGATCACGGAGCGCTCCCGCTCAAACTCGTTTGCGTCGATGCTCGGACGCAACACCACGTCCGTCAGGATTTTCAGCGCCGGTTCGAAAAAGGACGAGCCGACCGTGATGTAAAAATGAGTGTAATCGCGCGAGGTTCCTGCGTTCCACAAGCCGCCCATGTTTTCCACGATGCGGTCGATATCGCCGACCTTGTGCTCCGGCGTGCCCTTAAACAGCATATGCTCAAGATAATGCGAAACGCCCGCCAGCTCTTCCGGCTCATACGCCGACCCGACCTCAACCCACAGATCAATGGTCACAAGCGGATGGGCATGCGATTCATTAATCAGCACGGTCAGGCCGTTGTCGAGGGTGTGTTGTTCCACGGAAAATGCTCGGGACTTCGATTGAAGCGAAGGCGCCAAACGCGCGCATCCGCTCAACAGCAAGGTCAATCCGCAAAGGAGGGCGATTCGTCCAAAGACATTCACTGGTTTGTAGTTGGCTCAGAGTCGCTGATCGTTTCCAGCAGATTCGTCGCGGCTGGCTCTTCTCCGCCCGTATCGGCCGGAGCCGCTTCCTGAGTCGTGACAGCCGTCTGCGATTCATCCTTCACGCCCGCCAGCGAATCAGACTGGTCGCTTTGTTTCGCGATGCCCTGGAAACTCAGCGTGATTAACAAAGAACCCGCGAGAAAGATGGCCGCGATGATGCGGGTCCACTTGCGATACACCGCCTCGGCGCCGGATGCGCCCAACGTGTCGCCCAGCGGCGAGCCGCCGCCGATCAAACCGGAAACTCCACCGCCCTTGCCTTCCTGCGCCAGCACGACGACGATCAGCAACAGACAAGCCGGAATATAGGCGACTATCAACAACGCGAAAAACAATTTCATCGCATTCTCTCCCTGCGAATCAAAACGTTATGCAAAATCCATTTCGCCCAAGGCTTTACGCTCGGACGGAACGAAGAGTCAACTCGCGCCGCAATCGAATGTCAAGCAAGAAACGACACGATGTTCCACGCGGCAGGCTCTCAAGTTTAACCCGATTTTTCATTTCTTGCTCTTGCTCCCAATCCGTCTCAACGCTATGAATTCAGGTTTTAGGACTGGATGACTGACACCGCGAGAGCAAAATCCATGACTGTGCCGTAATCTCAGAGCAAGAGCAGGAGCAAGATCAAGAGCAAGAAATGACACAGGGCAAAATCAAGAACATCCTTCCACGCAACCATTGCTTGACACGGAGCTTCCCGCGTCTATATGGTTTGCGGAATTTAACAGGGCGGCTCAGCGGCCGCCGATCGCGTTTTAGGAGGCGCTGCCATGAAAGCAAGCGAATTAAAGGGCCAAACCATCGCCTTTGCCGGTTCCGGCGGACTGGATAGCATGACCATCACCCGCTGGCTGACGGACCTGGGAGTCAAGGTCATCAGCATGACGGTTGACTTGGGCCAGCCCGATGATCCCGATCTGGAAGCCGTGCGGCAACGCATGCTCGCCGCTGGAGCGCAGGACGCCGTGGTGCTCGACGGCCGCGAAGCGCTGGCCGAAGAAGGCTTGCGCGTCGTGCAGGCCCAGGCGGCCTACGAGGGCGGCTACTGGAACACCACCGGTATCGCCCGTTTCGTCACCACGAGCCTGATTCTGGATGAAATGAAAAAACGCGGAATCAGCGTCATCAGCCACGGCGCCACGGGGCGCGGCAACGATCAGGTGCGCTTTCAGCTCGCCACGAACATGGTCGAACCGGACTTTTCGGTTTACGCTCCCTGGCGCGACGAGGAATTCCTCGGCGCATTCGGCGGACGCAAGGAGATGATCGACTTCTGCCAGCAGCACGGTCTGCAAATCAAGCACTCGCATGACAAACCATATAGCACGGACGCCAATTTCCTCGGACTGACGCACGAGGCCGGCAAACTGGAGTCGCTCGAAGTCGGCGCATGGGAAGTCGAGCCGGAATTCGGCGTGCGTCCCGATCAAGCCCCGGACACTGCGGAGACCTTCGAGGTGCGCTTCGAAGCCGGACGCCCCGTGTCGGTGAACGGCCAGCCCGTCAGCGTGCTGCAAGCCTTTGAACAGGCCAACGCCATCGCCGGCCGCAACGGCGTAGGCATCTGCAAGCACGTCGTGGAAAACCGTTTCGTCGGCATCAAATCCCGCGGCGTGTATGAGCAGCCCGGACTCGCGCTGCTTGGCGAGTGCTACGACTACCTGCTTCAATTGATTCTCGACCGCCGTGCGCGCAAGGTTTTCCGTGCAGCGAGCGAAACGCTGGCCGAGCAGATTTACCAGGGCTACTGGTATGACGCGGCCAGCGCGGCGGCGCGGGCCACGACGGCGCATTTCGCCAAACTGGCCACCGGCGCGATCAAGGTGCGCTGCTACAAGGGCAACGTGGTGTTCGAGGCCGCCACGGACTGCCCGCACAGCATCTACAGCGAATCCGCCGCATCAATGGAAAGCATTGGCGAGTTCAATCACGCCGACAGCGAAGGCTTTTTAAATGTGCTGGCCGTGAGCGCGCGCATCCTGGCGCGCAAGGGCCTGGCCTCGAAGGAATAGAAATTAACGCAAAGAGGCAAAGTCGCAAAGTTTCGCAAAGAAAGCGATAAAACTTAGCGCTTCTTTGCGTCTTAGCGACTTTGCGTTATAATTTTTATGACTGGAGCACGATCATGCTGGAACGCATTCAAGCCGCGCCCGCGGATCCGATTCTGGGGCTGACCGAAGCCTTCAAACAGGATCCCAATCCCAAGAAAGTCAATCTCGGCGTAGGGGTGTACAAAGACGCCAACGGCAAAACGCCGGTGTTGAATTCCGTCAAGAAAGCCGAAGAGCGCATTTTGAAATCGGCCGACTCGAAGAGCTACATGCCGATCAACGGCGATCCGCAGTACGCCCTGCACGCGCAGCGAATGCTGTTCGGCGCGGATCACGAGATCATCGCCTCGAACCGTGCGCGCACCGCGCATACTCCCGGCGGAACCGGCGCGCTTCGCGTGGCGGGCGACTTCATCCACACGCAGCTGCCCGGCGCCAGGGTTTGGATCAGCGATCCGACCTGGGCGAATCACAAGGGAATCTTCGAGGCAGCCGGACTGGAGACCGTCGCGTATCCGTATTACGACGCGGCGAATCAGCGGCTGGACTTCGAAGGCATGATCGCTGCGTTGAAGCAGATCCCCAAAGGCGACATGGTGCTGCTGCATGGCTGTTGCCACAATCCAACAGGCATGGATCCCACGCAGGAACAATGGAAACAGATCGCCGCGACATTGTCGGAAGGCGGCGCGATGCCCCTGATCGACTTCGCCTATCAAGGCCTGGCCGCCGGAATGGAAGAAGACGCGGCCGGCTTGCGCGAATTCCTCACGGCCGGATGTGAACTGCTGATCTGTAGCTCCTTCTCGAAAAACTTCGGCCTGTACCAGGATCGCGTGGGCGCATTGACACTGGTCGCGGCGGACTCGGCTGCGGCGGATTCCGCCTTCAGTCAGATCAAGCGCGTGATTCGCGTGAATTACTCGAATCCGCCTGCGCATGGCGGACTGATTGTGCGCGAAATCCTGAGCGACAAGCAGCTCCATCAGGAATGGCTCGGTGAACTGAAAGAGATGCGCGACCGGATCAATCTCATGCGCCGGCGCTTCGTGGACGCGCTGAAGGAAAAAGGCGTGGAGCGCGACTTCTCCTTCATCACGCGGCAAAACGGCATGTTCTCGTTCAGCGGATTGAATCGCGATCAGGTCGATCAACTGCGCGAGAAATACGCAATCTACATCGTCGGCAGCGGCCGCATCAACGTGGCTGGCATGACCGAAGCGAACATGGACTACTTGACTCAGGCCATCGCCGGCGTGCTGTAAGTCGGACGTTGAGTCTATCAAACCAAACGCCGCCGTGGCATATACTGACGCTCGGCGGCGTTCTGTTTTCCGATCTAATTTGCGATAACGCTATTCAATTCTAATTTGCGATAACGCTATTCAATGGCTTCCTTAAGGCGCTTGACCAACTCATCATGACTCGTGGCGGTTTGTTCGAGTTCCGCAATGCGCGCCTGCATCTCTTCCAGCTTGCCCTCGAGTTCCGCGATTTGCAGCTGCTGCTCTTTGATCACATTGTTTTTATCTTCAAGTTCCTCTTTGATTTCCTCGATCTTCTGATCCTGCTCCTGGATCTGCACCTGTTGCTCTTTGATGACTTCATTTTTCTCATCAAGTTTATCCTGCACAATTTTGATAATATCGTCGCTCATCGTCTGCAACCTTTTAAGAAATAAAAATAGCCTGCCATCTGGGTGAATCTAGCGGATTGCACAACGCAGCTGCAAGAGTTTTTACGAATTTTGTCGTCTCTTTCATCGCTTTAATCGAAGCGCGACCATTCCAGCAAGTCGCCGATATCCAGTTGCGAATCGCCGTTTATTTCAGCCTCGGTCTGCTGCTGGCTGGTCATCGTATCCACTCCCAGCAGATGATCCTGCAGATCCGGACGAACGAGCGGCCCGATGAGGATGCGGGCGATCTCGGTCGCGGTCAGCGCGACGTTATACACCCGCACATCGTCGATTTCGCCGTGCCAGAAAGCGCTGTAGCTGTTTGACCAATAGTAGCGCCCTGCCTCAAACGCTCTGGAATTCTGCTGCAACGGACCATGCGCCATGTCGCTGGCGCCGTCATTCACGCCGTTGATGTACAACCGGACTTTTGACGCGCCGTCGCTGATATATTCATAAGTCACGGCGACATGCGTCCAGATGCCGGTAGGAATCTGCTGTGAGCTGAACACGTCCGTGCGATTAAGGTCGCTGTCGTCGCCGTTGAATAATTCAATCTTCAGATAATCGGCGTCGGTGATTTCAAACACGAAACCGCGCGCCGCACTGCCCAGATCGCCCTGTTTGGAAACAACCGGATGACGAGAACCACTGCTGCCGCGCTTGATCCAGGCGCAAAGGGTGAAGTCGCCGGTCTGACCCGCCGTGCAGCCGGGGAAATCGCCGTTGATGGCGATATCGGAGATGGCGACGTAATCGCTTGAGCCGTTGAAAGTCAACGCGCCGCCGTAATAACCGTCTGTCCAGGTCGCGCCGGACACTGTGCCATGATTGCCGAATGGACTCGAATCGGTCGCGCTGGCCCCGCTGACGTCATCAAACCGCCAATGCAAAACTTGATTGGCGCTGGCTGGCAGGAACGACACCGTCGCATGAGCGGATGCGCTTAACGCTCCATCGCTCGCGCTCAATTGCACGACATAAGCGCCCGAAATGCTGAAAACCGCGGTGGTGCCAGGGGTATCGGGCGATCCGAAAGTCACATTTCCCGGCCCGCTGACCTGGCTCCATTGAACCGTCAACGTCCCTGTGGCGGGCAGTCCGTCATCGAAAACCGAGCCGTTTAAAGTTGTTGAATTCTCCGGCGCCACGATCAACCGGTCCGAACCCGCGCTGACACTAGGCGGGCGGTTTTCAGCCGGCGGCGGGACGATGATCCCGACGTTGTCGTTGCGCCAGAGATGCAGGTATTGATAATCATCCCAGGCGATGCTGACGATCTCATAATCGCCGTCGCCGTCCAGGTCCACGGCGCGCGCGCCAAGATGACTTTCGCGGCCTTCCGGCACCACATACTCGGTGAAATTGCCCGCATTGTCGCTGGCCCAGATGGCCACCTTCTCCGTGCCGCGATGCTCGCCGGTGATTAAATCCAAATCTCCGTCGTTGTCCATGTCCGCCGCGTCCATCGCGTTGGTCGTGTGCTGCGTGACGATCGTGCGGCGCGTCCAGTTGTCCTGTGTGGGATCGGCCGGAGCTTCAAACCAGGCGGTCTGATAAATCGGCTGCTCCACTTGCCCCTCTTCGCTGACCGCGATGTCCGGGCGGCCGTCGCCATTCAAGTCTCCAACTTCCACTCGATCAGGATACAATCCGTCGAAGTAGCCGATGAAATGCTCCGCCCATGCGCCGCCGCTTGCGCCGGGATGCTTGCACCATTTGATGCGGCAGGTTGTGGATTCAGCGGGAGAATGAGCCACGGCGACGTCCGTCCAGCCGTCGCCGTCGATGTCGCCGATGCCGATCGCCTCGCCATTCGAATTGGAGACGATCTTCGTGCGCGTCCAAGCCGTTGACGAGGGATTCGCGGGGATCTGGTACATATAGACACCATCGGCGTGAAGCAATAATTCCGGCTTGCCCCCGCCGATCAGTTCCACGATTTCATAGCCCTGCGTGTTGACGTGATCGGTTCCGGGAAAAGCGGTGTCAATGGCCGTGGGCGTCCATAACGTCCCGTTGGCGTCCTGCGCTTCGAGCCAATAGATCGTCGTGCCGGCCGAAGCGATCAGATCGGCGAACGCGTCGTCATCCACATCGACGAACAAGCTGGCGTCGCAGTTCAAACCCAGGTCCGTGCGCGTCCAGACGCCGGTCATGCCGCCGCCGGGGTTGCGATACCAATAGCGGCCGGAGATGATGTCCTTATTCCCGTCGCCGTCCACGTCGCCGAACGCCAGGCCGAAATACCGCACCCAACTCGGCGTGTCGAAGTCCCCCCAGCTCTGGCGCGAGTTGTCCACTTCAATGTAGGTCCATTTATCCAGCGAATGCACGCTCGTGTCGGCGGTCAGGTTTTCCCAGAGAAACAGCGGCGCTGTATCGTAGCTGCGCGTGCCGATCAGGTCGATGTCGCCGTCGCTGCCCACGTCGCCGATGGAGCCGTGATACACGCCATCCTGCGTCAGCAGCTGCCTGGTCCAACTCCCGGAGTTGCCTTCATTCAGGTAGATATACACATTCCATGGCGCCGCATCGGGATAACGCGGAAATTCGCCGGAGAAGATGTCCGTGTCGCCGTCGTTGTCGAAATCCGCGGCCTTCAGCGTCTGATAATAATCCGCCACCGGCTCCAGTTGAAATTCCGTCCAGGGGCCGTTTATCGGATCGCCCGCCGAGTAGATCGAAAGTGGGAATCCCGGCAGCTCGGATTGCGAGATCAGGAACTCCGCCTTGCCGTCGCCGTTGACGTCCGCCACCTCGATGTTGCTGTTATTGTCCTGCCAGCCATAGCCGCTTTGCGTATACCACTTAGCATCGACATCGTGAAAGACCCAGGTGTTGGTGATCGGATCCGGATGCGGATTCTCGAACCAGAAGCCATTGAGCGCGAGGTCGATGTCGCCGTCATTGTCCAAGTCGCCGATGGCCATGCCTTCGTGGTGGTAGTGGCTGGTTTGCATCACCAGCGTCCATTCCAGCGGCGTGCCGCCCTGAATGAAGACGTGGGTTTCCGCGTTTTCCCGTCCGGCCACATCGATCTTGCCATCCATATTATAATCCGCCAGGCCCAGGTCCTTGTTGTAATCCGTGATGCCGATGTCATGCCGCGTCCAGCCCGGCAGCGAAGGATCGCCCGACGGCAGCGGATTCTCCCACCAGCAGATCGGACCCGCGGCGTCGCTGTTCGGACCGACCCGCCCGGCAATGTCGTCGTCGCCATCGTTGTCGATGTCCGCGACCGCAAGATCGTCCGAGCGATACCACTGGTAATCCGCATACAGACTCGGTTGCGCGATGACGAAACGGGTCCAGTCCGGATAGCGATACCAGACGAGATCGCCGTTTCCGCTGCCGTAATTGAGCCCTACAATATCATTATAGCCGTCGCCATTCACTTCGGCTACGGCGCGATGGCCATATTGATCGTCATCGAGGATCGTCTCCTGGACCGGCACGTCGCTGTCAAGCCGCGGCGTGGCGGCATGAAGCATTCGAAAAGAACCTGCATCGAAGCCTAACGCCCATAAAATGAATATAAAAGAACCACAACGCCATATCGGATGCATCGTTTGATTCCTGGTAAAAAAGGATGGATCGCGAGATCTGCTGATCTTACAATCAGTAAAATACAACGCAGCGGATCTTTCAGCCAAAAAAACGAAAAATTGACCGAATCGCGGCGAACTTGCTAAATTTGGACTTGACTTCCGGGCGCATTCTCAATGGAATACCGCTCCTTTTGCGGTTGGAGGAGGGCCGTTTTATGAAAGTTAAAGTGCATTTAATCGGCGACCTCCAGCCCCTGGAGCTCCAGCAAACGCTGCCGCCAAAAGAGCTCGGTTTGGAGGAAGCGCTTGCGGGTGACACGCATCTGGCTCAGCCGGTCGAATTCATCGCCCCGATCGAAGTGGATCTGCGGCTCAAAAAGATCGGCCAGCGGATTCGCGTGACCGGCAGGATGAGCGCGAAAGTGCGGCTGGAATGCGTGCGGACGCTGGAGCCGTTCGAGCAGGAATTGAACGTGGAAAACATCGAACTGATGTACATTCCCGCTCCTCCTCGAACGGAAGACGAGGAAACCGGCGAACGCGTCGTCACCGTCGCCCTGGAAGACGAGGACTTCGCTTACTACATTCACGATGAGCTGACGCTGGACAACGAATTGCGCGAATTGTTATTGCTTGAAGTTCCAGCGTTTCCGCATAAATACGACGAATCGCCGTTCACGGAGAGCTTGCCTCCCGCCTGCGGCGATGAAGAAGCCGAATCGGACAAAAATCCCGACTGGCAGGAACAACTGAATCAAATTCATCTACCAGATGATGAGGAGTAAAGAAAGATGCCCACACCAAGAAGACGACACAGCCGTGCTCGCAGCGACAAACGCCGTTCGCACCTGAAAATGAAGGAAATCACGAACGTGAGTAAATGCGAAAACTGCGGCGAACCGAAACTGCCGCATCGCGCCTGCAAATCCTGCGGCCAATACAAAGGCAAGTCCTACCGGGTCGTCGTGCACTCATGACTTCGCGCATCGCACTCGACGCTCTCGGCGGCGACAACGGCCCCGGCGTGTTGATTGCAGGCGCGGTGAAGGCGATGGATCGCGTCGAGAGCCGCATCACACTCGTTGGCGATGAACAACGCCTTCGCGACATCGTGCGCCAGAACGGCGTGAGCGAGGATGCGTTCGATTACGCTCACGCGCCCGTCGTGGTGGACATGCACATCAAGCCGCGCGAAGCCCTCAAAATGAAAGACTCCTCCGTGGCGGTCGCCGTGGGACTGGTGAAAGCGGGCCAGGCCGGCGCGATGATCTCCGCGGGCGCCACCGGCGCCACCGCCGCGCACGCCCTGTTCGGACTCGGCCGGCTGGAAGGCATTAAAAAGCCGGCCATCAGCACGCTTTTTCCCACGCATCTACGGCCCGTTCTGATTCTCGATGTCGGCGCGACTGTGGACTGCAAGCCGGAAAATCTCCTGCAGTTCGCGCTGATGGGCGCCATGTACGCCCACGAAGTGATGGGACGGGAAAATCCGCTGGTCGGGCTGCTCAACATCGGCGAGGAAGACACCAAGGGCGACGAAACGACGCTCCAGGCGTATAAACTGCTCAAGGAGTCCACGCTGAATTTCGGCGGCAACGCCGAAGGCAACGATGTCCTCTCCGGCAAGTTCGACGTCATCGTGTGCGACGGCTTTGTCGGCAACATCGTGCTGAAATTCGGCTCCTCCGTGGTCAAGTTCCTCTTCAGCGAAATGAAACGCGAGCTCAAGCGCAATCCCATCGCGATGCTCGGCGGACTCATCGCCAAGCCATCGCTGAAAAACCTGATGAAGCGCGTGGATAAATCCGAAATGGGCGGCGCGCCGCTGCTCGGCGTCAACGGCAACTGCGTCATCTGCCACGGCTCCAGCGACGCCAAGGCCATCAGCAATGCCATCATCCGCGCCGAAGAGACCATCAAGCATAATCCCAACGCCGCCATCCTCAAGCTGCTGAAACAGGAAGAGCAACTCCTGCACAAAGCCGAAGCGTTCGAGATCGCCAACGTATAGATTGCGCCACGACGGAACTCGCACAGTCTCCCGGATTGTCGGCCGTTCGTAAAAGCTTCAACCCGGTCTTGATCTTCTTTGTTCCAACGATTAAACTCCCTTTTTTCCAGTCAAAAATGAGCAAGGTTTATGTCAACAATTCCAAACATTTTACTCTGCAATGACGACGGCATCGACGCGCCGGGGATGACGGCGTTGCGCGAGGCCGTCGCCGGCATGGGCGAGCTGTATGTCGTTGCGCCTTCCCGCGAACGCAGCGCGGCCAGCCATGCCGTGACAGTGTTCAACGACTTTACGATGCAGGAGCGCCGCGATTCCTCCGGCCGCGTGTGGGGCTATGCCGTGGACGGCACGCCCGCCGACTGCGTGAAATTCGCCCTCACTGCCCTTGATCTGCCGCGGCCGGACCTGGTGGTCTCCGGCATCAACAACGGCTCGAACACGGGCAACAACATCCAATATTCGGGAACCGTGGCCGCGGCGCTGGAGGCTGCGATGTTCGGCATTCCGGCCATCGCGGTTTCGCTGTGCTACGATTTCAACCGCGAGCGTCCGGATTTCAGCGGCATTTGCGCCGTGCTTCCGCAGATCATCCGCATGGCGCTGGAACGCGGGATCCCGGAGCGCGCGATCCTCAACGTCAACGCGCCCAGCGGGAGCGTCGAAACGATTCGCGGCGTCGAGGCGACACGCCAGGGCCATGCCTGGTATTCGGACATCTTCACGCCAAGCGGCGAACGCAACGGCCTGCCGGTTTACTGCAACAGCGGGACGCAAATCACCATGGATCGCATCCCGGACTCCGATTCGAACGTGGTTCGCCGCGGCTGCGTCTCGATCACGCCGCTGCGCGTGGAATGGACTGCGTATGAATGGCTCGATCCCCTGCGCGAGCAGATCGCCGCATCACTGGACATCGAAGCGATCCGCGACGAGCAGGACGAAGAAACCGCAGGTTGACAATCCGCGTCCGGCGATGCTTTGATTCCGCTAAAACGCAGGAAGCCGTATATGCCCCACCCGCCGATTGAAACCGAATGGTATCGGTTTTACAATGAAGACTGTGTCGAAGGCTGCAAGCACCTCGATGCTGATAGCGTGGACCTGATCATCACCGATCCGCCCTACGGCATCAACGGCGACAAACTTCACAAGCACTACAACCGCGATGAATCCTTCGTGCTCGACGGTTACGTCGAAGTTCCGGCGGAAGACTATGCCGAGTTCAGCCGCCGCTGGATCGAGCAAGCCGCGCGTATCCTCAAGCCCGGCGGCAGCATCTACATCGTCTCCGGCTACACCAACCTGCGCCACATCCTCAACGCGCTGGCCGACTCGCCGCTCGAAGAAGTCAACCACATCATCTGGAAGTACAACTTCGGCGTGCACACGCGCTATAAGTACGTCTCCTCGCATTACCATATTCTGTTCTACGTGAAGCCCGGCGCCAGGCATACATTCAACACCTACTGCCGCTTCGGCGCAAATGAACAGAACGGATCGGGACAGAAAAAAAACTATGCCGACCGGGAAGACGTCTGGGAGATTCGCCGGGAATATAAACCGGGCAAAGCGAAGAACAAAAATGAACTGCCGTATGAATTGCTCAAGAAGATGCTGCTATACAGCAGCAATGAGGGCAGCGGCGTTTTGGATTTGTTCATGGGGAGCTTCTCGACCGCATTCGCCGCTCTCAGACTCAAACGGCGAGTTCTCGGCTTTGAAATCAATTCAAAATCATTCGAGGGATTGCAACGCAAACTGAATGCCGTTGAGCTTGATGAATCATCCTTAATTGCTCCTCAAAATTCAACGCCGAGGAATCAAGGCAAGGCTTGGTCGCCCCATGACCTTCGTGATGTGAAAAAGAAATACATCCAATATAAAAAACAATGCGGAACCAAGCGGCAGGCGATCGATTTGCTCTGCGAGGAATATGGACGCGGCTATTTTTCCATCCTGAATGTTATTGATAAAAAATAATCAATAGAAGCCCTCGAATCAATATGCCTCCACGGACGGCGGCAAAGTCTATCGCGAGGCTACACCTCCGCCAGGCAATGGATGTTGCCGAATTGAGCCTCGCTTAAAATTGTGTGAGCGACGGCGATGATGGCTTCTTCGCGAACCATTTTGTCCTTGCCGAAGATGCGCCCGATCAGGGAGCACTGCTTGGTCACGTAAATGCGCCACTCGCCATAGTCCCCATCCTGGTCTCCAGCCACGAGCACAATGCTGAGAAAGTACCGGGAGCCGCCGAACTCGCAATCGAGCTCCCAGCCCCAGTCTTCCTGGTAGATTTTCGCCACGTTGACGTGGCGCTTTTCCAGTTGCGCCATCAGCCACGTGGCGACGTCGTCGCCAAAGCAGCAGGGATTGATGAAGTAATCACGCACTTCTGTCCGGTTGAAGTGGTCCGTTTCAAAGGAAAGAAATTGCATCGCGTCTCCTTCCGTGTGATCGCCGGTTTAGCGTCAATACGCGTTTTTCGTCGCTCGCATGGTCATCAGCAAAATCTTAATATCAAGCCATAGCGTCCAATTCTCTATATAATAGAGGTCCGCGTCAAGTCGAGCTTGAAGATCTGTGTCGCCGCGCAGCCCGTTCACCTGCGCCCAGCCCGTCATCCCGCTTTTCACGGTGTGGCGCATCATGTAATGCGGAAACTCCTCCTTGAATTTTTGCGCCCATTCCGGACGCTCGGGACGAGGCCCGACCAGACTCATATCGCCGCGCCAGACGTTGATCAGCTGCGGCCACTCATCCAAATTCCATCGCCGCAGAAATCGCCCGATCCGCGTCACCCGGTCGTCGTCCGGCCGCGTCCACCCCGGTCCGTTCTGCTCCGCGTTGAGCCGCATGGAGCGAAATTTATACATGTTGTACGACCGGCCGTCCATGCCCAGGCGGCGCTGTTTATAAAACAGCGGCCTTCCCGAGTCGAGCCAGACAGCCAGGGCGATCAAGGCGTAGAACGGCGCGCCCAGCAGCAGCATGATCGAACTGACGATTTTGTCGAAGAGATTTTTCACCACCAGGTTCATTCCTTGCAACGGAGTATCCTTCAGGCCGAAAAGCGGCAGGCCGTCCAGGTTCTCGAACGAACAATCCGTCAAGTGGCTCTCCAGCAGATTCGGCACGAAGCGCGCATCGACCAGTTCTTTTTCCAATTCCGCCATCAGGTCGAAGATTTCCTTATTGGTCAGATTCGGCTGGGCGAAAATCACGCGCCGGATTTTCTTTTCCCGGACGATCTGCATCATGTCGCTGATCGTCCCCAGCACCGGGACTCCTTCCACTTCGTCCGGAGCGTCGCTGGTTTGCGCGGCCACGGCGCCGCCAACCTCAAGGCCGCATTCGGGATGCTCGTGGATCTTGCGGATCAGCAGCCGTGCGGAGTCGCCCGCGCCGACGATCAGCGTGCCGATGTCGCCGATGCGGCGTTCAGCGCGCAAGCGGTCCACATACTGCCGCAAATAGAGCCGCCCGGCGAAGACGAATCCGATCACGCTGAACGGAGCCGTCATGAACACCGGACGGGCGTATTCCGCCTCGCGAAAGAAGAAGTTGATCGTCAGAACCAGCGCGACGCCAAGCAGCGTTCCGCGAATCACGCGCTTACCGATGTCGTAGTTGAACACCGGATCGCGCAAGCCGTACATGCCGGTCCAGCTGTAAGACATCACCATCACCGGCAGCGCATAGGCCAGCAGCCAGGCGTAATCGCGCGGATCGTAGCCCTTTTCGACGGGCAGGATGTTAAGCCAATGCAACACATAAAACCGCAAGGCGTAAGCGAACAGCATGCCGGCGAGAATCATGACGCAATCCAGAATGAAGCGCCGCTGCAGCAGCCGGTGCTGCACGGCCTTCACATTGGCCATATGTCGAACAGGCGGATGCATGCGTCAGTCTTTCTTCACCAATTTATAGACTCGATCCCGCCAGTATCCCGACAAGTAAAATTCGCTCGCTTCGCCGTTTTGATTGATCCGCCGGACGTAACTTTCAAGCACGTCGTTATATCTGTTGCTGCGGTCGATCCAATCGTCCCCGCCGTTATAATCCAGCTCGCCATACGTTTGCACCAAAGCCGGATAATACAAAATCGGACCGCAAAGGTGCGCGACAAATAAAGCAAGAACGGCGTATCGCGGCAAGGATTTTCGAATCAGCAGGATCGCGATCCAGAGCAGCTCGAGAAACAAAAAAAACTGAATATAGACATACCTGTTCCCCCGCGCCGCATCATGCATCATTTCCGGATAATAGATATTGTACCGGTTGGTGAGGCATAGCAGAAACGTGAACACGCAGATGATGGCAGCAAAAATGTAATACTGTATGTGGCGGCTGCGATCCTTGGAGAGCATCACAAACAGGAAGCCCAGCGCAAAACCGGACGTTAAAAACACGAACTGTAAATCCAGCGGATGGATGGCGCCGGAAACGGGAGAGATGACGCGCGCCAGGATCAGATACATCGCATCAACAGCCCTTTTGACGACATCCGTATAGGTCAGGACCGTCACGGGCGGCGATTCAATGATGGCCAATAAAACCACGATTTGAATCACGGCGAAAAAAGCATACCTTGCCGCGTTTTTCCAGTTTGCCCTGGCGCACTCCATGACCGCATACACCGCCGCGCCGGCGGGGAGAATGACGCAAAGGGGATTCGACGATATTCCGGCGAAGACGATCAGCGCCGCCAGCGCCCACCAGCGCCAGCCTTTGAGTTGAGGCAAGATCAGCGAAAGATTGATCGCGGCCAGCGATAACGGCCAGATGCAGTACATCAGGTTGTAGGACGTGATGCATCCGCTCGACATGAACAGGTACAGCAAGGAAAACGCCACGGCGGAACGGCGGGAGCAACGCATCCAATGCGCCATTTGCAGGTAAAACGACATCGCGCACAAGGCGTTGCACATTGTGGCGATGAAGACATAAGCCTTCGGGATCAGCATAACGGGCAAGACCTGGCAGATCAGACAAAATACTCTGGGCGGGATGGCAATATATCCCGCATATTCCTTAAAAAACTCAAACTGCCCATTCAGCGCCGCGCCAAACAACACCTCCGTGTCTTCGACCAGAGGAAGACTGTAACGCAGATAAAAGGAATTCAGCGCCAGCGCGACGACCGCGAACAAACCCATCGCGGCCCAGTTTTCACACGGATGCATCAAACGCAAGCCAGCAGGCGCCTCCTCTGCGTGATTGTCAGACGCAGCTCGCCATTGCATCAGTTTCCCCGGCATGCTTGTCGCTTTAGTCATCGTTCGAAGAGAAAAAGCCATTGAATATATACACCGCCCAGATTTATGCAGGAATCTGCTGCAAGAAGTTCCGAGTTTTTTTGATTTTTGATATGTTTCATCGCGTCGTATTCTTGAGGCATTGATCGATGATCTGCCGCATCTCTTCCCTGAAGCGCTCCTGGCCGAAAGTCATGGCGTGGGCGCGGATGGCGTCCGGATCGTATTTTCCGGAATCGAACGCTTTCAGAACTTCCAGCAAACTCTCCGTTGTCTGCTCCTTATGAAATTCGCCGGTCTTGCCAGCGACGACGGTCTCCAGCGCGCCGCCTTCGGCCAAGGCGATCACCGGCCGTCCGCAAGCCATGGCCTCCAGGGGTGTGATGCCGAAGTCCTCCGGACCGGGCATGAGGAAGGCCTGGCAGCGTTGATACAGCCGCACCAGCTCTTCGTCGCTCACCCAGTCGCGCACCTCGACGGTCGGTCCGGCGAGCGCCCGGATCCGTTGCGCCTCCGGCCCGCGTCCGGCCACGATCAACCGCCGCTGCAGCCGGTTGCAGGCCGCCACGGCCAGATCGATCCGTTTATACGGTACGAGCGCGGAGACCGCCAGAAAATAATCCTCCGGGCCGTCCGGGGCGATGGAGAATTTCTCCAGATCCACCGGCGGATTGCAGACAATGGCCTCGCGGCCGTAGAATTGTTTGATTTTGTTCGCGATATGCCGGCTGTTGCAAATGAATTGATCGACCGACCGGGCCGTGCGCACGTCCCAGCGCTGCAAGCGGCCGCGAAACAGCGGCATAACCAAACCGCCCGGCTTCCAGCGATTGCGCCCGCCAAAATAGGCATCGTACATATCCCAGACATAGCGCATCGGCGAATGGCAATAGCAGAGATGCGGAATGCCTCTAGGCACGCGCACACCCTTGGCCGCGCAGTGGCTCGAAGAGATAATCAGGTCGTAACCGCGCAGATCAAAACGCTCCACGCCCCAGGGAAACAGCGGGAGGTAATAGCGGTAATGCGTGCGGGCCAACGGCAGACGCTGCAACGGCGAGACGATCACCCGTTGCGCGTTGATCGTTGCGCTGATGCGGTCCGGCTCGTAAAACAAGGTAAACACATCCGCGCCGGGATAGAGCGCGATGAGCTCCTCCAGCACCTTTTCCCCGCCGCGCATGCCGTTCAGCCAATCCTGAATCAGGGCCGTTTTCACGCTTGCTCGGATCCTCCGTCAATTTCGCCGCAATCAGGCTCCAGCGAAACAAAACCGGGCAATGTGCGCAACCTGAAAAATAAATCATGTTTTTTTTACCGCTGGCCAAACTTTTTGACGATAAGCTGAGTTAAGTATGGTACCTTACGCGAGGAACGGGGCGGCTGTCTTTTCATCTTTGCCCGTGAATACGGCCTCTTGACAGCCGCCCCGTTAATTGTTAAAAACGGGTTTGATTTTCTCAACAGCATAGGCGCGTACAGGTGAAATTTTTCGACGAAGCCAAACATCCTTGGCGGCCCTGGCAGCGTAGTGTTTTCATCGGCATCATCATTGGACTTGTCGTACAGGCAAGCCTGAGCCTGAAAGCGTTTATCCAATTTTGGAACATCACCACCCTCACGTTTTTTTCCATTATCATCCTGATTAAAGTTATCGCCGTCTTCATCGGTCAGTTCCGTCGCTTCACCGTCTCGTGTTCGGCGGAGGAGCTCGCCGCGCTCGACGAGTCCACGCTGCCGGTTTACACCATCCTGGCGCCGATGTATCGCGAGCCGGAAGTCGTCGGCGATTTCGTACAGGCCATGAAGCGCCTGGACTATCCGCAGGACAAGTTGGACATCAAATTGCTGTTGGAGCAGGACGACGAAGCCACCTTGCGCGCCGCGCGGGCGCAGCAGCTGCCGCCAAGCATCGAAATCGTCATCGTGCCGGAAGGCTATCCCAAAACCAAACCGCGCGCCTGCAATTACGGCCTGGAGCGCGCACGCGGCGAGTTTCTTGTCATCTTCGACGCCGAAGACCGGCCGGAGCCCGATCAGCTGAAAAAAGCCATCTGCGCCTTCCGGAAACTTCCGGACAAGGTGGACTGCCTGCAGGCCAAGCTGAATTATTACAACGGCCATCAGAATCTGCTGGCGAAGTGGTTCACGCTGGAATACTCCGCGTGGTTCGACCTGTATCTTCCCGGTCTGCACGCCCTGCGCTCGCCGATCCCGCTTGGTGGCACATCGAATCATTTTCGCACTTCAGCCCTGAAGACGCTGGGGGGCTGGGACGCGTACAATGTGACCGAGGATTGTGATCTGGGCATTCGGTTAAGCCTCGCCCGCCGCGACATCCGCATTCTGGATTCCACGACGTGGGAAGAAGCCTGCTGCAAGCTGCGTCCATGGCTGCGCCAGCGTTCGCGCTGGATCAAGGGCTACTGGCAGACGCTGCTGATCCATACCCGTTCACCGCTGAAGTCGATGCTGACGCTCGGACCATGGGAATTTCTCCTGCTGCTCGCGGTGATCGGCGGCCAGGTGTACTCGATGATCGTCATGCCCATTTGTTGGGTGGTGATCGGGGCATGGCTGACCTGGGAATGGGAGTTGTTCGATCCCAGCCGGCCCTGGACGGCATGGCTTTTCGCCGGCGCGCTGTTGCTTATGCTGCTCAATGGCTTCTTTGTGCTGATTCATCTCATCGCCGGCTTGCGGCGCCAGTATTACCGCATGCTGTTTCCCGGTTTGTTCATGCCGATTTACTGGCTCTTGATGAGCTGGGGCGCATGGCGCGGATTCCTTCAGTTTTTCTGGGCGCCGTTCCAATGGATGAAAACGCCGCACGGACTCTCCACGTTGTTCGGACGCAAACATGAGCAGGGATTCCACGGCGCCTATGCGAATGAATCCTCGCTCGGACCGGCATGGACCGTGCTGCCGTTCTGTATTGGCCTGCTGCTGCTGGGGATCGCCACGATCGTCATCCCGATCTGGATGGGATTGCCGGAGCAGCTCTCTCAGCGGGAGATCCGTCTCGACAGCTCCGCCGTAGCGAATGAAATCAAGATCGAAGAAGATTGGTTCGCCTATCAATATGTGAATCTTGAGCTGTTCCTTGAAGGCATTCCCCCGAATTCGATGAAGTCGATCCGCCCGATGATCTACATCAAGGTGAACGACGGAGAATGGTTTCAAGCCGAACCCGATTCAAGCCACCTGAAGGGATCGACGCTGCATATGCACGCTTCGCTGTCCAAACCATGGAGAGGCCGGCATCAAGAAGACGTCTGGGGGCGATGGCAATTGCGGCGTGTCCGCGAGATCGGAGTGAAGGTTTACACCGGAGATAGCTATGTGCAGGGCGCCTCGCTGATGAGCGCCACCCCTGGAGGCGAAGCTCCGTTGGGGAATTTCACGCTCGCCTCCCTGGACGCCCCGGACGACGCGCTGTGCAATCAGGTGTACGAAGCGAACTTCACGCTCAATCGCGAATACGACAATCCTTTCGATCCGGATGAAATCGACCTGATGGCGGAGTTTATCGCGCCGTCCGGAAAGACGACCCGCCTCCCTGCGTTTTATAAGCAGGACTACGTCCGCAACTTTCGCAACAACGCCGAAGTCTTGCGGGCGATCGGAACGCCGCAGTGGGCTGTGCGATTCATGCCGGACGAGCCAGGGCAATATCGCTGGCGCCTTACGGGCAGCGACCGGTATGGCGACGCGCTCGACACCTCATACTGCGAGCTGGATGTTCATCCCTCGGAGTATGCTCGCGGTTATCTGAAGTCCGATCCGGAGCACCCCGAATACTTCGCGTTCAGCAACGGCGAGTTTTACTACCCGATGGCGATCAATCTTTGCTGGCCGCGCGACAACCGCACGTTCTACGACCTGAAAAATTTCACTTATCTGAACCCCAAAACTGGCACCTATCTTTACGACGATTTCTTTCAGCAGATGCAGCGCAACAAGATCGACATGGGGCGCGTCTGGATGACCGCGTGGTGGTGCGGCCTGGAATGGTACAAGGAATACCCGACCTTCCACGGCGTCGGACGCTACAGCATGCAACGCGCCTGGGAACTGGATTATCTGATGGAGGCGGCGCTGCGGAAAGACATCATGATCGAGCTCGCCCTCAACCACCACGGTCCGTTCACCCAACGCTGGGACGACCAGTGGACCAACAATCCCTATCGCGTTGAAAACGGCGGGTGGCTCAAGCATTACACCGAAGCGATGACCGACCAGAAAACGCGCGATCTCTTCAAACGGCGCCATCGTTATGTGGCCGCGCGCTGGGGCGCTTATCCTAATCTTTTCGGCTACACGCTGTGGATCGAGAACGACACGACCAATCCGAATCCAAACATCCGCGCCAACTGGCACAAGGAAATGGCCGGATATCTCCGCGAAATCGACCAGGACCGCCATCTGATCTCCACCGAATTCGTGAAAGACGCGGGCGATATTCAAACCTGGCAACTGGACGACATCACATACACCCAGGCCGCGGCCTATACGGTCGACGACTTCAGCAGCGTCATGTTCAAACGCCTTTACTTCCTGTCCAGCGTCGACAAGCCCAGGATCATCGAGGAGTACGGCGGACACCCCAAAGGCACATCGATCCCGCATCTCAAACTGCAACTCCACAACGGCCCCTGGATCGTCTGGCACATGCCGGCCTCCGGCGCGCCGATGCCGTGGTGGTGGAATTTGATTTTCCAGGAAAAACTCGACGAGCAATTGAAAATTTTCGCCGACTATATCGAGGGCGTCGACCTGCGCGAACAGGAATGGAAGTACATGTATCGCCAGCCCGTGAACAACGCCAATGGCATTTACTGCATGAGCCGCACGGGCCAGCATACGGCTTTCCTATGGTTCCATAATAAAGACATCGTGGACAAGTTCTATGAAGCGCCCTGGATGTTCACCGGAGATCAAGACGCCATGCTGTTCAATCCGCCCGTGGACAACGCCGAATTCATTTTCGACAGCGAGTTGCGCGACGGTCATTACACCCTTGAATTTTGGGACACATGGTATTACGGCAAGATCGAAACGAGGGGCGCGGAATGCCGCGGAGGGCGCATGACGATCGAACTGCCGCGTATGATCCGCGACATGGCGGTCAAAATCCAATCCTCCGATGCGCCCTCTTTCTCCCCCGCAGGCCGTGACGATTCTTCGCCCGTGATTTTCGGCCGAACACCGAAGTCATAGCAGCTTCTGTTTGCCCCGTAAGACCTGGAACGGTTCTCGAAAGAAATAGCGCTTTCTGAAAAATGTGGCACAGCCGCCCTCGGCTGTGACCGCTGACCAATACGCAAGAACTTTGATAGATACTATAGAAGGAATTTCTTCGCCTTCTCGAGGGCTTCGATGAAGCGATCAATGTCCTGGGTATTGTTGTAAAACGCCAGCGAAGCGCGCGCCGTGCCGGTGACGCCGTAATGCTGCATGACCGGCTGCGCGCAATGATGGCCGGTGCGGATCGCCACGCCCAGGTGGTCGATATACTGGCCCAGATCGTTATGGTGCACGCCTTCGATCATGAATGAAATCGCGCCGGACTTGCACGGCGCGTTGCCGATGATCTTCAGCCATTCCACGTTGAGCAATTGACGCGTCATGTATGCCAGCAGCGAATTCTCATAATGATTGATGTGCTTCAGGCCAATGTCGTGCACATAGTCGATGGCCGCCCCCAGACCGATGCCGCCGGCGATGTTCGGCGTGCCCGCTTCGAACTTGTATGGCAGATCGGCGTAGGTGGTTTTTTCGAACGTGACGGTGCGGATCATATCGCCGCCGCCGCGCCAGGGCGGCATCGCCTCAAGCAGGTCTTCCTTGCCGTACAGCACGCCGATGCCGGTCGGCCCGAAAACCTTATGCCCGGAAAAGGCGTAGAAATCCACGTCCGATTTCTGCACGTCTGTCTTCATGTGCGCCACGGCCTGCGCGCCGTCCACCAGCACTTTCGCGCCGGCGTCGTGGGCCAGTTTGATGATCGGACCGATGGGATTGATCGTGCCGAGGGCGTTGGACACATGCACGAGCGCGACGAGCTTCGTGCGTTCGCTGAGCAACGCCTCCACGTCGCTCATCGCCAGGTTGCCCTGGTCGTTGAAGGGAATCACCTTCAGCGTCGCGCCGGTTTGTTCGCACAGCAGCTGCCACGGCACGATATTGCTGTGATGCTCCATTTCAGAAATCAGAATCTCATCGCCCTTACCGATGTTGGCCCGGCCGAAGGTCTGCGCCACAAGGTTGATGCTGTCCGTCGTGCCATAAGTGAAGACGATCTCCGCGCGGCTGCGGGCGTTGAGAAACACGCGGATCTTTTCCCGCGCCTCCTCGTATTGCATGGTCAGGCGCTGGCTGAGCTCGTGCACGCCGCGATGAATGTTCGAGTAATCCTGCTCATACACCCGCCGGATCGCGTCGATCACCAGCGTCGGCTTATGCGTGGATGCCGCATTGTCCAGATACACTAACGGCACGCCGTGCACCCGTTGCGAAAGCATGGGGAAATCGCGCCGCACCCGCTCCACGTCGATATCGAGCGAATTCGGGTCGTCCATAATTTTGTAAATATTCGCAGTGCTCATGTTCGAACTCCCAAATTCAATGGGGCGATATTATTTCACCACAGAGCGCACAGAGATCACAGAGAACCAGCTTTTAATAGTTTGTCACTACTAACATGCACAAAAAGTATTTAAAGCATCTCTTGCTTTGTTGAAAACCTTGGGATATCTCGCTCTGTCTCGTTCTCGTTCTCGTCCTCGTTCTCGAAAATCAGTTTCAAACGAGCGAGATAACGATAAAATCGAGTACGAGTGCCGCTACGTTGAGTACGAGTACGAAAACAGCTTTTCAACAAAGCAAGCATCTCTCAAAAATCTTGTCCGCATCCTTATGAACATCGTGACGAAAAATCCTGCCAATCCTGTTCATCCTGTCAAAAAAAATCCTCTGCGTCCTCTGTGGTTCATTCATATCCTTATGGCAAAAAGCGGTCCCACACAATTTGCTGGATGCGCTCGCGGACTGCATCGACCGCGATTTCCTCGATGATTTCGGACGCAAACGCCGCGATAATCATCGCCTTTGCCGTTTCCTTGTCAATGCCTCTGGTCTGCAAATAATACAACGCATCCGTGTCCGGCTCGCCCGCCGTGGCGCCATGCGTGCATTTCACGTCGTCGGCGTAGATCTCCAATTGCGGCCGCGCATTCACGCGCGCCTCGTCGGTCAGCAACAGCGCATGATTGCTTTGCACGGCGTCGGTTTTCTGCGCGCCGCGCCGCACGTCGATCTTGCCGTTGAAGACGCCAGTAGCCCGGTCGTCCAGCACGCCCTTATAGAGCTCGGTGCTCGTGCAATGCGGCGCGGCGTGATCCAACCGGGAATGCGTGTCCATGTGCTGCTCGCCCTGGGGCAGATAAAGCCCGAAGAACTTGCAGTCGCCGCCTTCGCCGATCATCACCGAACCGAGGTCGTTGCGCATGATCAATGCGCCATTGTTGATCGCCGTCTGACGCATGCGGCTGTCGCGCGCCTGACGCGCTTGAATCGTCGCCATATGAAACGCCGCGCCGGACTCGAGCTGAATCTTATAATGATCCAGGGCGGCGTTTTCCGCGAGGTCGATCTCCGTCACGGGATTCGCCAGATAAACGGCGTCTGGCGAGCCGATGTATGTTTCGACAACCGTCGCCCTGGCGCTCTTTCCAAGGATGATCAGATTGCGGGGATGATTGATCGACGGCGCATCCTCGCTCTTGCTGTAGAAAATCAACTGAACCGGCGGCTCCAGCTCCACGCCATCCGGAATTTTCAGGAACAATCCATCGGTCATGAACGCCGTGTTCAGTTGGATGAAGGCGTGCCGGTCGTAGCAGGCGTAATTCGCCAGGTGTTCGTCGATTTCAGCGCCCAGCGCCTCGCGCGCGTTGCTCAAACTGCTGATTACAACCGCGTCCGGCAGGCGTCCGAGCGTGGAAAGTTCGTCATGCAGCCAGCCGTTGACGAACACCAGCCGCGCGCCGCCGTCGATGTCGTGATAATGCGACTGAATTTCAGCGATGTCCGCGTCATCCAGCGGATAATCCCGCGCCGTGGCGAAAGTGTAACCGGTCAGGCGGCTCAGCTCCGTATGACGCCAATTTTCCTGGCGCGTCTCCGGAAAACCAATCAGCGCGAATTGAGTGATCGCCGCTTCGCGCATCTCCTTCAGCCAGAGTTCCGGTTCCGCGGCCAGCCGCCGATACGCCTCGACGTAAGGCTCGATATATTTTGCGACTTCCATTTTTGACATTTCGTTTAACCTTTTATTTATTGCTTTGTGCAACGACGCAGCACAGCTGGATAAAGGAGATAGGGGGATACAGGGGATATTGGAGATAAACAATAGAACTAGCTTCAAGTTCTCCAACTATCACCAACCGCAAATTTTTTATCTCCACATCCCCAACATCCCCATATCTCCTTTTATATTTACTTGCGCCTTCGCGCCCTTGCGCCTTTGCATTTAATCGCGGTTACGCCCCGACCTCTTCCAGCATTTCGGCGTAGCCTTTGTCTTCCAGTTCGAGGGCGAGTTCCTTGCCGCCGCTCTTCACGATTTTGCCCTTCACCAGCACGTGCACGAAATCCGGCACGATATAATTCAACAAGCGTTGATAATGCGTGATGACCACGAAGCCGCGCTTTTCGCTGCGCAGCGAATTCACGCCGTCTGCCACGATGCGCAAGGCGTCGATGTCGAGGCCGGAATCCGTTTCGTCCAGGATCGCCAACTTCGGATCCAGCACGGCCATGTGGAAAATCTCGTTGCGCTTCTTCTCGCCGCCCGAAAACCCGCTGTTCACCGGCCGATGCAGGAACTTTGGATCCATCTTGACCAATTCCATTTTCTCACGCACGAGCTCCAGAAACTCCGCCGCGTCGAGCTCATCGAGGCCGTTGTATTTACGGATGGAATTCAACGCCGCCTTCAGGAAGTAGGAATTCGTGATGCCGGGAATCTCCACCGGATACTGGAACGCCATGAACAGCCCCTCGCAGGCGCGCTCATCGGGGCCTTTTTCCAGCAAGTCCTCTCCATTATACAGCGCTTCGCCGCTAGTGATCTCATAGGCCTCATTGCCCGCCAGCGCCTGCGCCAGCGTGCTCTTGCCCGAGCCGTTCGGCCCCATGATCGCGTGCACCTCGCCCGGATTCACCGTCAGGCTGACGCCCTTCAATATCTCCGCCCCCGACTCCGCCACTGAGGCGTGCAGATTTTTAATTTCCAAAAGACTCATGTTGATATGCTCCGTATTAAAAGTAGTGCGATATTTCAATATTTCAGAACTTAATAGAACTGCAATATTCACGCAGAGACGCAGTGGCGCAGAGATTAAGCAATCGTGTTTATTCCGTATATCATTCGTTCTCTGTGCCCTCTGTGCGCTCTGTGGTGAATTATTTTGCTCCTGAATTTACTACTCATCCCACGCTGCCTTCGAGACTGATCGCCAGCAGTTTCTGCGCTTCCACGGCGAACTCCATCGGCAGCTCGTTGAAGACTTCCTTACAGAAGCCGTTGACGATCATGTTGATCGCGTCCTCTTCCTTGATGCCGCGCTGCTGACAATAAAAAATCTGATCCTCGCCGATCTTGCTGGTGCTCGCTTCATGCTCCATCTTCGCCGACCGGTTGCGCACGTCGATGTACGGGAAGGTGTGCGCGCCGCACTGATCGCCCATCAACATCGAGTCGCACTGGCTGTAGTTTCGCGCGTTTTCCGCGTTCTTGCCGATCTGCACCAGCCCGCGATACGTGTTGTTGCCGTTTTTCGCGCTGATGCCCTTGCTGATGATCGTGCTCTTGGTGTTTTTGCCGATGTGGATCATCTTCGAACCGGTGTCGGCCTGCTGCTTCTTGCTGGAGAGCGCCACGCTGTAAAACTCGCCGCTGGAGCCGTCGCCCTTCAGGATGCACGAGGGATATTTCCACGTGATCAGCGAACCGGTCTCCACTTGCGTCCAGCTGATTTTGCTGTTCACGCCCGCGCAAAGCGCGCGCTTGGTGACGAAATTATAGATGCCGCCCTTGCCGTCGTCGTCGCCCGGATACCAGTTCTGCACCGTGCTGTACTTGATCTCCGCGTTGTCCATCGCGATGAGTTCCACCACGGCGGCGTGCAGCTGGTTCTCGTCGCGCATCGGCGCCGTGCAACCTTCGAGATAGCTCACGTACGCGTCTTCGTCGGCGATCAACAGCGTGCGCTCGAACTGTCCGGTCATGGCCGCGTTGATGCGGAAGTACGTGCTGAGCTCCATCGGGCAACGCACGCCCTTCGGCACGTAGCAGAACGATCCATCGGAGAACACCGCCGAATTCAGCGCGGCGAAGTAGTTGTCCGTCATCGGCACCACGCTGCCCAGGTACTTCCGCACCAGTTCGGGGTGCCGCTGCACCGCCTCGCTGAATGAGCAGAAGATGATGCCGCGCTTTTCCAATTCCTTTTTGAACGTCGTGGCCACTGACACGCTGTCGAACACCGCGTCCACGGCCACCCCGGCCAACTTCAACTGCTCTTCCAGCGGAATGCCGAGTTTCTCGTAAGTCTCGCGGAGTTTCGGATCGATGTCGTCCAGGCTCTTGGGGCCGTCTTTTTCCGATTTTGGCGCGGAATAATAACTGATCGCCTGATAGTCGATTTCAGGATAATTCACGAAGCCCCACTTCGGTTCGGTCAGCGTTTGCCAATGCCGCAGCGCCTTGAGCCGCCATTCGGTCAGCCACTCCGGCTCCTTTTTCTTGGCCGAAAGCGCCCGAACCACGTCCTCATTCAGCCCCGGCGGAAACGTGTCCGACTCGATATCCGTCACGAACCCCCATTTATATTCGCCGCCTGCCGCGTCTTCTAAAATTTTGGCGTCATCCTTGCCCATAGTAACGATTCCCTCGGATGAAATTTGCTCGTGTGTAAACTCTTGCTCTCGCTCTTGCTCTTAATCTCACTCAAAAAAATGTTATTCTCCAGATATAGTGATCCGCAGGCCGCTTTTCTCCCATTCCAGCGCAACCATATCGCGGAGCGATACATTGCGCAGCGCGTTCTGAACGATAAGATTGATTTCCTGCCACGCATGACTCGCGGCGCAATACGCCTCGCGCTCGCAGCGATCGTGTTTCGAGCCAAGATCCAGCTCAGCGGCACATTGCGTCAACGCCACAGCGCCTTCCAGAGCGTCGATGATGTCGAGGGCGGTGATCCGATCCGCCGGCCGGGCCAGCCGATAACCGCCGTTTACGCCGCGCTGCGACTCGACCAAACCCTTTCGCGCCAGTCGTTTAAGCACCTTTTGCGCCATGGGCAACGGCAAATAAGCTTCGTTGGCCAGTTCCGTCACGCTATGTGTTTCATCATCGGGTTGCCGCGCCATATGCATGAGCAGCACAACCCCGTAACCAGTGAATTTAGTCATCCGAAACATAAATCAAAACGCTCCGCTCGCAACAATCAGTACTTTTTTAGTCCCATTTTAGCCCCGAAACCTGACATTGCAAGCAAAAAAAAGATGCTGGTTGCTTTTTTATTGCCACCGATCAGGCAAATGAGAAGGAAAAGTTACATGCACATGAAAATGTATATCTCTCGAATTTACAGTTGTTTAGGCCGCGCTAATCATCATCGGGATCGCAAGCGTTTGTTGCTTCATTTTCTTCTCTCAATATCCGTTTCGATCCCGATTGCGATAGCGATCCCGATCCCGATGGGCATTGATGAAAACTCCTTCATCCACGTCGTTTCAACCGGCAAATATCATTGCATCCTGCGCCGGAGCCGATTACACTCTGCCGCTTACCAGCTGGTGTTGCGCGATTCCTTGGACTGCGGCGGCCATGCGGCCGCCTTTGCGAAGCGGCTAAGCAAAGATATCTGGCAATCTCATTTCGTGTTTCAAGGCGCCGGCATGGCCTGCGCAGTCCAAAGAAACACGCCGCGTGAAGCATGAGTGATTAACTCGAGACGTATTGAAAGAGTCATGTTCGCGGATCGCTACGAAATTATCGTTGTCGGCGGAGGCCATGCCGGCGCCGAGGCTGCTGCGGCGGCGGCGCGTATGGGCTGCCAGACGCTATTGCTGACGCTCGACGTGGACGCGATCGCGCGCATGTCGTGCAATCCCGCCATCGGCGGATTAGGCAAAAGCCAGATTGTGCTGGAACTGGACGCGTTAGGCGGAATGATGGGCATGGCCGCCGATGCGACGGGCATTCAATTCCGGCAGCTCAACACACGCAAAGGTCCGGCGGTGCAGGCGCCGCGTTGCCAATCGGACAAATGGGACTACGAGCGCTGGGTGCAGGCTTATCTGCGCCGTTGGCCGAATCTGACCGTGGCGCAGGGCGAAGCGACCGGCCTGATCATCGAGAGCTGCCGCGCCACCGGCGTACGGCTGAAAACCGGCGAATCGCTCAAGGCGCGCGCCGTCATCCTCACCACGGGCACGTTCCTCGACGGCAAGCTGCATTTCGGCATGGAATCCGTGCAGGGCGGGCGCATCGACGAACCGGCCGCCATCGGCCTGGGCGAAAGTTTGCGCGAGGCCGGCCTGGAAATCCGCCGGTTGAAAACCGGCACACCCGCGCGGTTGCATCGCGATTCCATCGACTATTCCGTTTGCGAAGTTCAGCACGGCGACCCGGAGCCGGTTCCGTTTTCCTTCCGCACGGATCGCATCGACGTCGAGCAGGTTCCCTGCCACATCACGCACACCAACGCCCGCACACATGAAATCATCTTGGGCAGCCTGGACCAATCGCCGCTCTTCACCGGCAAGATCGAAGGCGTGGGACCGCGCTATTGTCCCAGCATCGAGGACAAATGTGTGCGCTTCAAGGACAAGGAACGGCATCAGATTTTCCTCGAACCGGAAGGCCGCAACGCCGGTTCGGTCTACCCCAACGGCATCAGCACGAGTCTGCCGCGCGAGGTGCAGGAGCGCTACGTGCGTTCGATCCACGGACTGGAAAACGCGCGGTTCCTCCGCTACGGCTATGCCGTGGAATACACCTATGTTCCGCCGATCCAGCTCAAACCGACCTTCGAGACCAAGACCGTGCCTGGACTCTATCTGGCCGGGCAGATCAACGCGACCACGGGCTACGAAGAAGCGGCGGGACAGGGTTTGCATGCGGCGATCAACGCCGTGCTGACGCTACGCGGCGAAGAGCCGTTCGTGCTCAAGCGCAATGAGGCCTACCTCGGCGTGATGATCGACGATCTGATCACCAAGGAACATCGCGAGCCGTATCGCATGTTCACGGCGCGCGCGGAATATCGTCTGCTGCTGCGTTGCGACAACGCGGACTTGCGGCTTTGCGAAGATGGACGGCGTCTGGGGCTGCTCGAAGAGGAGCAGTACGCCCGTTTCCAACGCCATCGTGAGCAGGTCGAAGGCGAAACGCAACGCCTGCGGACCACGATTGTGCGCCCGAGCGAGCTGGACCGGGACACGCTGGCGCGCCTTGAACTGAAAAACCTGGAGAACAGCGGCGCCATCGCGCAACTCCTCGCCCGTCCGGACATGACCTATGAGGCGCTGATTGAACTAGGGCTAGGCTCCGGGGAGATCGAGCCGCGCGCGCGGCGTCAGATCGAGATTCAAATTCGCTATGCGGGCTACATCGCCCGGCAGCAGGCGGAGATCGACCGTCATGCCGCGCTGGAGAGTCAGCCGATACCGGACTGGATCGATTATGCCGAAGTGCGCGGTCTGACCAACGAGGCTAGGGAAAAATTGAACGCCGTGCGGCCGGTCAGCATCGGCCAGGCCGGACGCATCCCCGGCGTGAATCCGGCGGACATCTCCGTGCTGCTGATTTTCCTCAAACGCCGCAACGCCCTGCGTTCGCCAGAATCGTTATAAAAGCGACCTTTCCTTGTTGAAAACCTTTGGTAATCACACTCGTTCTCGTCCTCGTTCTCGTTCTCGGAGAACCCTTAAAATTCCGGTTCTCGCACAGAGACACGGAGCGCGCGGAGAATTTAATGATGGTAATTACTGCAGAAACAGTATTGCTTCTCTGTGTCCTGTGGTGAACCATAAAGCAGCCATCAACAAATAACGCCTGCGCCATCAGAAAAACCAACCCGAATCCCAATAATCCTGTTGATCCTATCCCAAAAAACGAGTTCATATATAACCGCCGGAAAAAAACCGTCGCCCGGCGCATCTCGCATCAAGGACGGCTCCATGACTGGCAAATACGACGCGACAGTTCTCGGCAGCGGTATCAGCGGCCTCAGCGTCGCCTATCATCTCGCCAAGGCTGGCCAAAAAACGCTGCTGATCGAAAAAGCCCCGCGCACCGGCGGCGTGATACACAGCCGCTGGCAAAACGGTTTTCTCCTCGAAGACGGACCGAACAGCTTCGTCTCCTCGCCGTTGGCGATGGAGCTGATCCGCGAACTCGGACTCGAGGACGCAACGCGTCACGAACGGCTGCGCGATTACGACCGCTTCATCTGGTACGGCGGAGCGCTGCACAAGGCGCCCATTTCGCCGTTCGCCTTTATGTTTTCCGAAATCCTGCCGTTCGGCATGAAACTCAAACTCTTCCGCGCCGCGATCAAAAAAGGAATCGCGCCGCAGCAAGACCTTGAAATCGGCAAGTTCTTCCGCCAGCTCATCGGCGGCCTGCCCGTGGACCGCCTGCTCAAGCCGATGCTCGCCGGCATCTACGCCGCCGACGCCGACCGGGTCAGTTTCTCCGCCACGCTGCCCAAACTCTACGATGGCATCCAGGCGCACGGCAGCCTGATCAAAGGCCTGAAGGCCATGCGCGCACCCAGAACCTCGAAGAAAAAAACGCCCAAGGGCCTGGTCTCCTTCGACCAGGGGCTGAGCCAATTGGCCCAGCAGCTTACCATGAAATTCCTGGAGCGCGGCGGCGAGCTGCTGCTCAACACCGAAGCCCGGCTCAGCGGCGGCACGGAAAGCGAAATCGCCTTGCGCCTCGGCGACGGCGAACGCATCTTCACCGGCAGCCTTGCGCTGGCCCTGCCCGCCTGGACGCTGGCGGAATTCCTTCTGACCGGCTATCCGCAGGCCGCCCAAGCCTTCGCGGAAGTCGAGTACGCCCGCCTGAACATCGTCCACGTCGGCCTGCGCGAAGAGCAGCTCCGCAATCGCGACAAAGGCTTCGGCTTCCTCGCCGTCGCCGATGAAGGCATCCGCGCGCTGGGCGTGATCTGGACCGACCGGATCTTCCCCTGCTTCGCCCCGGAAGGCCATCGCCTCCTCACCTGCTTTTACGGCGGCGAAAAGGATCCCTCGGCCGTCGAATGGAGCGACGCCGAAGTGCTCGATCACGTGCGCCGCGACCTGGAGAAGACCATGGGCTACGCCGGCGGCGATTTCGCCCTCTTCAACCTCACGCGCTGGGAACGTGCGCTTCCGGTTTTCCGCGTCGGACATCGCGAACGCCTCCGCGCCGCATGTGAGTCGTTGCCCCCTGGCATCCGCATCATCGGCAATTACATCGACGGCATCTCCATCCCCGACCGCCTCCAAGCCGGACAGCGCCTTGCGATAGATCTCTGCCGAGATGCTTCATGAAAAATGACTTCATTTTTTCTTTGCGTTCTTCGCGGCTTTGCGTGAAATAAGTTTCATATCGTAATGCAAATATTCGGAGTTATATCAGCGCATGAAACTAATCGTCGAAAAATCGCAGTTGCGCGGAGCGGTCGAAATCCCCGCCAGCAAATCACATTCCGTCCGGGCGGCCGTGTTCGCCACGCTCGCCGAAGGCGAGAGCACCGTGCGATCGCCGCTTGATTCGCTGGACACCCAAGCCGCCGTTGGCGCATGCCAGGCCTTAGGCGCGGAATTCGCTATCACGCCCGGCGGCGACTGGCGCGTCAAAGGCGCCGGCGGAAAACTCGCCGCCCCCGAAAACGTCATCGACGTTATGAACTCCGGCACCACGCTGTATATCGTGATGAGCACGGCCGCCTTGATCCACGGCTGGACCGTGCTGACCGGCGACGCATCCATCCGCCGCCGGCCCGCCGACCGCCTGCTCAAATGCCTGAATGACCTTGGCGCCGAGGCCTTCAGCACGCGCGGCAACGACTGCTGCCCGCTTGTGATCCAAGGCCCGCTGAAAGGCGGACGCACATCACTGGAAGCGATCACATCGCAATGGCTCACCAGCCTGCTGATCAACTGCCCCTTGGCGCAGGGCGGCTCCAACATCGACGTCCCCCTGCTCAACGAAGCGCCCTATGTGCGCATGACCCTCGACTGGCTCGATTACCTCGGCATCCGCTACGAGCACGACGAAGCGATGAAGCGCTTCCATATCCCCGGACGCCAGTCCTACAAAGCCTTTGAGCGCCGCGTGCCCGGCGACTTTTCCACGGCCACCTTCTTCCTCGCCGCCGGCGCCGCGCTCGATGCCGAGATCGAACTGCGCGGATTGGACATGGAAGACTCACAGGGCGACAAAGCCGTCGTCGATTACGTGCAGCAATTCGGCGCTGCCGTCAATGTGAAGCCCGAAGCCGGATCGATCGCCGTGAAACGAGCCGAGCTGCGCGGCTGCGAGCTCGACCTGAACGCCACCCCCGACGCCCTGCCCGCCATGGCTGTGGCTGCCGCGCTGGCCGAAGGCGAAACGCGCCTGCTCAACGTCCCTCAAGCCCGCGTCAAGGAGACCGACCGCCTGGCCGTGATGAACGCCGAACTGACCAAAATGGGCGCGCGAATCGAGGAGCTTGAAGACGGCCTGATCGTACAGGGCGGCTCCCTGCGCGGCGCCAAGCTCAACGGACATCATGACCACCGCGTCGTCATGTCGCTGGCCCTGGCCGGCATGGCCGCGGAAGGACGCACCGAGATCGACACCGCCGAATCCGTCGCCGTCACCTTCCCCGGCTTCGTCGAAAAGATGCAAGCCCTGGGCGCCAGGATTCAGCTCTCCGAGTAAACGTCTCTCGAACTTTATTGCCGCATCCCTTGAATGTGGCAAGAACTCTTGAGAGACATTAGCTCTATTGAAAACCTTTTTCGTACTCGTACTCAGCGTAGCGGCACTCGTACTCGTAATCGATTCGATCGCTATCTCTCTCATTTGGAACTGATTTTCGAGAACGAGGACGAGAACGAGGTTGAGTGCAATTTTTCAAGGTTTTCGACAGGGCAAGAGTCGTTCTATACATTTCTCGATAGTTTTATCCGCATCCCCTGAGATGTGGCATAGCCGAGGACGACATTAGCGTTATAGATTTTATTTCTCTTAACTTCACCTTCATCAGCGCCAAAGGCGCTTTGTGCGCTTCATACCTCTAACGCTACTGCCGCTCTCGGCTGTGGCCGTTGGCCAAATCGCCGTAACTTTTCTCGAGAAATGCCCTATCGGTTTTGCGTGTTTTTTCCCTTATCCCCGCAACCATTTTTTACCCAGAGCCTGACGCAATACACCGGCTAGCGCGCGGATCTGAAGCCGGTTTTCCTTGAAATACGCCACTCCGGCAGCCGTGATGCTATAGATTCTCCGGCTTCTCCCAGACGATTCATCAGCTTCATGGCTTTCCAGCAAACCTCGCCGCTCCAACCGTTTAAGCAACGGATAAAGCGTCCCGGCGCCCAGCCGAAGCATCTGACCGTAATCTCGCTCCAGTTCAACCAGCAAAGCATAGCCATGCATCGGTTCCCGGCGTAAAACCGACAGAACGATCAGCGGCATAATCCCTTTAAGAATTTCACGTTGGATAAACATAGATATAACATATTATTTTATACATAATATATAATTGCCTTTTTTGCACATTTCAAGCAATAATTCAACAAACGAATGGCAACGCGATTCAAGCCAATAAAGATAAAGACAACCATTAAACTGAAGGGAGCTGCAAAAACCGATGTTTTGCAATGAACACATAAAGCGCACAAAGTATAAATAATGGCATTTACATAATTTTAAATTCGGTTTCTTGTGCCATCGTGTCTTTGTGGTGATTTAATAGTGGTTGGCTGGAGCCTCGAAAAAAACGAAAAAATTTCGATGATCCCACAATGCAAACCGCAGGAACAGGCGTCTCGATCCTGTATCAAAATTCTTTGAAAATCCGTGGATTTTTTATCGATGGCTTCAGTCAAGGCATGAGGCTGCAATCTTCCGTTGTGACTGTGGAAGATTGAAAATTCAGTGGTTGTGACGACACCATCTATGTCACTCGAATCGAAAATTTCAACGGAAAAAGACTAAATATTGGCGATACATACAGCGCGGCGGGCGATTACTCTCGGTGCATTATTGTTCGCTCCCAATGCCCGGTGAATGTTGAAGATTGCTATTTCTATAACTCAGACTACGGTATCGCTTGCACGCTGAACAGCCCCGTCAGAGCTTGGGGGCTTGGGGATTGAGGATCCAGGGCTGTGTGCGTTGCGCTTGCGCTGTGCTTTGCGTCGTGCGGCCCTTCAGGTCGCTTTCCGGCGGCAAAGAGGCATTATAATGATCCGCTCGAATCTTGCAGAACTTTTTTGTGTGCGCGGGGTCTAAGTATCGTATGGCGGGAGTTTTTGAGCTGCGCGGAAGGGAGGGCGAGGCGATGGAGATCAGCACACGGGAAAGCCGGATTTATGAGGCGATCGCGGACGGGGCGATGATTGCGCTGGCGATTTATCTGGCGCATATGACTTGCGTGAAGGATCCGGACCTGCGGCATGCGTGGTTCGCGCTGAAGACGATGGGGATGATCACGGCGATTTGGATGATGTTTTGCATGATGCCGGAGGTGCTGCGTCTGAGCGGAACGGAGGTGCGGGAGCAGCTGGCGGTGACGTTGCTGCCGGCGGAGGGGTATCTGCGGCGGCGCATGCGTGAGCGAGTGTGGCGTTGCTTGGCGCCGTTGATCGTGACGCTGGCGCTGGTGACGGCTTTTGTGGCGCTGCATCCTTCCGAGGCGCAGCGGTATTATTCCGGGCCGTTGCGTATTTTTCAGATGTATGGCGTGATGGCCGGATTGATCGCCGCGATGGTGGCGGCGCAGGTTCTGGATCTCGCTGTGCTTTGCCGTATGCTGCGTTACAGCTGCCGTCCGTCGCCGATGCGGGCGATGATGTATATCGGACCGCTGGCGTGGTGCGGGGCGTTGCTGTGCGTGATGGACGTGGCGCCGGATATGCTGGAGTTGCTGCATTCGACGATATTCGTGAGGCAGCTGGGGCAGTGGATGCCGGCGACGCCGTGGCTTGTTGTGTTGTTGCTTTCAACGTTGTGTGCGGCGGCTCCGCTTTGGATCAGCGTGATGCTGATGCGGCGCGAGTTCGCCTGTGCGGCTCGGGCGTATTACCGGTTTGAATGACCTTTGAAGCGTCAGAAGCCCAGCGGAGTGACTTCAAGATTGGGACGCGAGGCTTCGCGTTGCGTGGCGCGCTGGATCTTCTTGAGGTAGCGTTGCAGGGCGTATGGCAGCGATGCGGGAGCGCTTTCCAGCTTGATGGCGATCTTGCATAGCGGCAGCTCGTGGCGATGATAGCGCAATCCGGTGATGCGGCCGCGGAGCTTGCGCGGCAGAGGCCCGCCGGAAGCGTCGGGGCAAATTTCGACGTAACGGAAATCCGTCGTCAGGTCGTTGAAGTATTGCGTTTTGAAACGATCGATCAAACAGACAGCGCGGTCGCCGTTGATTGCGATACAGCAGCCCTCAAAGCGCAAAAAGGGCGGTGCGCCGCGCGCGGCTTTCACCACCACATGAACCGGGAGCTCCAGTTCATCGAAATTGCTGTTCTTTGTGTCTACCATATATTAATGCTCTTTAGTCTCTATAAAAAATATCGCGCGAGATGCCATTCACGGCATTTCGTTTGACAGTAAAACTGTTCTGCGTTATATAAGAATACTGAAAAAAACGCGATTCGTTCACGATATATAAATAATTATCGGCAAAAACAGCGCCGCAGGCAACTAGAATTCGCTCTTTTTGAGCTGACGTCGTAAAAGACTCCCGATCCCGCTGATGCACAAAGGAAGCTGTTTCATGCGCAAATCTCCATCGTTTCACCTGTGTTTTCTCGTTTTACTGCAAATCATTCTGGTTCTTGGAAGCCCCTCCGCCGCGCAGGCCTCCAGCGCGCCGAACGCGAAATTCAAGGCTGATATCGATTCGATTGTTAAAAAGGGCTCCAGTAAAAACACAAACTGGGGCATTGCCATTCGCAACGCCTCAACGGGGCAGTCGCTCTACGAGGAAAACTCCCTTCGAAAACTGGTTCCGGCGTCGAACCGGAAGCTTTTCACCAGCCTGCTGGCGCTGGAAAAGCTCGGCGAACAGTACACTTATCAGACTGAGCTCTTTGCCGACGGGGCGATCTCCGAGGATGGGCATCTGCGCGGAGCTCTGCGCGTTGTGGGGAGCGGCGATCCGACCTTTTGCAATCCCCGCTTTGATGGAGGTTCGCGCACCAAGCCGCTGGAGCAATTCGTGGACGCGGTCAAGCGGGCTGGAATCAAGTATGTGCATGACGGGATCGTAGTGGATTGCTCGGCTTTCACCAACGATCACGACGCGGTGAGCGGCTTGCCGGATGATTACGTGGTGCAATACGCTGCCCGGCCATGCTGTCTGTCTTTTTCGGAAAACGCCATCGCGGTCCAGGTCAAAGCGGGTTACGGCGAAAATCAGCCGGTGCGAGTGAGCACGATCCCAGCATACTCCCTCGTTTTGCTCATTAACAACGCCAAGAACGGCTCCAAGCGTTCGGCCAACACCCTGCGAATTTCCCGCGAGCGGAATGGCGATATCATCACCATCGATGGCAAAAAACCGTTGGGGCAGTCGAGCGAGACGCGGCTGGTGGCGCTGCGCAATCCCGCGCTCGTGGCCGGCAAGGTCTTTAAGGAGCTGCTGAAGGAAAACGGAATTTTCGTTCAGGGCGACGTGCGCGTGGTTTATAGCGCGCCGGAAGCCCAGGGGAAGCGTCTGGATGTTTATATCTCGCCTCCACTGAAAGATTTGCTGCCGCTGATGAATCAGCGCAGCAACAATGTCATCACGGAGCAGGTCTATCAGTCGATTTCGCGGCGGCTGTATGGGCTGGGCTCGTATGAAAATACGCGCAAGGCGGAACTGGAATTCCTGGATCAGATCGGTGTGCCAATCCGATATGTGGTTCCGGAGGACGGCAGCGGTCTGAGCCGTGATAATTTGTGCACCGCGGATTCGATCATCCGTATGCTGCAATGGGAGACGACGCAGCCGCATTTCCAGACGTTTAAAGACTCGCTGGCGCTTTCGGGTAGCAAAGGCACGCTGAAGGGGCGCATGACGAGTTCCCGTTTGAAGGGGCGCGTGTATGGCAAAACCGGCACGCTGAATGGCGTTTCGACGCTATCCGGATACTACATCACGCCCAAAGGAACGATATTCACTTTCAGCATCCTGGTGAATGACGCCGAATCCTGGAAGGCGCGCGACGCGCAAAATATAATCCTCGACAAGCTCGCCCGCTATTACGGCCATTTGTAATTTTTTTTCAAATTCGACGGATCTTTTTTTTTGGCAATAACGACGAAAATAATCGATCCTTCATCGATCCCTCTTCGCGTCTCCGCGTTTTGCGTTAAGAAAAGGCGCGCATCAATCTCCCGCCTGCAGCTGCGTCGCCAGTTGACCGCAGGCGCCGTTTACGTCCAGGCCTTTGCTGTGGCGGATGAAGGCGCTCTCGTGGCGGTCGAGCAAAATCTGCTGGAACGCCTCGACGCGCTTAGGCTCTGGGCGCTTGAACGGCAATGCCGGATCGGGATTCCATGGAATCAGGTTGATTTTGTGCGGAATGCCGTTCAGCAATTTCACCAGCCGCTTCGCGTCCGCGTCCGTGTCGTTGAAGCCGCCCAGCATCACGTACTCGAAGGTGATGCGCCGCCGGTTATGCAGCGGAAAACGCCGGCACGCCTCCAGCACCGCCTCAATCGGATAGCGCTCATTGATCGGCATGATTTGCGAACGCTGCTTGTCCGTCGTCGCGTTCAGCGAAACCGCCAGGCTCGCGTTGGTCTGCGCCTCTGCCAGCTCGTCGATCCCCGGCACATGCCCCGCCGTGCTCACCGTGATCCGCCGCGTCGAGATGGCGAACGCGTCCGGCGAACCCAGCAGCCGCAGCGCCGGAATCAGCGCCTTCAGGTTATGCAGCGGCTCGCCCATGCCCATGAACACGATGTTCGTCACGCCAGCCCCCTCCGGCGCGATCAGCCGCTCCACGACACGCACCTGGTCCACGATCTCATCCGCGCGCAGCTGCCGCACCAGCCCCATTTGCGCCGTGCGGCAAAACTTGCAATCCGCCGCGCACCCCACCTGCGACGAGATGCACAGCGTCTGCCGGCCGGCGTCGGGAATCAGCACCCCCTCCACCAGCTTCCCGTCGTTCAGGCGAAAGGCGAACTTGCGCGAGCCGTCCTTCGACAGCAGCGTCTGCGCGATCTCCACGCCGCCCCACTCGTAATGCTCGCGCACGAACTCCCGGTAATCCGCGGACAGGTTCGACGGCTCGTCGATGTCGCGGATCTTGTTGCGATACAGCCAGCCATAGAGTTGCTTCGCGCGAAAGCCCTTGTGCCCCGCGCGATCCGCGTCCGCGTGCAACTCCAGCAGCGGCCGGCCGATCAGGTATGGTTTGGCTTGCTTGCTCACACGATTTGATCCTTGCATTCGCTCCGTTAAAGAATGGTACATTAATTTTTTCGCATGCAATCAACAACAAAAATTCAAACATCATGTCTAATTGATTAAGACCCCAGCGTAAAGGATGCGCCATGACGGAAAAGAATACGTCTTCCAACAATCAGGTATTCAAAATCGTCGCGCTCGTCTGCGGCCTTGCCGCCTTGATGATGTGCGTGGCACCGCTCGTTCTGATCGGCATTTTCACTTTTTTTGGCCATCAGATTCAAAACACGACGCAAGACATCATCACAAAACTCGGAGCTCCGCAGAATGGGCAAACAAGTATGAAAACGGTGTTTTCCGCGAACACTCTTGGAGATGGATTGGGCGCGGAAGAATTGCAGCATCAGAGCATCGTTGAGTTCTGTCAATTAATGCAATTGGCGCCGCTGCCAGCGGACACGACATCGGTGAATATGGTGGAATTGACCAATTCAAGCGTCGCTGGAACGAAATCGATGGCTTTCACAGCCTCAAAAGACGGCATCGCGGATTGGATTGCGGCCAGTCCGTCGATTTGCAATCTGGAGCCGATGCAAGACATACCCAACATGCGCATCTATGGTCCAGTGCAACCGAAGACGAATTATACTTTCAACGTAACCGTTGACGATAAACGCCAAACGGTGACAGTTTTATTTGTTCCATTGAAACAATTTGTGCCCGATAGCGCCGATTTTTAGAATACAGACTGATGCCGCAATCCAATTCATCATCGCCGTTGAAAGTATTGATCATTGTGACGATCCTTGTCGTGCTGCCGGTCTTCCTGTTGTGCGTCTGCGGCGTTGGCGCGATGTTTGCATCGCGCCTCTCGCATCAACGCGCGATGGAAAACAGAATTCAAAACGTGCAGCAGCAGCAGAGACATTTTTTCAATTTCATCGGTCGTTCCTCAGGGGATTGGCCGGATGTGCAACAAAAACTGCAACTGGCCGATCTGCCACGATCAACCAGCGATCTTCGAGTTTTTACTTCCCGGAGCTCCGAAGACTCGCAAACAATCACGGTGAGTTTCAAAATGGACTTCGGCGATATGCACGCATGGATTCAGGATTCAACCACGTTGCTGGAGAAAATAGACGGCGGAGACGACTCCAAGGTCCGCTATCATGCGGGGCCGCTGCGCAGCGATGACAAGCCGAATGAAGAAACCTCCGCGGATCTTGAAATCAATCCGGCCTCGGGAGAAGTGCAGATTTTCATCACGACTCGTTATCTGCAAAGCGAGCGAGCGCCGTAGCGCATCAGGCAAGCTCAATCTCGACCAACACCGGCCGGTGATCACTCGCCACGGGCTCTTCGATCACCTCATACTTCACAACATTCCATCGCTCCGCCGGACGCAGGCAAATGTAATCGATCGTCTCAACCGGCGCGTTCGCCGGAAAGGTCAATTGCTGCGCATCGCCGCCCGCCACGCTCCAATGCCGCCGGATCCGCTCCAGCACCGGCGTGTCCGGCCGTGAATTGAAATCGCCGCACAGCAGCATCGGCGTCTCCGCCGGCTGCGCCGCCAGCCAATCGTCCAGCACGTCCATCGACTTCATCCGGTCCGTATCGTTCTGCTCGTCGAAATCGAGATGCGTGTCGATGAAAAGCAGCTTGTCCGCATCGCTTAATGCGACCTTCGTGACGAACAACTGCCGCCGCTCGCGCCCCTCGCGCCTGGGCAGCATCACGCTCTCCACCGCGCGCGCCGGAAAGCGCGACAGCACGCCAAGCCCGTATTCGCCGCCCTGGTAATCGATGCTCTTGCCGAACACGCCGCGCATCCCGGACAGCCGCTCGTACTCTGCGAACTGATCCACGCCGCCGGTGCGCTGGCAACCGCGGTCGATCTCCTGCAGCGCCACGATGTCCGCCCTGCTCTCGCGGATCAGCCGCCCGATGCGCTCCAGATCGATGACCTTGTCCAATCCCTCGCCGTGATGCAGGTTGTAAGTCAGAATTTTCAGCTGAGTCGCAGGCATTTTGTTCCTTCCGAGGTCAATTTCCAATTTTCAATGGGCAATGCGCAATTTTCACGGGTTCATTTGGACATTGATTGTGCTGAGAGCCGGATGATACTTTCCAGCTTTAATTGCACGCAAGCCGAACGTCCAAAAATGAATCCGACGACATCCGCTTTCGCCATTGAGGACCACATCAACGCCGGCTGCCGGTCCGCGATGAAGGAAATCATCGCCCGCAACAACGGCGTGGAAGTTTTCTTTGTCGGCAAGGTCGATGAACACGGCCTCGTAACGGACGTCGATGCCTTCGCCTTTGGCGACGACGGCGCCGTGCCCGCTACGATCCACCAGGCCCAATGGGGCGACGTGGTGATCCACAACCACCCCTCCGGCGGACTTGAACCCTCGCCCGCCGACATCAATGTGTCGTCGGAACTCTCCGATCTCGGCGTCGGATCGTTCATCGTCAACAACGCCGTGGACGCCGTGCGCGTGATCGTCAAGCCCTTCCCCCTGCGTGAAACCGAGCCGATCCCCGCGAAGGACATTGAGGCGATCTTCGGTCCGGATGGAGCGCTCGCGCGCAAGATGCCCGACTTCGAACTGCGCCCGCAGCAGCTGGAGATGGCGCGGGAAGTCAACGAGGCGTTCAACAACAGCGAAATCGCCGTGATCGAAGCGGGCACCGGCGTCGGCAAATCGCTGGCCTACCTCGCGCCCGCTGTGCTCTGGGCCGTGCGCAACAAAGAGCGCGTCGTCATCAGCACCAACACGATCAACCTGCAAGAGCAGCTGATCCACAAAGACATCCCCGCCCTGCGCGATCTCGCCGGGCTGAAATTCGACGCCGTGCTGGTGAAAGGGCGCGGCAATTACGTCAGCATCCGCCGGGCGCGGCATGCCCGTGAAGAGTTCGATCTCTTCGGCGAAACCATGATGGACGAAATGCGCCGCATCCAGGAATGGCTCAGCGCGACGCAGGACGGCTCGCTCAGCGACCTTTCCTTCGAGCCGGAAGAGGACACCTGGGAGCGCGTGCAATCGCAAACGGACAACTGCATGCGGCTGCGCTGTCCGCATTACCAGGATTGCTTCTTCTTCAAGTCCCGCCGTGCCGCCTCGCGCGCGCAGGTCATCGTGACGAATCATCATTTGCTGATGGCCGACCTGCAACTGCGCCGCGAAACGGAAAACTATTCCGGCATGGCCCTGCTGCCGCCGTACAAGCGCGTGATCCTCGACGAGGCGCACAACCTGGAGGAAGTCGCGACGAGCTACCTCGGCTCGCACGCCGGGCGGCGCGGAATGCAAAGGCTGCTGCTGCGGCTTTACAATCCGCGCAAGGCGCAGGGCGGCGTGCTTCCCGCGCTCGCGCAAAAACTCGCCTCGCTTTATGCGAAACGCGAAGAGGCCTTTCTCCGCGAAGCCCAGGAAATCGTCTGGGAACGGCTCGTGCCCCAGGTCAACGAAATCGCTACGCGCGTCAACGAGACATTCGACCAGATTCACGAAGCGCTGGGCGATTACATGCGCGCCATTCGCGCGGAAAAAAATCAGCAGGCGAGCTTTCAGCTTCGCGTGACTCGTGAAACCGGGGAAAGCGCGTTCTGGGGCCAGGTGTTCCTGCCTGCCGCGCGCGAGCTGTTCCGGCAGATCCGCGCGCTCAGCGAAGACATGAAAAAAGCGCTGCAACTGCTGCGCGGACTGGAAGACGAAGACGCCGAGTGGATGTACGGCAACATGATGGACCTGAATTCGGCGATGGGCCGGCTGAACGCCTTCAATGAAGGCATCCGCCTTTTCGCCACGGAAGACGAAAACGTCTGCCGCTGGTTCGAAGGCCGCAAGAGCGCGACGGACGACGGCTTTGGCAATCGGCGTCCAGCGCTGAATTTTTGCTCCGCGCCGCTCGACATCAGCGAGGGCCTGCGCCAAACGCTTTTCAACGTCGTGAAAACCTGCGTGCTCACCTCCGCCACGCTCGCCGTGGATAACAAGTTCGACTACTTCCTGCAGCGCGTGGGCCTGCAATTGATGAACACCGGCGCGGAAAAAACCGCGCCGCGCGAATGCCGCCAGGTGACGCTCGACACGCCGTTCGATTACGCCAGCCGTTGCCTCATCGGCATCCCCAGCGACATCGCGGAACCCAACGCCCGCGGCTTCGAGCAGCAGCTCGAAGAGATGATCCTGCGCGCCATCCCCATCTCGCGCGGACGCGCCTTTGTGCTCTTCACCTCGCACCGGCTGATGGACAAAATGCACGAACAGCTGGCCCTGAAGATCGAGGCGCTCGGTTTCCCCTGCTACAAGCAAGGCGGCGAATCCCGTCATCGCCTGCTCGACCGCTTCCGCCGCGAAAAGCACTCGGTGCTCTTTGCCACGTCGAGCTTCTGGGAAGGCGTGGACGTGAAAGGCGAGAGTCTCACGCTGCTGATCCTCACGCGCCTGCCCTTCCGCGTGCCTACCGAGCCGATCCTGCAAGCCCGCGTGGAATACCTCGAACGCCACGGCCGCAACGCCTTTCTCGAATTCAGCGTGCCACAGGCCGTGATCCGCTTCAAGCAAGGCTTCGGCCGCCTCATCCGCCATAAAGACGACTACGGCGCCGTGCTGATCCTTGACCGCCGCGTGACCGGAAAATTCTACGGCAAAACCTTCCTCAACAGCCTGCCTCCAGCGAAAAAGATCGACGCTTCACGCGAAGAGCTCCTCAAGGCATTAAACACCTTTCTCAACCGCTTTGCTTGAAATGAGCCATAAATAATGATTGAATGCGAAACCGCTTTTCGTAATGATATGTTCAATCATAATCCTCTGATTCGAGATGAATCGCAATGGACTGTCATGAGGAAAAAACCGACCGCTCGGAGGCGATGCCGCTGGATAGCGGTATGACCGAGATCGGATCGGAGTTTCCGGCGCATCTGATGAGGCTGGCGCGCGAGCATTATATCTATCTGGAGGACGGCAATCATCTGGGGCGGCACATCCGGATCGGGACGACGCCGATTGTGATCGGCCGGCTTGATGAATGCGATGTGACGCTGGTGGACAGTCTTGTATCGAAGCGGCATTGCAGCATTTGCCGCGAGGAGGGGACGGTCAAGATCATCGATTTGAATTCGACGAACGGGGTTTTCATCGATGGCGAGCGCGTGGCGGGATCGGCGGAATGGCCGGTGAATGCGAGCCTGCAAATCGGTCATCAGTGGCTGCGGCATGAGTTTTTGGCGCCGACGGAATTGCAGAAGGGCGCCGATGTGGCAAGCGATATGCGGCGGGCGGTGCATTACGTTCAGTCGCTGCTGCCGGATCCATTGGATGAGCTGGAGATCAAGACGGATTGGTGTTTTGTGCCGAGCTATGCGCTGGGAGGCGATTCGTTCGGGTATCACCGGTTGGATGAGAATCATTTGGCGTTTTATTTGCTGGATGTGAGCGGGCATGGGGTGAGTTCGGCGATGCATTCGGTTTCGGTGTTGAATATGCTGCGGTTGGAGACGTTGCAGCGGGCGGATTTTCATGATCCTGCGGCGGTGCTGGGGGAGCTGAACCGGCATTTCGGAATGCAGGATCATAATCAGTTGTATTTTACGATTTGGTACGGGGTTTACCGGTTTGATACACGGACGCTGGATTTTGCTTCGGGCGGGCATCCTCCGGGTTTGTTGCTGAGCGCGGCTGGGGATTCGGTGGAGCAGCTGACTTCGGATGGGATGGCGATTGGTTTCATGAAGGAATTTCAATATCAAAGCCGGTCGATTGAGTTGGCGCCGGATGCTCGCATCTATCTTTACAGCGATGGGGTGACGGAGGCGGTGGTCGGCGATAACAAGGCGATGTTGCAGGTCGAGGGGCTGGAGGAGCTGGTTCGGGCCGGCGATTCAACCGGTGCGATTCGAGGCGAGGCGGAGCGGTTGTTGCACGCGATTCGTCAACGGACATTGAAGCCGGAATTCGAGGATGATTTTTCGATCTTGGTTTTGCAGTTTCCTTGAGCTGTGATGGCTGTTCTTCTTTTTCACCACAACGGCACGACAGGACGGCGAAAATTTGACCGTTTTTTTCATGCAACCCTGATTTGTTGAAAACCCTGTCTCGTACTCGTACTCAGCATAGCGGCACTCGTTCTCGTACTCGATTTGATCGTGATCTCGCTCGTTTGATACTGATTTTCGAGAACGAGGTCGAAAACGAGAACGAGGTCGAAGTCGAGTGAGATATCCCAAGGTTTTCAACAGAAGAGCAATGCAACCTCTAAAATTTAACGCCAAAACTTTCGAAAATCGCGATAAAGCTCGTCATTACATCGCTTCCGATTAACACAACATGTGAAAACGGGCATATGCGAATCCTATTGCGTTTGATGCTACACCACAGTATATTTTACAGCTTCGAACATAAATGCGGCTTTTGCCGCGGGATAGAATTTAGAGGTGTCAAGAAATGCATTACGAATATAAATGCCGCGAGTGCGGCCATCAGTTTGTGGCGGAGCAACGCATCACCGACGAGCCGCTCACGAAGTGCGAGAGTTGCGGCAAAGCGGCGCTGGAGCGCATGATCAGCGGGGGAGCGGGCGTCATTACCAGTGGCGGCGGGAAGGCATCCATGCCGCAGGGCGATGCGTGCGGCCAATGCTGCGGCATGAACGGCGGCGCCTGCCCGTATAGTGAATGATTCAAGATTGCAACGATAACCATCCGATCCTAGATGACCGACGAACTTCGATATGACAATGCTGGCGGCGCGCCCATCGCGCTGGAACGGCTGGGCTGGAGCGAGATCTGGCGTTCGACCTTCGACGCGCAGCCAGATTGGCGCGGGTGCGAGCCTGGGCGCGTGGCTGTGCTGTTCCAGAACATCTACCGCGTTTATACGGCGCGGGGCGAAGTGTTGGCCAAACTCGCCGGGAAATTCAGCATTGAATTACGCAGCAACTTCGACTACCCCGTGGCGGGCGACTGGCTGGCGCTGCAGCACGCGCCGGGGCAGAACGAGGCGGTGATCCTGGGGCGCTTGCCACGCTGCAACAGCATCGCGCGCAAGACCGCCGGCAAGCAGAATCGCATCCAAACCATGGCGGCGAATCTGGACGAGCTGTTCATTTTTTCATCGATGAACCGGGAGTTCAATCCGCGGCGATTGGAGCGTTACCTTGCTCTCGCGCGGCAAAATGGCATTCCGCCGGTCGTGGCGCTGACCAAGACCGACGAGGCTGAAGATCCGCAATCCTTCATCGAACAAGCGCAAACGGCGGCTTCGGGCGCGCCGGTGTTCGCGGTGAATTGTCTGGACGGCTCCACCCTGACGCCGTTGCAGACGCGCATCGCGGACGGCAAGACTATCGCCGTGGTCGGCTCTTCGGGCGTGGGCAAGAGCACGTTCATTAACACGCTGCTCGGAGTGGAACGGCAGGAGACGCTGCCGTCGCGCGAGACGGATGATCGCGGGCGGCACGCCACGACGCATCGCGAGCTGATTCCGCTGCCGGATGGCGGGGCGCTGATCGATACGCCGGGGATCCGCGAGCTGCGCGTGTGGGAGACGGAGACAGATTTCGACGAGGCGTTCGCGGACATCGAGGCGCTCGCCGCAAGCTGCTTCTTTAATGACTGCCGGCATGATTCAGAAGACGGCTGCGCCGTGAAGGCGGCCATTGAGGCCGGGGAGATCGCGCCGGAGCGCCTGTTCAACTACCGCAAGATGCAGGAAGAAAAGACCGCGCTCGAGTTTGAGAAGGATCAGGCGAAAAAGATCGCCGACAACCGCCGCACACGCCTCTATCGCGATTCCCGCCGCAAATCGAGACGATAATCATGTGAAACAATTAAAAAAAACGGGGAAGAAGGATTTCTTCCCCGTTGGCATGAGGCGCCGGGCGGCTAAATGAGCTTGCTGATTCGCTCGGACAAGCCCTGTTCGCCCAGCAATACAGTAAGGTTGGAGTTCTCCGCGACGCGCTCCAGGGTTTCCAACTCCCGCAGCCGCAACAGAGTCGGGTTCGACTCCAGGATCTTCGCGGTGTTGGCCTGGGATCGCATCGACGCGGTCTCCTCGCGCCGGGTAATCAAGTCGGCCTCGGCCGCCTTGCGCGCCTCGGTCACCCGGTTGAGCAATTCCCGCATTTCACCCGGCAGGATGATGTCGCGGATGCCGAAGGTCAGCACCTGCACGCCGTAGGCTTCCGCCCGGACGCGGGCGAGCTCCAGCAACTCGGCCGAAGCCGCGTCCTTTTCGCTGAGCAACACGTCCAGCTCGCGAGTTCCGATGACTTCCCGCAAAGCCAGCTGCGCCTCGCGATAGAGCGCCTGCGAATAGTTCTCCACTTCGCGGGCCGCCTTCAGCGGATCCACGGTCTGGTACGCGACGACCGCGTTCAACCGCAGCGAGACGTGATCCTTGGTGATGATCTCCTGACCTGCGATGTCGAGCAGCTGCTCGCGCAGGTCGTAAGTCTTCACCTGGACCTTGCGGCCGGTCTTCCAGAACGCATACCGTCCCGGCTGCAAGGTTGCCTGATAAGTTCCGTCCAGGAAGTACAGCCCAATGTGGCCGCTTTCCACCGTCAAAAGATCCAGATGGTTTGCCACGTGCGGCTGCCGCAGGATCTCAGTCAATCGCGGGTGTTCGAATCGAACCTCCCGCGCATCGATGATCTCGTGCCGCACCTTGCGGTACACCTGCCACAAGACATAAAGGCCCTCGCGCAACGCGCCGAAGAATCGACCGTCGATCCAAATCAGCGCTCGCTGATGGTCTTCCAGTTCCAACGCGAGGGCCTCATCCCCCAAATAGCCAGACTTCGCAATCACGTCCAGTTGCGGGTGGTTCAGCAAACCATCCCGCGCGGACGCGGTCTGCACCTGCACCTCGTGGTACAAGGTCCACAAGGCGTGCAGCCCCGGCCGCAAGACGGCCGCCAACCGGCCGTCGGTCCAAACGAACGCGCGCTCGTGCTCCTGCAAATTCACGAACTTCACGCCCGGCTTGGTCTTGCGCGACTTCCAGATGTCGCTCAGGCGATCGTGTTCAAAGATGACCTCCTTCACGCAATAACGCCGCGCGTCGATCCGGCCCAGCGGATCGATCCAGACGTACCGGCCCGGAGGAAGAATGCGGACAAACTTCCGGCCGCGGAACAGCACGCCTCGTTCGTGCTCACGCACATGCAACCACTTCAACATCGTAGCTCCCTCCTTTCATGAATTTGCGGCAGCCCTAAGCCGGCGCTGCGTCGCGATGTATCGAAAGATACGATGATGCTCAGTAATCTTGCTCCTACTCTTGCTCTTGCTTAAGAATTTTGTGGCCTGGCGGCGGTTTCCGTCGAATCCGCCACATTCACGTACGCGGGGAAGCGCTTGAGCCGCGATCGACTCCTCCGTTTTGCGCCGCGTGCATTGGATCGGTTCGGGAAATGAAGCCTTCCATTGCTCGTATCCGTTCTGCAATTTACGCGGCGCGCCCGAAGTTTTGATCGCGGCGGAATCCGCCTTCCGCATGGCGCCGTCCAACGCTGCCGCGACGTGATGCCATCCGGATTGAATCGCGCATGCCAAGCCGCGATTCAAATCCGCACGAACACCACGCCCGGCCGGCGCATCCGCATCCGCCGCCGCCAAGCCGATTGCTGTTGCTTCCGTTACTGGGAAGTTGTGAACCAAGCGGGAATCGAACCCGCAACCGACGGGGGTAAAGCCCGTTGTCCTAACCAATTGGACGATTGGCGCATACGGGGGACTCGAACCCCCAACCTTCAGAACCATAGTCTGACGCTCTCCCAATTGAGCTCGTGTGCAAATGGCCACTGCTTTCGATGCCGTTCACGGCACACGCTAGGCCGACCGGATTGTCCTGGGCCTCGCGCGCCGTCGGCGCAACAGCACATGCATAATGTCATGAAAAAATCATTCTCCTTTCATTGTCGAAATTGGTGAAGGCTGGAGGAATCGAACCTCCGCATCCAGGGCTTCAACCTGGCGCTTCTACCAACTGAGCTAAGCCTCCACTTGACTCGCGTCTCGGTATGATGACGTAAAAACGCAAAATCGCCGGGAGCGCTGATGGCTCCCGGCGGTTGCTTGGCTTGTTGTGCGATTGAAAATCAGGCGGTGGATCGGGTTCGATGCCTGAAAGGCTCATTCGTGGCAAACCGGGAGACGTAGGCGCTATTGCGCATCGGCGTAAAGCCGCCGCTGAGGGACGAATAAAAATATTCGCGCCCCAACGCTCTTTGCGCCGCGCAATCGCATGTCAGCATGTTGAAATGTTTCCGCTGCATCGTTGTTCTCTCGTGCCGGATGTCCGGCGTCTCCCGCTTGGGAACGGTAAAAAATGAAATCGCGCTGACGGATCTTCGTCGCGCGAAAGTGGAGCGGAGCATACTCCAGCATTCGATCCTGTCAACTTTAAAATTAGATTTATTTATAGTAGATGAGGGGGCTTTTGAAAAATCTCTGCATTTTATTGAATCTTTTTGGCTTGGAGTTGTATTTCATGCCATCCCGTTATCTATGCAAGCCATCCATTTGCAGATATTTAGCAATTTTTTCTCTATTCATCGCGCCCCAGAGGGTTTTCGGGATAAAACCAAAAACCAGCTTGCATTTTTATTTCGAGTGATATTCAGTAACTCTAAGTTTGTAATGGGGGAATATGGGTTGCATTTGCTCGAAAACAGAAATCACAACGTTTTCTGAGCGCTAGCTTGCAGGTATCTGTTCAAATGTATTGGAGCGGCGTCCGTTTATCGATGGGATGATAAACAGGAAAAAGCGCTGCGTTAGTTGCTCCTGTGGCAGGATTTTCCTGCACAAAAGAATCATCCAAACCGCGATGGGAGGACGGCGTGATGTCGATGCATTGCCGCTATTTTGCGAAATACATCTTCATCAATAATGACGCGCTCCTGACGCTCGATTGGTTTGATACCTCCGCTCAATTCGCCCAACCCCCAAATATTTTTCAGCGTCAATCGCGATGCGTATGACATTGAGCGTCTTCGCGTCGTGTGCGTCGTAAAACCGGCTTCATCGATTCGAGATGAGCAACGCGGATATGTCAAGTTCTCATATTATATCATAGGAATAGAGTTTTATGGCAGACACTTCACCAAACGAAAATTTTGACCAGGATCAAGATCTTGTCCAGCGCCTGCTTCTCGGAGAAGCTGCTGCTTGGAAGGCTTTTGAAGAGCGCTTCGGAAAGCTGATCTGGGGGATTGTATGGCGCTATGCCGGGGGGAACAATGAAGATGCGGAAGATATGTATCAGGAAGTCTGCGTTCATCTGTTTCAGAAGCTTCCGTTATGGAAGCCTAAAGGACCTTTGGGCGGCTGGATCGCCAGAGTGACTGCAAATAAATGTTTGGAATTGATCCGATCCAGGATGCGGGAAAAAAATTTAAATCCTATGTCATTGACCGATGTGGAGGAGCAGGGCATTGAAGTTCCAAGCACGAGTCCGGATCCTCGAAGGCTTGCCATGTCCAACGAAATGAGGCTCATTATCGAAGAATGCCTGTCGCAGCTTCCCGATAATTATAGGTCGGCTCTGGATCTCTGGCTCCTTGGCTATTCCTACAAAGATATCGCAGAAATCCGCGGCGTCGATAGCAAAACAGTGGCGACATGGATTCACCGGGGAAAAAAGGTCTTGTGCGAGTGCATCGAAAAAAAGGCAGGCGAGGATTGGCTGTCATAATTTGAATTTTTTTGAAAGAAATTTGGGAATAAATCATTATGAGAGATTGAAGGAGCGATATTCAGATGAATTGTAACGATATTCGTTCGCGGCTTACGGAATTCCGCGATGGGGTTCTCGATGAGCCGGCGGCGTCCGCGGTGCGCGAGCATTTGTCGACGTGCGCGGAATGCCGCCGTGAATGGGAGCAGGACGGAAAATTCGTAATGCTTCTGAAGTCGCTTCGAACGTTCGAGGCATGCGATGAAGCGGAATGGCCTCCCGATGAACCGCCGCATCTGGATGTCATGGCCTTGGAGCGGCTTGCTGAGTACTCCAGCGGAGAGCTGACCGATGAACTGAGGATGTCATGGCGGCATGTCCTTGAATGCAAGCTGTGTTATGGCGCGTTGATGCGGCTGCGAGGGCCGGTTCCTCCTGTTTCGATGGAAATGCCTCCTCCTCCCAAAATGCCCGAAATACTCAAAACCCAACCCGTCGTGATGCTGATCAACCAGACCTGGCATCTGGTGCGGCAGGCCATCGGCCAATCTTTGCTGATCTCCAAGGAAATGCTCAACGCAGGCATACGTTTAGGCGAGTCTGGCAATATGCTTTTACAGCCCGTGCCTGTGCTTGGGATCGATCCTCTCTCGATTCAAGTCAAGGTTCCGGAAGTTCAGGCCGTTTTTCATCTCTCGGTGGATCCAAGCAACGAGTCTCGTTGGAGGATCGCCATACGGTTGGAGCTGGATGATCAGCCGTTATCGTTTCGTGTCGGCCTTGGCGATGGCGGTCAAGCTGAAACCGGGATGAAGATGTTGGACTCCGAAAAATCCGAAACAAGTTTCTTTATTAATCCGCCGAGCAAAGATGGATTCTCTTTATGCGTCCAGTGGAATGAAAATGGCGCAATCAAGGAAAGCGTCGTTCGTATCCCGGTGGTTGGTGATGATACGCCGGCGCTGAAAGCCGGCGATGATGGATCGAACCCAAGCAACCCGGAGTGAGCCATTGGCATGAACGTTTCGTTGACCTTCATCTATCACGAGAATCACGACTTTGTGGCGACCAGAACAGCGGTCACCACACAGTCTGCGGATCATGAAACCGCCTTGCGCCTTGAGGCGGATGATCTCCAAACATGGCCGAACGCTTTGGGGGCAACCAAGGATTTCATGTCCAAGTTTTGGGACGCTCTGGTGCATGGCGGCTCATTCCCCCGGAGTGAGAGCATCGACATGGCGAACAATTATTGGCAGCATGGCTATGACGCTGTCGCCGGCGCTCCTCTCGATAACCTGTTCTATCGCTTAAGTGTCGATGAGCTTAAGACATGGCAATTGCTTCCCGAGCTGGCGTTTGTGGGGAATGGACCGTTGAGCGAATCAGGCCCAGGTTGCCGCACTGTGATTCCGCTGCAGATCACATCGATTCATCAAAGCCAGAAACATATCGCGGTGGTGTTCGAAAAACAAGAATCAGAATGGGCGCGGGCGGTCGTGCGTGATCTGATCAAAAAAGGGCTCATCGTTGACGAGTATCCCGGCGGGCAACTGATCGATGATACAGAAAGAGTCGGCCAGCTTCGAGAGATCTTCCGCGAACATCGTGTTGTGCTCTTCCTCGGGCACATGCCCAATGACGGCACGCTTCGAAACAGCGGGTGGTCGCTTGATCGTACGACAAAACAATTTATCAGCATAGCCGAGCTTACCCACGCGATCCAACCAATCCTGGACAAAAGCAAGGGGGCTTTGCTGCCCGTGCCGGAGTTGATCTTTGCCTGCGGCTGCCAGAGCGCCGGCAACATCAATCGGCAATCCACTTCCGATGAATTCTTCGCCAGCCGTTTCCTCAGATGCGGGGTCAGGTTCTATATCGGCAGTTGGGAGCGCATCCCGGAAAACAACAATTGTAAAAATACGCTTCGTTCCCTGTTGCTTGAGTTTTTTGAACGCTGGCAGACAAATCCATCGTCCACGGTTCAGCATCTCTATGACGCTAAAAAGGCGCTGGGCTTTCCCCTGCTTGCTCATCTTTTCCAAGTCTATTGCCCAGCGAGTTCCGCGCGACAACTGGACGAAGGTTCGACCGTCGCAAGGGGCGCTCTGACCACCGCCGTTCGATGTTCAACGGCCTCCGAGGAAAACACCTTGGGACCATACATATCGCAACGCATCGTTTGGGATGATGAATATTCAATCGCATATCTTGCGAAGCACAACACCCGCGGCTCGTGGCATCTGGTTGAAGTCCCCAATGATGACTTTCAGAATGTCACAGGCATCCGGCAAATGCTCGAGGATGGCATTGGCGCTCTTCGCACAATTGAGCGAGCCACAGGGCATCTGATTCCTGACCGCGTGGAAAATCTGTCGTCATCCAATGGTCAAATCCCAGATTTGGCGGCATTGATCTATGATGACATGTCGCCAGATTGGTCTTTTTCGAACTGGCTTATCCCGAGCGATGCGGCGTCAACAAACGCCGCAGTTGATTTGCTGATGATTATCCGGCATACCGCCGAATTGAGCCAAGCCCTGGCGGAGCTGCATGCAGCCGGATTGGCTCACGGCAACCTGTCTCCTGCGTGTGTGCTTCTCAGGGATGGCGATGCAATCGACCGGATCGTCGTCAAAGGGCATTGGGTCAGCTTTGTCACCTCAGGGCGGACGGCCGCCGTTCCCTATGCGCCGCCAGAAGGATCCACAACCGCGGATCAAACTGACATCCAGCGCGCGGATTGCTGGGCATTGGGGGTGATGGTTTTCGAAAAGGTCACAGGCAAGCCGCCGTTTGAAGGAGATCAACTGCCGAAACAGCAAATCCCGCCCTATATGCAGGAACTGCTTTCGGATGAACTCAAACTGAAAATCCCGCCTGCTTTTGTCCAGACGATCCGCGAGTGTCTTGCGCCTGATCCGAAATTGCGGCCTGGATGCGACCTGGTGTCCAAACGCATGAAGCAGCTGTTGCTCGGAGAAACCCCGATCCTTGACGCCTTTGTCAACGCCATTGGACAACGGATTCAGGCGGGGCATCGTTTGATTATTGTTCCGGCGGCCGACTTCGAGGATGTGCGCAGCGCGATCCGGCGTCTTTGCGAGAGCGGAGGTTCGAAGACATATGCATTCCTCACGCTGGAGCCGCAGAAGGGATTGATCGAATGTCACTTTGATCGCGAGCCCGATAATCAGCTGGAAACGCGGGTTGAGTGGCGACATGAGCTTGGGGAGCTCCGCGCCGGCATCTACTGTGGATTGCACAGCCTGTATTACATCGCCGACCGCTCCGTCCAGGATTCCCGCGCCCAAAGATGCGTGTGCGTGATCAATGGCTGGCACTGGCTGGATTTGGGTCAGCCTTGCCACCGGTTTCTCCGGATGTTCCGGGACAATCCGAACCGAGCTCCTGTCATCATCGTGGCAGGCGATGAGATTGGGATTCCCGAGCCGATCGCGAATTTATTTGCCGTGGTGCCGTTGTTGGCGCCGGAAGCTTCGGAGCTGTATGAAATCATCTGGAACTTTCCGAGCACTCATAAAATGCCCAATGTCCAAGTTTCGATGGATGCGGCGATTGAATTGTCGATGCAATTCAGGGGGTGCGCGAAGCGGGATGTCCTCTACGCGCTGCGTCTTTGCGCGCTGCAATACGGCGTGATCGACACTCGAGCGTTGGATATGCTGAAAGAGCGGCAAACTGAGGCGTTCGCCCAATACGGCACAGGCGTATTGACGCCCAAACATGAGCTCCCGCCGCCAGGGAGCGTCCCGATTCCGCCGCAGTATAAGAAATGGCTGGTTCAATGGACGCAGGATCTGGCCGATTGCGACGTATCCGGCCGGCGTCCGCCAAACATGACGTTGTTGCTGGAAGGGGATGATCGCCGGGCGCAGGAAATGCTGGCGGGGGAAATCGCACGGCGTTTGAACCGGCCCTTGGCGAAGCTGAGCGCCGCAACGTGTTTGCGGGGCGGCATCGGCGAATCCGAGGAAACGATGCGAGCGCTTCTTCGTTGCGCCGCCGAAGTGCGCGCAGTCGTGATGCTGCGGGATATTGATGAATTGAGCCGCTCGGAGCGTATGTATCATGCTGGAGACAGGGAAGCGAACCGAGCTGATCAAATTTCCAAATTGATGATCCGGCTTTCCGGCGCCATCTTGCATTGGCTTGATGGAGTCGGTTCGCGACAGGATGTGATCGTCATCGGAACTTGCGCCGCGCGCGAACAGCTCACGGCTCAATGGAAACGGCATTTCCCCGAGTCGATCGTCCTTGCTGCTCCGCGGGGGGAATATCGGGCGCATGTCTTCCAAGTTGCGTTGCGACGCTGCCAGCTGATGGAACTCGCGGCGGATGTGGAATTTCTGAATCAGCTGAACGACTTGACCGATCCGGACCAAGCCGGCGCTGTTCTGACGCCGGAGGCTCGTCTTGCGTCGCCGGGAGCGCCGTTGAGCAAGTGTCGCGAAAAATTGATCAACATCGATGAAATCGAACACTGGGTGGATGAGACAATCCGTCTGCATTCGTCGTACGACAATCCACGCTCTCGCGAATTCTGGTTGTCGGCGGCGAAAGGCGCGCGGTTGTCATGGCCAACGGCCAACCATAACGCATGATTCAATCAATCAAGGGAGTGAACGAATGGCTCGACAAACGTTGCAGGAAACCATGGATCGCCTTTTGCTCTTAATCCGAGCGGGCTATCCCGTCATTTTTATCGAGACCTACGAAGAGGCGCGGGCCATGGATTTCATCGTTCGCGCATTCCGGCATCTTATACGGGAAAACAGGGGGAAGCGATTGCGACGCTGGTGCGCTAATACGGGAGTTCAGGAACTTCAACTTCCGATCACTTCCTGCTCCGTTGAGGATCAAATCTGGCTGGATATCCCAGGGATAGAGGAGACCCAGGGGTGGGGCGATCAGGACGGCGTAATCCATGCTGATCGCACTTTCAAGGAGTTGATCGACGCGGATCCTGTCACCAATCCGACCGTCGCCGACAGCCTGACAGTTTTTTATGATATCTATCCTCAACTGGAAGGCCTCGCAGCGGATTCGCTGGTCCGTCCGTTGCGCGCGGCCGCTCAGGAACTCAGGCAGTATTACGCGGCGCAACGGTCAGGGGAGACGCGTGAGTCTTATCCCTATAAGACGATCATCGTGATCGGGCCTTCGTCGGAGCAATTGGCGACTGAATTGAAGCGTGACATTCGAGTCATCCATTTCCCTTTACCCGAAAGAGAGGAGTTGTCTCAACTTCTGACCAAAATGGTCGAGGCGCAGCAGCTCGATATTCCTGACCCGAGCGACGATGATCTGGAGTCGCTGGGAGCAACAAAAGAAAACTATAGAGAGCGCTTGATTGAGCTCGTCTCCGCCGCCGGCACCGGACTGACGCTGACGGACTATCGACTTGGCATCAATATGTTTTCGGTCCAGGGAAACCGGCAGCTTGTCGCTGCTCATGTTGAGCAGATGCTGTATTTGAAAAGTCAGACGATCCATAGCGCCGCGTTGGATTACACGCCTCATGTCAATGTCGAGCTGGGCGGTCTGAGCACGATCCGGGAATGGATTCGAATCCGGCGCGACGCCGCAGTCAGTGAATCCATCCGCAAAGAGTACGCGCTACCGGCTCCCAAAGGGATCATGCTCTGCGGCGCAAGCGGCGGCGGCAAGAGCCAGTTGGCGAAGCTGGTCGCAAAAGAGTTCAACCTGGCCTTGCTTCGTTTGGATGTCGGCGCGCTGTTCGGCAGCTACATTGGCGAGAGCGAGGAGCGTACGCGCGAGGCTCTGCGCTTGGCCGAAGCCCTGGCGCCGGTCGTCCTCTGGATTGACGAAATTGACAAAGCCTTCGCGGGAATCAGCGACGGCGGCGACAGCGGGGTGTCGCGCAGGGTTTTAGGTTATTTTTTGACTTGGTTGAGCGAAAAAGAGGAATCGGTCTTTGTCGTCGCGACAGCCAATAATTTTGAAGATTTGCTCAGACACTTCCCGGAGTTCTCGCGCAAGGGCCGCTTTGACCAAATCTTTTGGGTGGATATTCCTACGCCCGAGGCTCGTCAATCCATCTTTGGAATCTATCTCAAGCGCGCACTGGACCGTCTGCAAAAAAACAGCGGGCATGAGATCACGATCGATAACACGATCACCGACCAACTGGCGCAAAATAGCACGACGCGTTCGGTTTCTCTCAATGATTTGACGGCGACGGAGCCGCTGACGCGATTCTGTCAGCTCCTGGCGCATCCGAATATCTCCAATGCCATGACCGGCGCGGAAATTGAATATGCCATCGACGACGCGCTCTATCGTGCTTACGACGAGATTTCAGACGGGAATTATACCCTGACCCAGAAGACTATTTACGATGTGGTGACTGAAGCCAAGGCTCTTTATCGCCCGCAGAGTCCGGATGATGGGATTCTCAAGAAATTGCGGCAGATCGCCAGCAACAAAGGGTGGCCCGATGCCTGACGATGGCTTTATTGTTTCGCAGCTTAAGAGCTCCAACCTCGCAGCTCTTCGCCCAATGCTGGGCTCGGGGCCCAAGCTCATTCACGCTCTTCGAAGCCAGGGCTCCTTGTGGGATTTCTGCGCGTTGAACCTCCCTTTGCCTGGTAACACGTTAAAAAAGCCTGCGCGAAATATTGCGGAGGCTTGTGCGGAGCTTGGTCAGTTGCGCGAAGCCATGACGGCCCGGCTTTTGAAATATGTGGTGAAGCTCGCATGGCCTCATGTCAGCGTCTTCGACGGGTGGTTTCCGCAAGGGCTATGTCAATCCGGCGGCAAACCGCTGGCTTGGGCTTGCGCGCTGAATGAAGCCTGGGATGGGCGGATTTCACCCGGAGCGTTGAGCGATGCGTTGACTCAATTCAGCAAGGATAAAAAATCGTTCGCGGTTATTTATCAAATCACAGGCATGGATTTCCCTGGGGATTTTCTTCAGCTCAACTTGCTCTTGGAAGATACGATATTCGCCGCGTGCGCATCGCTGCGCGCAGCGCCTCTGTCTGAGCGTTTCTCGAGATATATTGCGCCCGGCGGCTTCCGCAACGCGCAAGTCATCGAAGCATATTGGCGCGTTAGTCTGCTGACTGACGAACGGCTGTCTGTTTTGGCGACGGAGGAGCGCGCTGAGAGGCAGGCGCGATCCGGCAATCACGTTCCGAGCAGGAGCGAGTCCGCAAGGCAATGGATGAAGCTGATTCAAACGGTCTCCGCCGCCAGCCCCCTTTCGCAACTGATCTACGCCGACCTCATCGGAGCCGGCGAACCGAGCTCCTCAACGAACGGTCTGCTCGATGGCATCGCGGCGTCGCGCGAAACGCAAGGGGTTTCCTGGCTGCGGGTTTTTTACTCCCTCTTGGCCAAATCCATGATGGGTTCGCTTCAAAACGAAGTCTATCCAGAGTTGGCGGCTCAGCTCGCCGTCAGCGAGGCCGAACGCATTTCTGAAGCAGCGAATGCCATTCGCGATGATGTCAAAACTCGCCGTGGCCGGAGAGAACGGTTTCGGAAGGTCAAGCTCCAGATGGTTGCGCGGGGCTTGCATGCTGCCGCGGCCGATCTTGCCAAGCAAGTCAAGGCCGCATTGGATCGGCGTAATCAGGTTTTCGCGGAGGTTGCCGCCACTCCGCAAGGGGGGGGCGTGCGGTTCCTTTTTCTCGATATGCTGATACGGAGGACCGTGAGCCAGTCGCTCCGATCAACGGAGGGCTGCAAGGAATTGTTTCCGGATAAGAAATACCCGTCGCTAAAGACAGCCTTCGGACCGGAAAGAAGTCTGGGACGCCGTCTGGCGGCGAAATTCCTGGGCCTAAAAAAAAACGCAAACTTCACCGTCACGGAGTTGTTTAATATTCCGGAAAAATACGACGCCGCCATATTCTCACAAGAAACAGGGCTCAGCCGGACTCAAGCTGAAAATGTTCTTTTTCGTTTTTACTCAAAGGGCGTCGCGGTGCCCGCGCTCTATGACGAAGACCGCCACGAGACGCATTTCTCAAGCTGTCCCCCTAGCCGCTGCGTCGAAATCTTATCGCCCGCGATGCAGAGCCTTCTCCCGACAAAAAAAGTAAAGGAGGTTGCGAGTGAAAAAAACACCCCGTCCTGAAAGATCTCAGGACGTTTCGACATTGTTAGAAAATAGAGGCCAAGATGGAGCGCCTCGCATGCGCTCTTAAGAACAAGCCCATCGCAGGATGGACACGCGGCTGCAGATGAAAAGGAGAGACAATGAGTTTCCAAGATCAAAAGATAACCTCGTTATTCAATGAATCGCACGCAGACGTCGGAGAGCTCGGCAGTGAATCCTGGAAACGCGAGGTGTTTGCCCGAGCTTACGGCGCGATGGAAGGCGAGCAAAACAATGGCGGATTTCGAGCGCCGTTTGAGGATGTTGTGGAGCGTCTGCGCAAGGGCTCTGTGCTCGTTTATGTTCCATCCAAATGCATCGGAGCCGCTGCCAAGTATGTCAATCACGATAATCAATGGGTCGAATACGGGCAGCATCCTCAGAAACGCGGTGAGACTATGTTTGACGCCTGGAAAGAGGGCGTGAATGTCTTCGCCACGATCCTCGGTTTCCTCAAAGGCAATGAAAAAAGCGTCTCTCGTTCAACGATCTTTCATAATCTGGATTTCATGGTGGACGCCCATGGAAACTTGCATAGCGCTCAGGAAGTCCAGGCGGCGTATTACGCTTTGGTGTCGGCGGTGCGGGCCGGCACCGTTCTCGGACTCGCTTCGCGCGAAGACGGGCGGCTTCCGTCATGCCTTGAACGCCCCTTCACGGACATCATCTGGTTGCGCGAAATACCCAGGCAACTCTTCCATCGCATCATACCCCTTTCGCTGGGACGGCGCCTGGCCGATGGCGACCGATTAAGGACTGATAAAATCGCCCGGTTGCATTCACATCTGCGATGGATGGATCCAATCGCCGCTGTGGAGATTATGTGTGATCGGAAGCGGGATACCGAAGAGAATGAGATCTTTAAAAAGATCTGGTGGAAAACTCGGACGATCGACTTTGAACTCGTATCCAAGCAGGAATCCGACGATGAACGCGCAGGTTTTAACGAGGAGGTTTTAAAACGAGTGCAATGTGAAGTTGAGCAGCCTTATGAGCAATTCCTTCGATGTCCGGATTCTATTTTGCGGGAACGGCTGCCGGCTGGCGTTGTGCTTGAAGGGCCGCCAGGCACAGGCAAAACAACCTTGGCGCGAATCATCGCCGCGAATTTGAACATACCCGTGCAGGTGGTTCATCCCGAACGATTCAAACAGCCGGATTGGGGCGCGGCCGAGCGGGCCGTGTCTCGATGCTTCGCCGATGCGCGACGAGCGGCCCCATGCATGCTTGTGTTGGATGACGCGGACGACATCCTGCAAAACCGCGATGCTGTCAAGGGCGCCGTCGCGGAAGCCGAGATCGGGGTAGTGAACGCCATTCTGCAGGAAATCCAGGGATTCAAGAAGGACAGCTCCGGCGTGTTGCTGGTGCTGACGACCAACCGTGTCTCATCGTTGGACAACGCAGCTCTTAAGCGTTTCGATCTGCATTTACGCGTTCCCTTTCCGACGACCAAAGCTCAGATTGAGGCGCTGGTGAAGAATGGCGAGCGCCGCTTCGGGCTCACGATCGATGAGGCGACGCGAAAAGCGCTTGTCGATTTTTTCTGGGGGCCGACGAGGCCCGGCGCAGTTGCTGATACACAGATGAATAATGTGGAAACAAGACGAAAGTTAGACACGGGTTTGTTCGCCGCCCGCGATATTGTTCAGGCGATGCGACGGTTTGCAAACATTGTGGGGGCGAATGGACCGGAAGGATCGCACGTCAAACAACTCAAGGGATATTACGGTTTTTAAGCCAACAGATGAAGCAATGATTGAAATACAATACGGCGCTTTGGGCGCGTCCGGATGAAATGGAGAATTGAGATGTCATCAAGAACACGCGTTTCTCTAAGAGCTCGGAAAACTCCGGAAGTTCAAAAATTTCTGAAAGCTCGAGGGGAATTTCAGGCTGAAGGTTTTCAGGGAGTGGATTTGGCGGCCTGGCTCGGTTGCGAGGGCGTTGAGCAGATCAAGGAGACAGCCCTTCAGAATCCGGGTTGGCTAGTCGAGGAAAAAGGCAACAAAATTCACATCATGCGGGAAATTAAACCGATACAGCGAACGGATCTGCAAAACATCAATCGATTGCGCATTCATCTCGAAGGAGAACGGGGCCACGCGGGAATGACCGTTCGATCGGAGTCTTTTTTTGGGGTCGAGGTCACAGTGCGCGAAGATGCAAATCAAAAAATGGCTTTGGAAAATGAAGCGCAAAGTCAGCAACACAAGATAAGCCCGGAGGTGGCGCAGTTTGTCAATCTGGAGGTCAATAGTCTGATCGCAGAGACGATCGCGCGGCAGGTCGAAGAAAAGCTGAAACTGAAAGGGAAGGAGCGAGTGCAAATAAGAGAGCGAGAGGTTGTCAAAGAACGGACCATTCGTATCAATGCATTTTGCGCCTCCGGCTGGTAATGAAGACAAGGAGAATTGAAAATGAGCGCCAAGAGCGTCAAGTTTCCCCAGAAGCCGAAAGTCTACCGTGAACGCAAGCTGACCGCGGAAGAAAAAGACAACCCGGAGATTGAGTATGTCGAGATTGCGTCAACCGATGACCCTATTCCCAGAAAAAAGGAAATCGAAGCGGATTCCATCAGGGGACCGTTGGAATCCGGCACCGGGAATGTGTGCATCGGCATTTCTGTCGGCGATGAAACTATCGGTGATATTGGAATGACCGTGCAGTTTGAAGGGCCGGTGAATGCGCATGATGAATGCATGAAAGGACACAATAAGCTGCTCGTTCACACCAGTGAACATTTGATCGAAATTCTCAATCAAATGTTTCCCGATTTGGATTGGGATGGGCAGTTGGAATCGCTTCCCTGCGATAAGACCAGCGTGAAAGTCGCCGTACTCGAATGCATGAGACTTTTAGAAAAGCGCAGCCCGGATCGCGAAGTGAATCACGAGCTGAAACGCGAGCGTCAGATATAAGATGTAATATTCCGGACATGATCAAACACAACCTGATAGAGAGAGGCGCGGATTATGCCTTTGCCCAGCGATTGGAGTTCGCCTCAATGGTCAAATCTGATTTTGGGGCGGAAAAGCGATAAGGAATGGCCCGACAAGGCCCAGCTGCAAGAGTGGCTGGACATCAGCATGAGACGGCTGCGGCAGGCGCGAGACATTCTCCGGCGCGCATTTGTCGGCATGGGGCCGAATGACGAAGGCGCTCGGCATATCGCCGGCTATTTGACGGATTGGCTGTTGGCCGGTCTCATCGCCCGTGAAAACGTCTTGCTGATCGGACCTCCGGGAACGGCGAAGACACAAATCGCTTTGCTCGCTTATCGCCTCTTGGGTTTGTCTGAAGCTTGCGTTGATGATCAACACGCCCAGTTGTTGGAAATGCCGGTGGAGGACATCCGGCAATGGCATGCGCGCAGCGACGCAGAGCAGAAAGTGCAGAAGTACTTTCACTATCTGCTGAGCCGCTACACTCAGCCCGATGAAATTTTCGGCCCTCTGAGTCTGGAATATATGAAAAAAGGAATATTGGTTCGGATCAACTTCAGTTTCGCGACTGGACCCGGTGTGCGAGGTCTTTTCTTCGATGAAGTGTTCAAGGCCAGCAGCTCGATCCTAAACACGCTGCTGACGCTTCTTCAGGAGCGAACTTACTTCAACTGGGGCGCCAATGTGCCTGCTGACGCTGTGATGCTGATTGGAGCGACAAATGAAATGCCGGGTCAGTTTGGCGGCGCCGTGCCGGGCGTGGCGGAAAGAGGCGAGGATTTTTCCTTCCTTTACGCTTTTTTGGACCGCTTTTCTGTTCGATTGCGCGTGCCGACGTTGTCCTTCGGCTCCGACGATGGAGATGTGAATAATTCGAGCATGGTCAATGCCGTCAATAAGGCATGGCAAAGAGAGCAGTCGAGGTTCATCAATGACGACGATTTTCATGAGACGTTGTTGGATTTGCCGGTGCGACCCGAAGAGCGTGCGTGTGTCAACGATCTTTTATTCGCCGGACGCGCGATGTTCTGGGATGACATCGATGCGTTCGACGTTGGTGAAGTAAAAAGTTTTAATGAGCGCTTTATCAACATCGCCCTGGAATTGATGAAGAACAACACGGATCCCAGCATGCATCAAATCACGTGGACGATTTCGCCCCGGAAGCTCCGGTCGCTGAAAAAAGTCGCGCTCGCCCACGCGCTGCTTTGCGATGATTCGTTCACTGCTGGCCGCTTGATCAAATCTCCCGATTCGAATGAACTTGGCATCTTCAATCTGATCTGGGATTCGCCCGAGGCCGAGGGCGATTTGCTGCGCAAAATAAATCCGTTTATCTAGGCGTCAATCATGGAAAAGTCCGCCCTTTTACAATCAACCTCCTGCTGTATGCTTGTCCCTCATGAAGAGAGCGACAAGCGGGCGATGTTGGATCGCGCGTTGAACATTGTTTCCACATCCGCGCAATTCGGCTGTCCTCTTCCGCTTCCGCTTGTTTTGGACTCCTGCGTGGCCACAATGCTGCCGATCATCGGCTACTATTCTCTGCCGGCACATGATTTATCCGAGGCCTATAGCGGCTGGCTTGAAGGGGTGACCGGCAATCTGTGCGGTCTGCAGACCGCGATTGGCCGCAAATCGAGTCAGGACGCAAGAAATCATGATGTCTGCGCCAGCTTGCTTCCGGTGCTGATGCGGGCATGGATGCAGCTTCAATCTCCCCTGATGGCCGTGGTGGACATGGATGAGTATGCTGATATGGCCGTGAATATACGAAGTTCCTTGGCTGACATTAATGAAGCCAGTCGAAATTGGGGCGCGCAAAAGACCACGTCATCGCATTGGGATTGGTTCATCAAGGCCGCGCAACCAGGCGTTGAAGCGGGGGCTTTGGCGACTGACGCGTATGAGGCCGCCTATGGCGACGGCAACTTTCTTGAGCGTTTGGATTACGCGGCAATCGGCGTGTTTCTCAAGGCATCCGCAGCTTCCGAAAATGTTCCCTACTATGACATCTTGTTGCGAGCCCGCCGGGCGACGGTCTGCGATCCTATCGTCCGAACATATGAAGAATATGCCAGATGGGGTCAGTTTTCGCCTTTCACTCTCATGTTGGGCGAATATGGGGAATGGCTGCTGGCGAATGGAAAGGATCCCCGGCTGAACGCTCCTCCCGAATCGTTCCCAGATCCTGAGCTTGTCGTTGAGTTCTGTTGGGCTTCTTCGTATGAGTCGACGTTCATCGAACAATCCGACGTCATGCTCGAACCCGATCCTAACGGCGCCAAAATCATAGCCAGTCCAGCTTCGGCGCTTCCTGCTGTCGTGCTGCTTTTGGCGCATGACTTGCGTGAAATGCTTTGTGATCGGCTCCAGATCACTTGCGCGTTTTCCCGCGCCATCCCCGCGTTCTATCAAGTGCTGGAGTACGAAGATGACAAGTGGAAGGGCTCCAATGCATTGTGCATGCCGCCAGTCTCGCTGATCCGGGCCATTTTTTCACGTCCTTATGCTCTTGAATGGCCGGACGCTGAATGGTCTTGGAGCGAGGCGCGAACGCGTGAAGACGCTTTGCCTGTGCATTGGCGTTGCGGGATTATTTTACGTAAGGATCTGGAGCGTTTGAAAAGGGCAGCGGCGGTTTCGCCGGACAAACAGCGTTACGCTCTTCCGCGCAATCTCCATCATCTCGTTGTTCTGGAGACCGTCGACGGAAAGGCTTCTCTCTGGTCTGTTTTATATAATAAGAGGGACTCGAGCGTGGGCTGCGAACTGCAGCCAGCCTCACCCACAAATTCAGTCGGCGCGCGCGGAGACCTTTTCTCTAAACTGCGCGAGGAGTTTTTACGGCTGGCCTGTTCCTGGACATCACAAATGCTGAAGTCCGCTGGAGTTTCACGATGACTTACTATTTCAAACATGCAGAGCATGTCGCGGACGCGTTTCAGACTTTTAACAAGCTGTTTCCCAAGACAATGGAGCGGGTGGATGATTGGTATCTTGTCGATCATGAGGATCTCACTCACGACGAAGAATACTTTCGGAACACTATCGCCATGTGTAAATGGGAATATGCGCCTGAACCTCCATCAAACAGAAAAGCCGTGACGCAGCGCTTCGCCGATTGCCTGATGCGAGAAGCGGCGTGGAAACGGCGGGATCCGGTCTATTGGAAACAGGAATGCCGGCAGCGGCATCATGGGCTTTATGCCGGGCGCTTCGGCGCTTGGCGGCGTCAGCACAACGAAGAGGGGATTCCTTTTGGTCCGAAGGCGCGCTTCTTGATCGGCGCTCGAAACGATGAACAGGCGCAGTATGTGCTTAAAATCTTGTGTAATCTGGACACGACGATGGTGGGCGCTTGTCCGGTGGCGTGGGATGCGGGGAATTCGCCTTTTTCTTTCTTCTGGGAACTTGAAGTAAAAAACGGCGTGTTCGGGTGGGAGCCTCCGCATGCAATCCTGCTGAATCCGGATGTGCGGATCTGGTGGCGGGCGACAGAATCCCGCCAGCCGGCGATATACATCGAGTGGCCGTACGAGATTTTATCACCGATGAAATGGCTGAGCAAACTTCAATGGGGAGATGCGTCGCCTCACCGTGTGCTTCTGTCTTCCCGGCCTCCGCATATTGTTGATCTTTATGGCGACTCTGTTTTCTTGAAGTTGCCCGTCAGCACGAAAATAACAACGGCGGCAAGCGGCAAATTAGACACATCCTCCGGCAAATCCATGAGTCGCGAGCAGGCGAAAGAAAGCCGCTTCACGCTGGAGATAAAATTGCGGGAAGGCCGCCGTGAACAGAAGCTTGAAGCGCGCATCAGCGAATTGAAAGCGGACATCGCTTCGCGTGAACGGCAGATAAAAAAACTGAATCAACTCATCAGGAAACACCGGGATGCCGCTGTTCTGCCATTTCCCGATCCCCTTCTTTTATTTCCAAGCGACTCGATGACTGTAGTCCCTCCGGAACTCAGCGCGTTGATCCTTGAATGGATCGATGATGAGGATGAACTTGGGCGCGTCCATTATGCCCGCATCTGTCCGGTCCCAAAGGAGCTGGCGCCGAACGCGGAGGCGCTTCACATCGTCACGACCGACTATGCGATTGGGGCGGCGCCGCAACAGAACGCGGATATCGGACTGCGGCTGAGAGGATATGAACGGAGCGGACGGGGGCTGGCGATCAGCCGGTTTGATTTGAGCATGGCATGGCGCGATCAGGTGAACTTGAAAATGTTTATTCCGGCGGGCCGTTCATTGTTTCTCGTGCCGCGAATGCAGCCGGGACCATTGGCCGCGCGGAAATTGGGCGCCGCTCTTTTTGGAGAACAAGATTTCACAAGGCATATTGCGCTGTTTGCTCCGGTCGCCGGAACAGAGGGGTCCGTGAAGACCTTTTCCCTTCCCATGGATCAATTCCGGCCGCTTTCTGAAATCAAGGCAGGTCTCGCCCAGCATAGCGTGAAAGTCGAACTTTTCGACGAAGTTGACAGCTTTGCGGAATCAATGCTCAAGTCCGAGTCGACCATCGATCATATCAAGGAGACCGCGGAAAAGACCATCAACCGGGAGATCGTGAAAGAAGTCATGAGAATCGTCTCCGCTGGAGCGGAGCGCGTCCAGAATGTCAATCAGCAGAGAACGGACCTTGATAGGATGATTAAAGGGCATGAGGCGGATGTCAAAGCGCTGAAGAGCGAGTATATCAAATTGAAGAACGACTTTAACCGGTTGTGGCGATCCTTTGACAAGATGGAAAAATCAACGCGCAAACTGACGACGACAACGGAAGGCGCCGCCAGCACCGCGGCATCAACAGTGCAAATCCGTAACGATATCGCCCGGGTGCGCGATGACATACGCAACTTGAGCGACCTGATCGCAGCATCAAAACGATCGAAATGACCGAAGCATTCGCTCAATCGATCTTGACGTATGACGCTGATTCAATCTGGCAAACCTGACAATTGGGAGCTGGCTGTGGAAGTTCAACTCGAACAATTGCATGAAACGATACAGAAAGACCTCGGACAGCCGGGGGCTTGGGAGGATGATGTGAAAAAGCGAATCGATCAACTCCATGAGCAGACGACGTCCGTCAATCAAGAAATGTCCGGCTTACGAGGCCAGTCCTGGCGTCGAAATGTTTGTGCGTCGCTGATGCGCCTCTGGCTGGATTTGCGAATCGCCTACAGCCGGCGTGTGCATCGGCGGCTTGAACGTGAAAATGGCCGTCTCGGCGATGTGTGGGAGAAAAAAGTCAAACGATATGAGACTGACGCTGATTTGGCTGGTCAGAGATATCGCTTGTTGACGCAAGACATCGATCAATTATTGGGATTTCTCGCAAAGATAGAAGAGCGGAGTCAGGGCGCCAGGATGAATGCCAGGAGATCCTTGCACATTGATCAATTGGCTGCGCGAACCCGGATTGATATTGAACGCGTGCGCGCTGACATTGAGGCGCTAAGGCGGCGGATCGCCGCACAAAGAAGCGGCGTTGAATAAGAAAAAAATCGACGGGGCGCTGGCGATTGATCTAATCCAGGAGCTCCGCGCAGGGAATGATTCAAATGGCCGAATCTTCAAGCGATCCTCGATTGCGATGGCACCGGGACGCGCCGGCGCCGCATCATGCGAGCGGCGCCCATATCGCGGCGTTGCCGAAAACGATATTCGACGCGCTGGGAGCTGTGGTTGACTTTTTCGTGACGTGCGTGGCGATCTTGCTGGCTCCGTGCATTGGAGCTTGCGCGCTGTTCGGTTGGAACTCGCTTTTCAACATTCCCGCCGCAGCGCGCTTGATCGAATTAACCCATTTTTATGAATTGTTTCCGTTTTTGTTTGTCGTGACTGCATTCGGATTGCTGCGAGTATGTGTGATCTATTCCAGATCCGGTCATATGCATGTTTATTATCCCTCCGTCGCTATTGTCGCTGGAATAATATTCATCCTTGGGGCGCACAGGGCTTTGTGCGTATTCGGGCCGGAATTTTCCAACTGGGCCATCGCCTTATTTATCATGGCGGCTTTATGCGGAGGCCTGATCAGCGCTGTGGCGCTATACGGAATCTGCGAGCAGTGGCGCAAAAACGGCGGCGATTTATGCAAACTCATTCGCAAAAATGACGATGATCATTTGTTCGTTCCGAGGCGTTTTTTCAGGGCGTTGCGCGAAGCTCTTCAAATGTGGCGCAGCGATCCCCGGCAGTGCGTTCATTCCATTTGGGCGACGCTGAAAAAATATACGCCGGCCTTGAGCGGCTTTGCCCTGACGCGATGCTCCCCTGCGCGGCTCAGCATGCTGTGGGGGGAGTATCTCTGCCAGGCGCGAGAAATACGCGATCTGCTGCAGAATTCACCCAACGGGATCGACGGCGGCAAGCTTGAGGAGTGTGTTTCAAACTATTTAAGCGTTGCGTCTCAGGTCGCTGGATATGCGCTTCGCGGCGGATGGAGCGAACTTGTGGCGCCGCGGAAGGCGAGGCGGCGTGTTTTGATGGGGTTGCTCACGGAAGGTCTTGTCGTCAACCAATGGCAAGAGGCGCTGACGGGGAATTCGCCGGCCGGTTTCGGCGCTCAATTCAAGCGTCTGCTCGATTGGGCGCTGGAAGACAAGCGGAAGGATCTGCTTCAGGAATTTGATGTTCAGCTCCTGAGAGGGTGGATTGAATTTTTGAGTGCAATCGGCCAGTGCCGCAAGACCGGCGGAGCGCGAACGTCAATCGGGCATGTGACGGCGCTTGCGGAGAGTTTGCATCAGTATGCAAACGATGACGGTGATTTGAAAAACAAGGAAGAGAATCGCGCTGTTGCAGACATCGTTCTGCATGAAGCGCCTTGTGCGTGGTTGCTGTTGACTCGTGAAATACGAGCGCCTTTGCGCCTGGAGGTGTTGCGGAACATCCAGCGGCTCGTTTTCGGCCGGCCGCCCACGCATGCCTCCCTGTTCGAAAAAACCTGGACGCCATTAGTCATGCTGTTCGCTCGCGCAGAGCTTGCCGCAGCGTACCATCAGCTGAAACAAGAGAATGTTGATGGGGAACGATCCAACCATCAGAACATGATCAACTACATCAACAAGCTCAAGGATGAAGATGCGCCATGGAACGACCTGTGGACAAACGGACCTCTGATTTAACGGCGTGGACCGCGGAACTGAGAAGCAAGGCGCTTGAACGGCATGGGTGGCTTTTCGCCGAAACCTTCAAGGTGAAGTTTGTCTGGATCTTTATTCCTTGCTTTGCCGGCATTGTGACGCTGCTGGCCATTGGCATGCTATGGACCGTCAATCCCCGGCTTTTCTGGTTCACCAACGGGCGTTGGAATTCCATCGATTCAATTGCAGATCCTCGTCCAGGCAAGGACTATGTGGAGCGGCAGCCTTTCACGACTCTGGCTGAATCGGGCGATTGGCTCGCTCTGGGGACGGCTTCGCATGGCCTGCTCGCGATTCATAAGCGCAGCCGCGTGCCTCGCGAGCTCATGAATGACAAGGGAGCGCTGGATGTCTGCGCCAGAGCCGACGGAGATGGATTCCTCGCGCTGCTGCACGATCAGAGCATTCAAACAATAAAGATGCCTTCGGGGATGCAGTTTTCCCCACGGGAAGAGCAGTGGCTTGACGGTGAAAATGCCGGCTGGATGGTGGCGGAGGGAACTTCCGAAGATGCGAAGATTCTCGCAAGCGGATTGGATCAGCGCGGTATGCTGCTGGCGGTAAAAGGATGGGGGGTCGGGCGTTACCTTCTGCGGGCGGACGGCTCGGATTCCTGCCGGCGGCAACGGCAGTGGGAGTTTGGCGACTATCAGCAGTGCAATCTCGATCAGGCCGCCATGTCTTCGAATTCGCTCTGGATTTGTCGCTCAGTTTCGGGCGGCGCGCAGCTTATCGGAATACGCAGAGCCGATCTTCGTGAGTTTGCGCGGTATAATTTGGATGACGCGCAGGTGACGGATTTAGACGCTGACTGGACGGACGCCTGGGCTGCCGTCACCGATAGCAGGGGGGGCAAGTGGCTTACATCCCCGCAGGCGAAATCAATCTCGGGTCCATTCTTTTCGCTGTATCGCGAGGATCCATCCATTCCGCCGCTCGATGATCAAAACATCGCCGCAGCAAGACTCGCGGATTCCGCCATTTGGATCTCAACCGGTCAAGGGGGGTATGGATACCATATCCCCAGTCATTCCATGTCCTGCATTTTCGGCGGGGGCGCGGATCAGATCGCCGTGGCGCGCTCGCCTTCCAGCGGCGATTCCGTCGCGCTCTTTCCCACAAGCCACGGATTGAAAACGTGTCGTATGGATAAAAATGGCAGGGCGTCTGTTGCGGAAATCGATCCGAATGCAATCGAGGAGATCGGGGTGAGCGAATACGACGGCGCTGTGGTCTACACTCGGCAAACCCTGATGGAGAACAATGAGAAAAGGCGCGAGGTTTGTTATGTGAGGAGTGTTCTGGCTGATCACCCTCGGCCGGCTGTCATTAATGCCGGAACCCAATGGGAACGCTCCGCCTCATCCCCAAACGCATTGCAGATTAAAGGAATTCAAAAGGCGGAGTCCAATCGTCTGATCGTCGCCACCACCCAGGGCGCCTTCCGTTACGATCAATCGCGTCATGATTATCAGGACATTTCCCGCTCCTTGTTTTTTGTGAGGAATGGCGACTCCTATGAGTTAAAAGAGGGGACGCTGAGCGCCTTCGAGAGCGTGGTTTCGTCGGATGGCATTATCGCTGCATTGGCGCAGGAGGAATTGTCTGCTCAAACAGGCTGGCAGCCTTACTTGTTCATGGGAGAAGGCGGCGGAGCAAATAAATGGCGCTGCCTCGACTCCTTTGGTCTGAATGACGGAAGAAAGCCGTCATCGATCGCCGTGGCGGCAGGACGGGTGTTTGGGAAGGATGAAAACGGTTCGCTTTACCGTTATCCGAAGGAGACTCTTCGCGATCAAGATTGTGAAGCGTTTTTCTCTGGCGCGTTTAGTTGTCTGATCGATCGCGTTGAGGCGAAGGAAGAGTCGTTCATCGGCGACATCTATGGAAGGCAAGGCGCGTCTCGCGGCATCATTTTCATGGGAATGTCCGGCATGCTTTGCCATTATGATCTGAGAAACGGCGAAGCGTCGGAGCTGGGAATCCCCCAAGGCCATATCATCGCTGAGCTTCGAGGCGCAAACAGCAAAGGCGGACGGACTCTGGAAGTGGCGGCGCGGACCATGGAAGGACGCGTGTTGCTGCGCAATGAAATCCTTGTTGAGCAGACGGCATTAGCGGAATGGAAACTATGGGGCGAAGGCCGGCTCTCGTTTGCTCCCGATTCCATTAAGGCCATCGCGAAAACGGAATCCGGGCACATCCTTGTTTCAGACGGCGCCGGCCTGGCGGAGTACGATCCGCGGTGGGGCTCATGGAAACAACACTCCATCCCGGATTATGTGTCGAGCAACGCAATCACATCGATCCTGCCCGCTGGCGGGGCGATCAATCTATGCACTGCCAGCGATTATGTTTATCATTCCGATGAAAACGGCGCTTACCGGAAATGGCCGGAGGCCGTTCGTGTGTATCCTGGATCATCGGGACTCTGGTGCGTTATGCAGGATGGCGGCATTTCCTGGTTTGCGAATTCCTTCGCGACATCCGATCGACGCTTATGCCATGCGACGAGCGATATGAAGGAATTTATCGAGAGTAATGCCCTGTGGCTCTGGCAACCGGAAACGGAAGCCGCGGGCAATTTCTTTTTCTTGCCGGGACGAAACGGCCTTTGCGGGATTTACGACGCAACGTTAAACAATTTTTCAACCGTCAGGCTGAAAATCTCCGCCGCATTAGATCGAGTGCAATGTTCGGGCGAAGCCATCGCGCTTGCCGCGGGGGATGATGTCATGTGGGGATATGCGGAGCGCGCCGGCCTGTCACTCTCTTCAGTCCGCAAGCTGGATGGCAACCGAAAAGCTTATGACATGCTGCTGCAGCCGGATCAACTGCGCATCGCAACCATCAGCGCCAATGGCGGAATCAAAGTGGAAGACTATCAAAACGTCAGCCAACCTTCCGCCAGCGGCGAGCGGCGGAGAGGCGGAATCCCCGCTTACGGATTCAATCCGGTTGCGGTTGTCGGCGCGATCGAAACGGAGCCGTTGATCCACATGATCGATGATCATGGGAGAGTCGTCAAATACAGCGTGGCGGAAGGAGCCTGGGAGATCGTCAGTCAACCGCCAGCTGACGCGAGCCTGCACGGCTGGATCGGCGCGCGGAGGGGCGATGACAAAGTTGAGCTCGAACTGCTCTTTCGTCAATCCAGCGGCGACGCTCTTTCCGTGAACGTGAGCGATCAAAAAAGGAAAATAACTTACCGTTGCGATCCGGCTGAGCTGGCTCCGTATTTCAAATCATTGGCGGATGCCGAGGAAATCAAGGCGCTGGCGCAGGAAGCGGAAGCGAAAAGGTTGAGCGATCAATTCGCAACGAGCGAAAAGTGCCGCAAAGAACTTTCACAGAAGCAAGCCGATCTGAACGCTGAGAGTAAACGGATCTCAAAGCAAATCGCCGATAACAATCAAAAGCGGAATGCCAGCCTGGCTCGACAAAAATCAGCTAAGGATAAAATCAGTCAGAACGAAAAGTATGTGACCGACAACACCGCGGAGATCAAATCGATCAAAGCGCAGCTCAATTCTGAAGAGGCGCAAGGATGGTCTCTTGGAGCGTACATGCAACGCCGGAGGCTGCAAAAATCCCTGAAGGAAGCGCAAAACAGGCTGGATTGGTTTGAGCAGGGCATCGTGCAAGCCCAAAGCGGCCTTCAAAACCTCAGCCAGGAACTCGAAAAACTCGAACTCGAACAACCACGTTTGGAGTTGGAGAATCAACGGATCGCTGAAGAGCTTCCCGGGCTGGCTGAGGAATTGCGCCTGGCTGATGATCTCATCCAAAAAACGGAATCAAGCATCAAGTTGGCGAAGAGCCTTGCGGAGCAGGCGCGCGCGGAAAAATTGAAGTATACGCAACTGGCGCAACACTATGAACACGTTTCAACGCCGAAAGATGATGAGGCAATTTGCAGCGGGAAATTATGGATCTATCGCGCAAACGGCCAGACCAATTATCGCATGAGAACCCAGGAAGATTTCATTGAATTGCATTGCCAGGACGGCGGGTTCGTGGAGGACGCCTATGATGAGGCGCTGCTGTTGGATGACGGACGCATCATCGCTCAATGCGCTTCCGGACGCCTTGTGCTGGCGCCCAATGCGGATCGTAAAACTTTGGACATCTTGCAGCGAACAAGTCTGGAGTTCGAACCCGAGCTTCAGGCGTCGTCTCCCGCGGGGCTTGTTGTGGCTGCTTCGCCGCAAGGATCGCCGCGCTACCTGAAGCGTCGCTTATCGGACCTGACGGGGACGATCAACGGGGAGACGCAGCACGTTGTCGCGGACGTTGCGTATGGCCCATTAAAATTGCAATGCATCGCCGCGGCTGGGGGCGGACTCGCTTTCCATTGGGTTGATCCGGCAAACAGCGGTGATGTGTTGCCGCCGGTTTGGTCCGGGCAAAGACTCGCCGTGCAAGCGGCTCGCGATATGCATGTCTCCGCAACGGGCGAATTGATCATCTTGACCGACGCAGGCGTTGGCATCCATGACGAGAATACGCTCCAACTTCAGGCATGGCATCCCTTGCGTCAGGGGATTCGCTTTTTTCATGCAGTGTATGACTCAGGAGGAGCAAACGACTGCATTATCGAGACGCCCGATGGATTTGTATGCTATGAAAACGGCGTCCTAAGTGGCAATGGGCAAGACCAGAGCATATCACTTGTATGCCGGGCGGGAAATGACTGCCGATGGCTGTTTGACCTGCAACAATGTCAGCTCAAGCAAGTTTATTGGAATGACGAGCGTCAGGTTCCGGTGGAACGCAAATGGGAAGCGGAGGATACGGGATATCGTTTCGCGGACGACTGGGTTGTGAGTGTGGCCGAGGGATCCAATACGGCTTTTATCTGCAACACCCGCCACCGTGGACTGGCGTTTCACCTTGATCCGTCAAACGGACGGGAAGGAATTCTGACGGATGGATGGCGTTCGCAAGCGGACCCGGAGCTGTATGCCAATGCGGCTTGGCGCGCGAAGGAAGAAGGGAACTTCATCCGCTTCACAACGAGCGACGACGGCGGTGTTTTCGTTAAGGGAAAATTCTTCTCGGATGTCGGCGGTCAAATTGTCGCTGACGGTGACGAAATTGTCTCCCTGCTTCCTGATCGTGGATTGTTGACGCGCGACGCAAGGGAGCCCATGAACACCACGCGCTACGCGCCGTTCTCCGAAAGCATGCCGGAAGGGCTTTTGCTTGGCTGCGATGCCAAAGGCGTATATCTTGAAGCGCCGGAGATCGATTTTCGATGGCGTTGTCTGGGCGATTCTGCGACACCGTTGTGGTCCAGAGATTTCGAACCAGAGCCGGCAAGCGCTGCCAAACTGCTGACGGAATGGCGAAGAGACAAAGGTCAATGGCAGGCATGGATTCGCTCGATCTCTGGCGATCGGACATGTCTGACCCGAGTCTGGGGAAAGAATCGCTTTTTATGGGATGATGTGTTTGATGTTGAAGTTCTTTCAACGAACAATATCGTCGCCGCCACGGAGCTGGGGATTATCGCGATAAGGCTGGATGGAAATAGCGACGCCGTTGAAGAAGGCTTGATCGAGGATGTGGATATTGGGGATCTCGAAGAAGCGCGCAATGAAGAAGGATTGCGTTGCGGCGTTATGGTCAAGAACTGGCGGACTCCCAAGAACTGGGCGCTGCTGACCGGAAATGATGAGCGCATCGTTACGGCTCAAAAAAATGTGGCGGCCGGCAAGCTGCGCCGCAGTGTCGTCAGCCTGAATAAAACTCGCCGGAATCCAACGGGCAATCTTGAGTACTGCTTCGAAGACAGTTGGCCGTTGAAGAGCAGCCTGTCACGCTTTGCCAGCCTTGAAATCAGGATGGATGGCATGCCGTTCGATGACTTCATTGTCAACGGCCGGTTTGTTTTCGATAACGTCGATGCCGTTTGCAGCGAGCCGGAAGTTGAAAACACCATCATTTGGCATGGATGCGAATCGGAATATTCTTCAGTCGCCGGTTACCAATTGTTCAAATATGCGGCTGACCGATCCAGACCTGGCGAGTTGCGCCTGATTGATGTGAGACTGCTAGCCAAGCGTTATGATTATCTCCGCTTTGATAAAGACAGACTATGGGGGCTTTCGCAGTCCGCTGACAAGCTGGGGGGGCGCGGGATCGATGATCTGACCAGCGTTTTCCCCTTTGATCGAAAACAACTGACTGCGGATGCCATCGGCGCATTTCGCAATGGAGATTGCGCAATCATTAATGAATCTAATCTGGAATGGTCGGTCAAACAGCGCTTTCTGGATAGCCAGCTGCCCTATGTCAGCATAAGCGATGGGGACTGGATCAGGAATGGAGAGTCGTTGCTGTTTGCGCTCCCAGGCTCTAACGTGCGAATGTGGGCGTTTGATTACTTCCTGTCTCTTTCGTCGAATCCTGATGATGAATCGTTTGCCTTGGGCACGATGTGCGGAGTATGGGAAGCGCCCTGGTCTGATTCGGGTCTTTCCGTGATTACGCATCCGAAGGGACGGCTATTGGAAGTTATGGCGCCCGATGGGAAAGCTGGGCAGTGGTCCAATGGCTTCAAATCCTTCGGTGGCGATGCAGAGAGCCATGCGCAGATCCTGCAAACAGTGTTTCGAGTTCGATTCCATGAAGGTGATTTGTGGGCGCTATGCACGCCGCCGCAAAAATCGTCTTTTTCGCCTTTTCCGTTTCTTGGGATGAGTCTTGATCCGGGAGAATTTCAAGTCTCAGTCGATGAGATCCGTTTCCAGTCCCGGTCATACCCATCCAGCAACGACGCATGGTGGATCGGGCGTAAGCCATTCGTCGATCTCTGCGATGGCGTCCTGGATTCGGATAATCCTCATATTCTCTGGCTCTGCTCTTCGTCGAACGGCGTTTTTAAGGTTTTTATTGATAAACTTTAACGCGCTGCATTGAAACTCAACTGTCGCCGGCCGACTGGGCCGCATTCAATGGTTGCGGACAAGGCTTTTAAGAACCGCTTGCTTTGTTGAAAATCCTATCTCGTACTCGTACTCAGCGTAGCGGCACTCGTACTCGTGCTCGATTTAATCGCTTTCGTGCCGGATTGTAACTTATTATCGAGTACGAGTACGCGTACGAGTGCGATTATAAATTCATAGCCTTTCAACAGAGCAAGAACCGCTCAATAAAACGTTTCGCCGTGGATTGATACGCAGTATTGCCGCCGTTTTAAGATCTTCCCTCCCGCTTCAAATCTTCTATCGATGCCGATTCGAAAAAAAATGTGCATTAACGAATCCCTGCCGTGAAAGAAAACGGGCTGATGATCATTAGTAGATAATAGAAGGAATCAACAAAGGGAAAATACAAATGTTCGTTCGTGAAATCAGCATCGTAGTTAAAATTTTAATACTGACAATCACGAACCCCCAAAAATTGTTGATCGGACGATTAATAGTAGTTCTTGGGAGTTCTAACGCACCGTGCATGGTCCGGCCAGATTACAGGATTTGCCAGCGATAGAACTTTCGAGAGCCATAACAATTTATCACAAAGGAGAGCGAACCATGATGTACTGTCCTTCTTGCCAAACCCCGATTGATGCTGCTGTGGATGCGTGCCCTCATTGCGCATGGAGAATCCGGGAATCTCAGGGGCAAAACGATCTCATGCTATTCAATCCCGCATCGCGTCCCAAGATTCAATGCGAGGTGGATCTGGCTGTGACCGTTGATCGAACGGGATCGTCTGAGCGGTTCCAGTCTGGAATCGGAGCGGCTTATGAGATTATCGCGTCGCAGGTCGCCGCCAAGGCTCGCGATGTCAAATGCTGGGTTCAAACGCACGGCGATCTCGATGAGGGTCAGGAGATCATCATGCATACGGACGCCGGCACGCCTGAGCAGGCCATTGATGACATCAAGAAAATCTCTTATGGCGGCGGCGGAGATCCACCGGAACATCACCTTGATGCGATTGAGTCGCTGCTCGATCGCGTTCCATGGACCGCCGATCCTTCTCGTGCGCGCGGGGCCATCGTCGCGTTCATGACCGCGGATACGAAGCCGGCGAAATCCGGCGTTTCGGCCGGCGATCTTGGGATGCTGATCAAGGACAAAGGAATCCTGCTGTATTTGATCTGCGAACCGACGCCGATGCTGCAGGAGTTGGCCGACTTGGCCGAGGGCCTGGTCTTCCAGATCAGCAACGATCCAGATCCTGACGAACTGCAGAGGATCGCTGAGCAGCTCGCCGCATCGATTGTCGTCACTGTTTCGAGCGGCGGCACCGTGCCGATGCGGATGACGACCGCCTAATCAAAGGAGCGCTATCATGATCAGCCAAAGTGATGATTCGCCGCTGTTGGATGATGTATACGCCGGTTTTCGGCGGCCCAGCTGGATCAGTCGCAATGCAAAACAGAGGGTGGTCCTTGTTCGCGACAAATCCGGATCAATGTATGGAAAAAAAGCCAAATGCGCTTCGGCCGCATGCCGCGACCTGGTGGCCGAACTTGCGGAGCCTGAGAATAAGGATGGTTTTTACGTTTCTGTGATCGACTTCGCCAGGACTTCCGAAATTATCCATGACAATGAAAAGGCGACGGCGCTTTGTGGAAAGCTGAAAGAGCTCTCCGTAAGCATATTCAACACCAGCACCAATATTTCAGCGGGTCTTGAAGACGCATTTTCAATCTTAATGAAAGCCGAAGCTGACGTTCAGGATAACGTGCGCTACCTGAAGCCGGTGGTCATTGTTTTCACGGATGGATGTCACAACAAGGGGCCTGATCCCCGCGTCATCGCCGCTTCGTTGAAAGACATCGCTGATGTTGTGACTGTTGCGTTCGGCCATGATGCGGATGAGGAGTTGATGCGCGCCCTGGCAAGCACGTCGCAGCACTTTTATCGATGCTCCAAAGGCTCTGAGCTGCGAAGTTTTCTTGCGGCTGTCGGCGCGACAATGACGACGACAATGGCGGCGGGCACAAACGCCTCAAACGCTTTGGCGATGATTCAACAGCAGTAGTCCATTCTCGCAGGGCAATTCCAAGGAGGTTGCTACTATGCGTACACCCCCCACTCAAGAACAGAAGGATTATTTGGCTTTGATCGGCGCTTTCAGTGTATGTCCGATCCAACCAGTAATCAAGAAGGACGGCTTGACGGTCATGTCTGACGCAACGTCGGCGCATTCCGGCAGGCGCATCTTCCTGAAATGCGTCATTGCTATCATAGTTATGATTTTGACGCTCTTTCTCGTTCAACGCGCGTTTCCCGTGGAGTTGCAGCTGGTTGATCATGATGTGACAACAACCGGCGTCCCGACGCTTTCCCAGGCGACAAGCGAAACGATGCAAAGAATCAATGCGCTTGAAGCGGAAATCCTGAAGCTGCGGGAAGCCGTTGGTAATCGCGCAATCCAGGATCAAGTCGACAAGGCGCAGGATCAAATCAAGGAGCTTGAGCTGAATATGGAAGAAGTCAGGGATGCATTGGGCAAAGCAATCGTTCGGGATCGGGAACAGGCCGCCGCCAGGCTCCAGATTATTGAGAGCCGATTGGATCAGCTGACAACCAGCAATACCTTGTTGGCGACGCCAGTCGAGCAGCATTTTGACAACGCCAAGCCGCTTATGAATTTCACGGCTGATAAGTCTGACGCTCAGGTCATCAACAGTGAAGGCGTTGATGGAGGAATGGCTGACCGCGATGTCGCGGTTTTGTATGAGGATTTGATCCGGCTGCAAAAAAAATTCGGCGCAGCGCAGCTGGGTCTCTGGGCGATCGTGATCATGGGCTTCAGTTATCTAATGGCTCGACGGATGGAAGCCGGCAAGCGCAACGGCCAGATTGAACAAGGAATTTTCTGTTCGGATGAGTCGTGCGTAATCGACGATGAGAGCCTAATGACGCCGCTGGTAACGGATGTGGATATGGACGCGGTGCACAATCAAGATCAAGATCAAGAAATAACAATCAAGATCGAGCCGACGCGCCAAGAGCCGCCGCCGCCGCCCTCGCCGGATGAACAGATGCAGATGATGATCGAATCCGCCAGCAAGACCTCGCGATTCCGAATCAAGCCGCGGTTGCCGGCAAAATCATGGGAAATCGGATTGGCGACGAGCAAGGGCAACGTCAAAGCGGAAAATCAGGATTATGGCTTATGTTTTCAGATTGACAGGTACAATGTCCTCATCATCGCGGATGGCTGCGGCGGGGTGCCCCATGGGCGGAGAGCTTCGTATCTGGCGGCCATGAGCGCGGCGAATTCGATTATTCGAGCATACGGCATGTCGCGAAGACGCGCCCCTCATGCTGAGGACGCCGCCGCTGAAGCGATCAGCGATGCCGCTCATCAACTGATGATGGAGGGAGAAAAACTCAACATCACCAGCTTGCGCGGCGGTCTTCGCACGACTCTTATCGTTGTCATCAGGAATCAGCATGAGGTTGGCTATGCCTATATCGGCGACGGCGGCGGTTATATCGTCAAGGCATCGGGAGAGGTTCGCCGGTTCCTTGAACCGCAGAAAGCGGATGCATTCACAGTCAATGTTCTTGCCGCTTCGCTTGGCCCCAAAATGGAAGGGGAGCCTGTCACTGGATCGGTGAAGTGTGAAACCAGCGATCTCCTCGTCGCGGGCACGGATGGCGTTTTCGACAGAGTGCCGCCGACTTTTCCGAAGGACGTGTTGCGGGGCTGCATCCAGCGCAATGGCGATTTTCAGAAAACCGCCGAGCATATCGTGATGGAGTTAGCTGCTTATAAGGACAACATTGGTTATATCTGCGACGACAATCTTACGCTGGGCATTATGGGGTATGGCGCGAGCCCCAGACTGACTCAAGGATTCTGGCAAGTTCAAGAAAAAGCGAAAGCAAATAATGTCAGCCTGCCGTCATTGGAGACCGTTGTTTGAGAAAGGAGGCCATGCAATGATCCCAAAAGGCGAAATCATTAAAACCGATTCCGGTCGATGTCTCTGCGTTAAAAGCATGATCAAGGCGGGAGGGCAGGGCGAGGCTTATCGGGTGACCGAGGCCGATACTGGTCAGGATGGCGTGCTGAAAGTCTTCCACAAGCGATTCGTGAAAAGCGCCACAGTAGAACGCTTGCGGTTTCTGATCGATCAAGATTTGCATTCAGCATGTCCTGTCCTTATGCCTCCTGTCGATATGTTGAGCGAAGGAAGCCTGGTTGGGCATTACACGCCGTTGGCGCAGGGGCAATTGCTCGAAGAGTTTCTGCGAAATCCCAAGTCGACGTTCATTGAAGAATTGCAGCTGGCTATCGCGTTGGCTCATGCAATCTGCGTGCTGCACGATCGTGAGATCGCCCATGGCGACCTGCACGCAGAGAATCTGATCGTCCATCGTATTGGCACCGCGCTGCATCTCGCGATTATCGATTTGGATAATTTCAGCGCTCCAGGGATTCCGCCGCCGCCGTGCATCGGGCACAATCTCTACATGGCCCCTGAATTGCGAAAGGCTTTGGCGCAAGAGCGGCCTGCTGTGCCGACGCTGTTGACAGACCTGTATTCGCTGGGCGTGTTGATGCATGAAATCATTCTTCTCTGTCATCCTTCCGCAGGCAACGACAGCAACGCGAATGATTTCCAGAAGGCGATGTGCGCCGGCAAGTGGCTGATGGATCCTGCATACACGGATCCAGGCGGGGGGGGCAAGACGTTTGGATATCCCACCGCGATTCTGAACACCGATCTGGCGAGATTGTTCCGGAATGCCGTGAGCGTTCATCCGGCAGAACGGCCGTCAGCGAACAGATGGAAGGATAATCTCAACAAGGCGTTTCATGCCGTATATTGCTGCCCGAATCCCAAATGCGGCTGCCCTTGCATTATTGATGTATCAAAGATTGCTTGCCCGCTATGCGGCGCCCCGTACCCGCATTTGACCATGAGGATCAGCGGCCATGGCGGCGCGATCCATTTAGTGAACGGTTCGACGGTGATTGGCCGCACGGAGCTGGGGAACTCTCGGATGGTGTCGGAGCGGCATGCCATCTTCCATCGCATCGGACCCGAGACATGGCTTGAGTCCGTTGGCAGAAATGGCTCCTATCGCTGGAGCGGAATAGAATGGATCCGGCTTCCTGACAAGAGATCATTGCTGGTTCAAGCCGGTGATCGTCTGCGTTTGGGCGATGTCGAGGTTCAACTGAATTGAGCGGCTGCTGTGTCTGCCGGTTCAGAGAAATTTCCGCAAGGATCTACGTACGGCGCATGTTCTTTTATTTCATTCGGTGTGATTCATAGTCTGGTTGAGAGCTTGGTTGATGCGTTTGGACCGTTTCGTAAACAGCGTTCATTTTGCGGATCAGGATAAATCCAAAACACGAGGCTGTCCGTAGGACGCCTCAATTGAAAAGGGAGGCAACCCGCCTTTATGTTTACGCTATATGTTACAATCGGCACGAAAGCGATCAATTCGAGAAAGAGTGCCGCTACGATGAGTAGGAGTACGAGATAAGGTTTTCAACAAAGCAAGAAACGCTCAAAATCGACGTGTTGTTTTCAACGGCCTTCGACGGGAAGGTGTTTCAGATCGATTTGATCCAGAACGTCGATCAGCCCGCGAAGGCGCGGGATCCATTCGGCGATTTCATCGAGTTTCTCAGCTTCGGCCAGCTGTTCCATGGTCTGCGCGGCTTCCATGATGTCTTTGAGCCCGAGCTCCGATCCGGCGCCCCTGATGCTGTGGCTCAAAAGTGCGATGCTGGCGAGATCTCTCATTTCCAGGGCGAGTTCCATGTCGTCCAGGTTCTTTTTTTTATTGATGCAAAAGCGATGGATCATCTCGGCGATATCGGCGTTGATGCGGCTCAGGTTTTTCAGGCGCGTAAGGTTGAAGCGCAGCCCTCCCAGCACCATCTGCTCGTTCGGCGATTCCGCCAGGATGTCCCGCCTGAGGCCGGCGTCCGGCGTTGCGTGCTCGTGAGGTGGCGATGGAATGATCCGGCCGATCTGTTCATGCGGTTGACAGGTGAAGTCCGGGAGAAGGCGGGTCAGGACGCTCAGCAGTTCTTCTTCCTCAATGGGTTTGCAGATGTAGTCGTCCATGCCGGCTTCCAGGCATTTTTGGCGGTATCCGGTCAATGCGTGCGCCGTCACGGCGACAATTGGAACGCGCCTCTCGCCTCGTTCCCATTCCCGGATTCTGCGGGCGGTGTCAAATCCGTCCATCATGGGCATCTGGCAATCGAGCATGATTAAATCGTAGGTTGTGCTTTTCATGGCGACGAGAGCGGCGATGCCGTCGCAGGCCGGGTCGCATTGCAGCCCGAAGGATTCCAGGTGCAGCTTCATGACTTGCCGGTTGGTCTCGTTGTCTTCGACGATCAGGATGCGGTAGTTTTGTTTGGGATTGGGCGTTGCCTTGCGTTGCGCTGTTTTTGTGCGCTCTGTTGAGTTTTTTTCGGCGTGAAGGCACTCGTGGAGCGCGAGGCGGAGCATGGATGCGCGAGCGGGTTTGGAGAGGACTTGCTGGAAGCCGCATGCATCGACTTCCTGGCGGTCCAGTTCGATGGTGCCGGAGATGAGAATCAGGGCCAGGGCTGAGGCGCCGTCGCTTCTGCGCAGGCGCCGCGCCAGGTCGACCGCCGTGCCGTCCGGGAAGTGGAAGTCGAACACGCCGATTTGAAACGGCCTGCCGGTTCCGTAGGCTTGTTCGACGAGCTGCCAGGCTTGATGGACGGAGTAGGCGGGGGTGACTTCGCAGCCCCAGCGTTGCATTTGCCCGGCGAGGGCCTGGTTGGCCACGACGTGCGTTTCGGCCAGCAGCACCCGGACGCCTCGGAGGGTTTCCAGCGATTGCGAGCCGAGTTGAACCTGCAGCCTTGATTGACCGGCGGGGATGGTGAAATGGAATTCGGCGCCGCCGCCCTTTTCGCTTTCGAGCGTGATCTCGCCGCCCATCAGGCGGACGAGTTTGCGCGAGATGGCCAGCCCGAGTCCGGAGCCGCCGAATTTCCGGGCGGTGGTCTGATCGTATTGCATGAAGGGCTCAAAGATGCGTTGCTGCGCTTCGTGCGAGATGCCGATGCCAGTGTCGCGGACGCAAAATTCGAGCATGTTGGTTTCGGCTTGGGACTCTTTCATCTTGACGGAGACGATCACTTCGCCGTCGCGTGTGAATTTGAGCGCGTTGCCGACGAGGTTGTTCAGAACCTGATGCAGGCGCACGGGATCGCCCTTGATCCAGCGGGGCGTATTGGAGTCGATGGCGATGATGAGTTCGTTTCCGCGCTCCTGGGCGCGTTGGGCATGGATGTCGCCGAGTTCTTCGATGCATTCATGGAGGTCGAAGTCGATGCATTCGATGATGAGTTTGCCGGCTTCGACTTTAGAGAAATCGAGGATGTCGTTGATGATGCGGAGCAGTTCCTGCGCGGATTGGCGGGCCGTGCGGAGATAGGCGTGCTGTTGCTCGTCCTGGACGGTTTTGATCAGGAAATTCAGGATGCCCATGATGCCGTTCATCGGTGTGCGGATTTCGTGGCTCATGCTGGCCAGGAATTCGCTTTTAGCTTCGTTGGCGGCTTCGGCGCGGCGCAGGGCCTGGCGCAATTCCTCCATCTCCGCGACTTCGGCCTCGAGCGCGTTTTGCTCCAGGTTTCTGCGGACGGTGATCGGCAGCAGCTCGAAGAAATGGGGATCTTTGACCAGAAAGTCGCGCGCTCCGGCTTTGACCATTTCGGATGAAATCTTGATGTCGCTATGCCCGGACATGACGATGAAGGGCGGCGGTGACTTGGTTTTTTGCAGGCGTTCGATGAGCTGCAGTCCGGTCATGTCCGGCAGCCGGTAATCCAGCAGCATCAAATCATAATCGTTTTTTTTCAGCAGTTCGAGTGCTTTCGCGCCCGTGCTGGCGGGATCGATCGTATAGCCATATTCTCCCAGACGGAGCATGGCCAGTTCCAAGATCTGTTCCTCATCTTCCACCGTCAACAGACGGAACTGCTTGTTTTCCTGGCGAGCGTTCATGCGCTTCTCGATTCAAAAAGATTGCCCGGTTTGCTGGCCATGCGTCCTTTGCGCACGCGAACCGGCTAAAATCGAATCCTCCGCGCCTCTGTCATCCTTCGCTATGTTGTTGATTCGCTCCCCCGCCGCTTGTCGGCGGCTTCAGGCCAATTCCCTGCGCGGGCCGGCTTGGCCGTGCGGCGCGCAGGATCATCCCATGAAAATCAATGCTTCCGGGCGCGTCCTGCGTTGAGGACGGCCGGAGCTGAGATCTTTCTTCTTTTGCGCCGCTCAGGGCGTTCCCTTCTGTGAGCTGGCGCGCAATGTCATTGTCCGGATGATTTGAGCAACTGCGAGTTTACGTGATCAATTTGGAAACTCAGTGCAATTTGTCTACAATTCCGGCATGACCTTATCAAAAAGATATAAACCGACATGTCAAACATAATTGACGAATGCCATCAGCAAAGCATGAATACTATTTATATTGCTGAATTGGCAATCCGTCAAGCTTTATTGAATTTTCAGATACATTCAAAACAAGTCAGTATTTAAGCCAAGGGTGATTTCTTTTAGCTAGAGTATCTTTCAAATTCTAATAAATAGAGGGATTGTTGATCATTTCAATCCAGCAACATTAATCGTAGCTGGATATTTCTATATTGAATAGTGTGTGTTGTCAATTCAACAGGAGCCATGATGGTTGTGCGGAGGCGCTGGGGGGGATGGTGTATTCGTAGGCGCCGAGGTCGAGGGCGTCGCCGTAGGGCGTGCGGGTTTCGCGGGCGGCGTGTTGAATGTATTCGAAGAGGATAGGATGCGTGGCGGCGTCGAGGTGGAGGGATGCCGCCAGATCGAGGCAGGGAGAGGTTGATTGCAGGCGGAAGTTTTGCACGGCGAAGTTGATGAAGCCGGGTTCGGCGCCGGTGATGTTGCCGCCTTCGTCGATGATGGTGACGGGCTGTCCGCTGTGGGTTTCGGTCCAACCGGTGTTGAGCCAGTTGTGGCGCATGCGCAGGACGCCATCTTCATTCATCAGGGCCAGGTAGCTGCCGCCGGCCGTGGCGTAGATGATGTTGTTGCGCATGTCGGCGGTTTCGCCGTCGCTGGAGAGGCGCAGGAGGGTGGTGTTGCCGCTGCGGGTGGAGATGACGGTGTTGTGGTAGAAGTGGAGCGCGCCTTTGCGGTAATAGGTTTCCTCGCCGCTGTCGCCGCCGTAGTGGGCGATCTGGTTGTTGCCGGCGCCGTCGGGTTCGATCAGGATGTTGCCGTAGACGTAGGTTTGGTTGTAGCTTGGCAGCGTGTAGAGATTGTCGCTGTCCACGAGGTCGAGCTGGCGGTTGCCGCCTTCGATCCAGTTGTAGCGGATGACGCAGCCCGCGGAGCGGTCCTTGAGGTTGTTGCCGCCGGTTCCATCGCGCGTGGGGCCGAAGTGGTTGTATTGAAAAATGATGCCGTCGCATTCGGTGTAGTTGTTGTGCTCGTAGTAGCGGTCTTCGATGCTGTTGTCGTAGATCGTGCAGTATTCGACGAGGATGTCCTTGGAGAGCGACCCGGCGAAGATGCCGTTGCCGCAGTCGTGCACGGTGCAGTTGCGGAAAATGAGGTGCTCGCCTTTTTCAACGTAGAGGGCGGCGCAGTTGTTGACATAATAAGTCAGCCCGTCGCGTCCGGTGAAGGAATAGGGCGGGCGTCCGCTGCGGATGTCGAGGTTTTCGATCCGGATGTATTGCGGCGTGGTGTCGGGCGGCGTGTTTGATCCGCCGATTTTGATCACGCCGCGGCTTTCGTTCCAGAAGTTGAGCTGGCTGCGCGTCGTGGCATTGCGGCCGTCGATGACGGGGAGCTGGCCTTGCGGTCCGGGCACGCCGCGGACGGTGATCCAGGCCTCCGCGGTTCCCTGTCGTCCGATGACCCATTTTTCGTTGTAGGCATCTTCGCGCCAGTGGATGCGGACGATGTCGCCGGGCTCGAGGCTTTCCCAGGGGACGCCGCCGCAGGCGGTCAATGTTTGTGTGGGGCCGACTTCATAGACGGCCGCATGCGCGATTTGAGCTGCGAGGATGAGAAGCAGGGCGGTTGCTGAGGCGAAGGCGCGGTTCATGCTGATTCAATACTGTGTGCGCGAGGATGCATTCATGATTGGCGGTGCTGTTGGTGAAAAAAGGGAAAGCGCTCCGCGATGCTTCGGGAGCGCTTTCTCGTTGTGTCGCCGCGGCAAATGGTGAATGTCGCGTCTTTCATGTGATGGCGGCGACGTTGGCGAGATTACGATTGCCGATGGATGCGCCCTTGTGTTGTAGAAACTGCTCTGCTTGCAGCAGGGTTTGCGGGGTGCCCATGTCGTACCAGTATCCGGGCAGCTTGCAGCCGTAGATCGGAATGTTTCTCGCCATTAATTCCGGGATAAGATTGCGTGAGAAATCGTAAAATTTGTCTGGCGGGGCGAGATTAAGCGCCTCGCGTTCGATCATGTAAATTCCTGCATTGACCCACGCTCCACCCTCGGGCGTGGTTTCAGGTTTTTCCTGAAAGCGGTCGATGCGTCCGTTTTCCTGAACGTGCGCGACGCCGTATTGCCTTGCGTCGTCCACGTGACAGAGGGCGACGGTCATCAGGCTTTTGCGGCGGCGATGGAAGCGGTGGAGCATGCCGAGATCGAAGTTCGTGAGCAGATCGCCGGAAAGCACGAGCAGGCGGTTGTGGCGCGCGAGGAGGCTTGCGCCGCGCACGCTGCCGGCGGTTCCCAGGTCTTCCTGGGCTTCGAAAAATTGCAGCTTCAAATCGTCACGCTGGTGGTTTTGGAAATGCTCCCGGATGATATGCGGGAGATAGTGGAGCGTGATGACCACGTCGTTGAAGCCGTGGTTTTGAACGTGAGTGAGAATGTGGTCGAGGACGGGGCGGTTGCCCACGGGGATCATCGGCTTTGGAACTCGCTGGGTCAGCGGTCCAAGACGGGTGCCATAGCCACCGGCCATGATAATGACGCTGGCTTTGGGGGGCGCCCCATTTCGTGGGACGATACGTTTGTGATGTTCGGGAAAATCGGACCTGTCATGTAATTGTGGTTGCATGCAGATGTTTGAAATCATGGTCGCCTCCTCCCTATTTATCTTTTTTTCGGGCGGTAAGACGATGAACATGAGCGGAAAATGAACAATTTTAGGAAAAAAAACTGCAGCAATATGAGCTAGAATGGGATTGACGAAATCACCCTTTGATCGCGTACCTTGCAGTGTACCAAAAATTGGTTTTGGGTCAAGCGAATTCGAGGATTGAGATGAAAAAACGCTTCTTTTTGGAGCATTATTTGGATAATGCGGAGCAAGCGTTGGATTGGCGCGGATTCGTGGAAAAGGCGTCAAAAAAATGTGTATCCGGCGGAGATTGTGCGTGAATTCATTTTATGTGTTTTTTGTTGAATTCGTCAGACCGAATTGCGCAGAATGCTATACAATGCGCACAAAGGAGACGCGGTGGCATGGAAATCCAACTTGTTGAACATCAAGGATGCACGGTTGCGAAGCCGCAAATCGATGTCTTGAATACCAGCAATAGCAGGGAACTGCTGGTGAAATTGGATGCGATCACCGCCGATCAGCAGAAAATTGTGCTCGATTTATCGATGTTGTCATTTATCGACAGCAGCGGGATCGGCTCCCTGTTGACGATGCAAAAACACCAGCTGCAAAACAACGGAATTCTCTATTTGTGCGGATTGTCGGATACTGTGGACAAGGTGCTGCGTCAGTTGCAATTGAACCGTGTTTTTTCGATCGTTAAAACCGCCGATGAGGCGGTCGCGGAGCTGGGCGGTTGAGCGCTTTGGTTGCAGTGGGGCGTCTTTCCGGCACGCGCAGGCACTTCTCGCTTGCAATCCCCAACGACAAGCCACAGTGTTTTTTTCCGGACGCTGGTGAAAGGCGCCGTTGGGGACGTGATATTCTTTTATAGGATCAAAGGGTTTGTTGAAATTTGAAGCGTATATTGCGTTGCGCTACTTAATCAGCCGCGAGCGGTCGGGGCTGCTTTCGTTGATTACGTTGATTTCAGCCGGGGGCGTGGCGGTCGGCGTGACGGCGTTGATCATCGTGATCTCGGTGCTGGACGGTTTCGATCTGGATTTGCGGCGGACGATTCTGGGCGTGCTGAGTCATGCGGAGGTTCAGTCGATCCAGCCGATGGATGATTACCGGGAGCTGACGAAACGTTTGTCCAAGCATCCGATGGTCGTGAGCGGCGAGAAGGGCGCCGGAGTGGCGCCGGTGATTCAGAAGCAGGCGATGCTGCAGGCGGAGCTGGGGATTGATGCGCCGAAGCAAGGGGCGATCATCCTCGGCGTGATTCCGGAGCTGGAACGGAATGTGACCAAGCTTGAGGAAAATATTCTGGAGCAGATCGACCGCAAGGATTTGCAGCTGGAGTTCGACAGTCAGGGTCTGGCGTGGTACCGGACGGCCGCGGGGCGGCGCCTGGAGCCGTATGAGGCGGAGTTGCATTTGATTCCGGGCCATGCGCCGCGCGGCGATCGCGAGGTGATGATCGGCGTGGAGATGGCGCGGCGACTGCGCGTGCGGGTGGGCGATTCGATTTATGCTTTCACGCAGATCGCGGCGACGGCGAACGGGCCGTGGCCGAAGATTGTGAAGCTGCAGGTCTGCGGCGTGTTCAAGTCGGGGTGGTATGAGCTGGACGCGAACTTTGCGTATGTGACGCTGGCGACGGCGCAGAGCATATACTTGATGGACGACGTGGCGGACAAGATTCACATCAAGCTGAAAGATCCGATGGCGGTGGAGCGCTTCCGCGAATCGCTGCAGGAGGATTTGAGTTCGGCGAGTCCGCAGTATCTGGATCCGCAGCGGCAGTATCGCATCGGGAGCTGGAGCGAGCGGAACGTGGAGTTTTTCAAGGCGCTGGCGCTGGAGCGGCTGGCGATGTATACGATCCTGACGCTGATCGTGATCGTGGCGTCGTTCAACATCATCGGCACGCTGATCATGGTGGTGATTGAGAAGACGCGGGAGATCGGGATTTTGCGTTCGATCGGCTGCGGCGCGCGGCAGATCATGATGATTTTCATTCTGCAGGGCGTGCTGATCGGCTTCGCCGGAGCGAGCTGCGGCCTGGGGCTGGGTTTGCTGGGGTGCTATGCGATTCAGCGCTGGATCAAGTTCGAGCTGCCTTCGGCGGTGTATGGGATCGAGACGCTGCCGGTGCATATCGAGCCGGCGTCGATTGCGATCATTGTGGGGATTGCGTTCATCATCACGGTGGCGGCGAGCGTGCTGCCTTCGCTGCAGGCTTGCCGGATCAAGACCGTGGAGGCGTTGCGCTATGAGTAAAGCGGATAAGACAGCGGACGCGCCTGCGTTGCGGGCCAGCGGATTGACGAAGGAGTACCAGGACGGGACGCGGACTTTGCGTGTGCTGCGTGGCGCGGAGCTTTCCGCGCGCGCGGGCGAGATCGTGTCGATCACCGGGGCTTCGGGTTCGGGCAAGAGCACGCTGCTGCATTTGCTGGGCGGGCTGGATCGTCCGTCGGGCGGGCAGATTCAGTTTGGCGGGCGCGAGCTGCATGCGATGACGGAGAGCGAACTGAGCCGGCTGCGGGCGCGCGAGATCGGGATTATTTTCCAGTTTTATCATTTGCTGCCGGAGTTCAGCGCGACGGAGAACGTGATGATTCCGCAGATGCTGCTGGGCATGGGCAAGCGCGAGGCGCGCGAGAAGGCGCTGGCTGCGCTGGACCGGGTGGGGCTGAGCGAGCGGGCGAACCATCGTCCGTCGAAGATGTCCGGCGGCGAGCAGCAGCGCGTGGCGATCGCGCGGGCGATGATCAATCGTCCTTCGCTGGTGCTGGCGGATGAGCCGACGGGGAATTTGGATCCGCAGACGGGCGGGGCGATCATTGATTTGCTGTGGAACGCGTCGCAGGAGACGGGCGCGGCGTTGATCATCGTGACGCACGAGCCGGTGCTGGCGGACAAAGCCGACCGGCAGTTGAAGCTGGAGCAGGGAAAGTTGCTGGACGCTTAGTATTTTGTCTTGTTGCACCACTCACGGATTTCCATTCTTATTCTTCAGCGCAAAGCGCCAAAGTCCACCCTATATACCGCTGTTTTGAAAACTGTGATAATACTGCGTCAACTTAGAGGATACGTTCGCAGCGGAGGTCGTTTTCTTCGGATTTGTAGGGATTCCGGGTGCGGACGGTGGCTTCGACGTAGACGTCGCGGTAGACGGTTTCCTGGCGTTCGGTGGGCTGCCAGGAGAGCATGGTGTCGAGTGCGCTGGGCTGCTGGGCGGCGCCGTTTTGTTTGCGGCCGGGGTAATAGGGCATGGCCGTGTTGTGGTGCAGGGGGAAATCGACGATGGCGAGGTCGATCTCGAGCGAAACCCAGATGGCCACGGGGTAGCGGCCCCAGGGAATTTTCTGGGGGAATGCGGCGCATCCGCCGACGACTTTGCTGATGGCGACGGGCTTGGCGCTGACGATGCTTTGCACAGAGCCCTGGACTTCGTCTTCGAAGGTGAAGGGCGATTGCAGCCAGGCGTCTCGCGACTGGATCAGCGAGGATTTGACGAAGTCGAGGACTTGCTGTTCGTGAAAGCGAACGAGGTTGAGCAGGTTGTTCTCGCGCAGCTGGTAGCGGATGACCATGTCTTTGCCGAGTAAGTTTTTCATGGCGTCGATGGCCTGGTGCGCGCGGAGGATCTGCACGTCGATGTCGCGCGAGGTGAAGCGCTCGCCGGATTCGATGATGGCGTCGTCGTTGCTGATGACGATGACGCTGGGATTTTCATAGTTTTGCAGCGCGTGCTGGGCGAAGCTTTCCAGCAGGATGGCTTTGCAGAGGCCGTTGCCTTCGGTGGTGAAGGGGGGCTTGCGCTGCACGGCTTCGTTGATGAGCTGATCGTAGGACAATGGGCTGTTTTCGATGATCTGGAATCCGGCGTTGATCAGGCGGTCGCGGACGATCTGGATCAGTTTGGTGCCTTCGGGCAGGGTCATGGTGCACTCGGCCGGCGGCGGCACGGGAATCTGATGCGCTCGGATGTATGCGGATGCGGAGAGGAGTTTTTCGCAATCGGCCTTGAGGGTGTTGCTGATGTGCTCGCAGAGTTCAGCGACGGTCAGGTCGGTGATGTGCAGGGGTAGATCGAATTCCTTGGCGAACGCGCGGATCTGAGTCATCCAGGGCTCGTTGAAATTCGCGCCGGATGTTTGCAGGATTCCGGTGTCCAGGTACACCGCGTCAGGCAGTTTTTTTTGATTGTGTTCGGTCATATCTCAAGGTCCTCCCCCAAGACATCCTACAGCAATACAATCAATAGAGTTGTATAGGGTTTAGTTCAGCGGGAGCAGTCAGAGCGGCGGTCGCAGGTTATCAGCGATAGGGATTCAACAACCCGTTGTAAGCAATCAAAATCAAATCTGGCCATTCAGAAAGTTAAATAGATACAACAGGCGGATCTTATTTGTAAATAAAAGATTTACGCGTTAGGGTCTTTTTCGATTTAATTATTGGGCGCATGGGCGCGGGTTTTTCGAAGCCGTGCGAGGTGACAGGAAAAATCGTTGAAGGTTGCGACTTGGACAGAGTAAAGACTTGATTTGAAACGGCGTTCGAAAATGAGCATGAACGCCGGTGAGTATGATGGGATGCCTGGCGGCATCGTGGAGTTCGCTTTGGAAGCCAATCAACGCGGTATTGTCAGACATAAATCGCTTAACTGGATTGAGGCCCTGCTGGGCGGCGCTGTAACGGCGTTGCTTGTCCTTGCGTCGGTGGATGCGCTGCTTGCGCTGGCGGGAGGCGGCGAGATCTTACTGAGCAAACTGGGCTGGATTGAGCAGCTGAGTTTTTTCGAGCAGCTCCGTGACCGGCGGCTGGATGAAGCGTATGCGCAGGGACTGCGCGTGTGGATGAGCCTTGCGCTGCTGGCGGGTGGCGCGGCCGGAGCAATTGCGCATGCGGCTGGCTTCATGCGGCCGGGCTGGTTTTTTTCGAGCCTTGCGTCGCTCAAGGCCGGCGTTGTTTTGTTGATCGTGTCGGCGGCGGCGGCGATTGGCGGAACGATCTATGAAATGGACGATGCGCTGTCGCTGGTTTTCGACACGTGGTGGTTCCGCGTGTTGCTGCTGGCGTTGGCGCTGAACATTGGCGTGGCGACCTATGTCAATCTGCGGCGAAAAGTATTGCCGAATCTGCGGCCGCGGGCGATTTGCCAGCCGGCGTATTATGCAGCGGAGGGCGGGCTGTCGTTCGAGATTCCGTTTCGCGGCGCGGCGGATGAATTGCCGGATTTGCTGCGCAGGCATGGTTTTTGGACGGCGCGTGAGGGGGCTTTCATCTGCGGACGCAAGGGCGTCTTGCAGCGCTTCGGATCGGTGGTTTCGCATATTGGTTTTATCGCCGTGCTGATTTCCTCGCTGCTGGTGGGATTCGTGAGCCGGGAGGGGCGGATCACGCTGGCCGAGGGCGAGACGGCGGATGAATATGAATTGCTGCCTGGCGCGCGCGAGCAACAGCGGCAGGAAATGCAATTCGGCGAGGCGCGGTCCGATGTGCTGCCGCTCGGTTTTCAACTGCGGTGCCTGGATTTCGAACTGGGCTTTCATCCGCGAACGCCGATGCCTTCCAAGTTCATTTCGCTCGTGGAGATCGTGGACGGCGACCGGCGCTTCATCGATTCCATCGAGGTGAATAATTCGCTGAAGTACAAGGGGCTCACGTTTCATCAGAGCAGATACTGGGAAATCGAGGGCGACAGCCGGTTGAGGCTGCTGGCGCGCGACAAGGACGCGGATTACGAGCGCGAGGCGGATGTGGACATGGGTCAGCCGGCGCCGATCGCCGGTCTGGGCACGGCGCTGTTGGATCATGATGAGCTGGGAATCTTCGTCGAGTTGAGCGCGGTGGGCCAGACGAAGGCGCGGCAGTATCTTTCGCACGGGGCGCGGATTCATGCGCTGCAATACTTCCCGGACTTCGGCATGAAGGAAGGGCGATTTTTTTCCCGGAGCGAGGAGCCGAACAATCCGGCGTTGCAGATTGAGCTGGAAGATCCGGGCAAGGAGCCGCGCACGATTTGGCTGTTTCAGCGCGAGAATCTGCGGGCATTTTCACATGGCTCGTTTCGTGATGATTTGTATACGATCGTTTTTGTTGGAATCGAATCCGATGCGCAGAATGAGCCGCGTTTTGCGCTGGAAGCGCACGGTTGGCGGTCGGGCGAGTTGCTGAACCAGTTCACGCTGGGGCTGGATGAGACGCGGCCGCTATGGGGCGATGACTCAGCTGTCGCTGCGCGGGAGATGGGTTTGGAGCGCTATGAGTTCGAATTGCAGGGGCGGGTTCCGCGCTATTGCACGGTGTTGAGCATTTCGCGCAATCCATTGCTGCCGTGGATTTATGTTTGTTGCGGCGTGATGGTCGCGGGTTTGTTGATGGCGTTTTTCATTCAGCTGCGCGATGTCCAGCTGTGGGTGGATGGCGAGACGGGAGTGATCCGGGCGGCAGTGACGTATCGCAACGGGCGGCAGGATTTGACTCGCGATGCGCAGGCTTTGCTGAAGGAATTGCGCCAGCTAAGCGATGGAGCGAAAGATCAATGAAGCTACAACGGCATTGGATGACGATATTGTTTTTGACGCTGGCGATGCTGGCGGGCGGCGCGCTGATGGGCTTGGCGAAGACTGGAGAGTTCGATTACGCCGCGCTGGAGGGCGTGGCCGTGCAGGACTTCGGTTCTGTGAAGACGCTGTTGACTTACGCGTCGGAGCGGGCGCAGGCGATCACGGGCAAGGCGGTTTTCGAAGGGCGGCATCCGATTGAGACGTTGCTGGAGATTATTGCGCAGCCGGAGGAATGGCGCGACCGGCGAGTGATTCGCGTGGATCATCCGGAACTGGTGGCGTTTTTTAATCTGACGAAGGAAAAGTACCGGCGCGTGAGCGTGAGCGATTTAAGCAGCCGGGAGAGCATTCAATATTTGTGGCAGCATAGCGAGGCTTCAGGTCCGCTGGGCAAGGGCGTGCGGAAACTGCTGCTCAGCGATCAGGCGTTCATCCACGCCGAAGAAGAGTTGGCGCTGATTCCGGTGAAAGGGGATGGCGCGACATGGTTTTCGCCGCTGGATTCGGAGGCTGAGACTGTTCCGGGCGGAACGGAAATTGTTGAGGCGTGGCGGGAGGTTTGTGCGGCGTATCGGGATGGCGATGCGGAACGCTTTAATGCGGCCGCTGGGCGGCTGGCTGCGCTGAACAGGCAGGGCGTGGAGCGGGCTGGCGGCGATCTGCGCGGTCTTGCGGCCGATAGGCTCTATACCAAGATGAAGCCGTTGCGGTGGAGTTTCGTGTTGTATCTCTTCGCGTTTCTCTGCAGCCTGGGGGTGCTGGTGTTCCGGCGCGAGGGGATGTGGCAGGCGGTGATCGGCTTGCTGAGCGCCGGACTGGCGCTGCATCTTTGCGGCATGGGGCTGCGCTGGTTGATCGCGGGGCGCGCGCCGCTTTCCAATCTGTATGAGTCGTTTGTCTTCGCGATTGCGGGGATGATTTTTTTCGCCATTGTGTTCGACGTGAAAACCAAAAACCGGCTGGCCGGGGCTTGCGGGGCGCTGCTGGGCTTCATCTGCCTGGTGCTGGCGGATAAGATGCCGGTGATGAACAGCGAGCTGCGTCCGTTGATGCCTGCGTTGCAGTCGTCGTGGCTGACGTATCATGTGATCACGATCATGTTGAGCTATTCGGCGTTTGCGCTGTCGTTCATGGTCAGCGTGCTCTACGTGATTTGTCATGCGTTTAAAATCGAGCGGCCGTATCTGGAGCTGAAGCGCCTCGATTTTTTCAACTACCGCATCATCGCGGTGGGATTTCCGTTGCTGACGATCGGGATCATCACGGGCGCGGTGTGGGCCGCGACAGCCTGGGGGCGTCCGTGGGCGTTCGATCCGAAGGAGACGTGGTCGGCGATCACCTGGGTGATTTACGGCATTTATCTGCATGTGCGTTTTCTGCCGAAAGGGCGCGGGTTGTGGTCGGCGATTTTGTCGATTATCGGCTTCGCGGCGGTGCTGTTCACGTATCTCGGCGTGAATTTGCTGCTGAGCGGGCTGCATAGCTACGCGGCGTGAGAGCGAGTTCCAGACAGAAATAATCACACTGAGACACAGAGGTCACAGAGTAAAAAAAATTCGTCGTGGCGTTGTGTCGTTGTGGTAAAAAAATTAGTTTCAGGGGTAGTTTTTTTCTTGAGTCTCCCCTTGGGGGAGGGCGCAGACTCCAATGATCATTCCAGGCGCGGATAAATGTTTTCGATCGGCGAGTTTTCCAGAATCACGGGCATTTCGATCAAGGCGTTGCGGCTGTATCATGAGAAGGAACTGTTGCGTCCTTCTTTTGTCCAGTCGAGGACGGGATACCGCTATTATAATGAGCGGGACGTGGAAATGGCGCGGGTGATCGTCCGGCTGAGGGAGTTTGGATTTTCGCTGAGCGAGATTCAGACGATCCTGGGGCAATACACGGATGATCAGGAGATTCTGGATTACTTGCAGGCGCGCAGGGAAGCGGTCGATGCGGAGCTCGCGGCGTTGAGAAATGTCACCGCGTCGTTGAACGCCATCATCCAGAATGAACAGGAGGCGCGAAGACTGATGAAACAAGCCGACTATGAGGTCGAGGAAAAAAATATTGAGCCGATGCTGATCGCCGGTGTGCGCATGAGGGGGAAGTACAGCGATTGCGGTCAGGGATTTTCGCGAATCGGCAAGAAACTGGGGCGCTATATCTGCGGCAAGCCGCTCTGCCTCTATTATGACGGGGAGTACAAGGAAGAAGACGCGGACTTCGAGGCGTGCATGCCGGTCCGGAAGCACGTGGAGACGGAGGGCGTTGCCGTGCGAGAGCTGACGGGAGGGCGTTGTTTTTCGCTATTGCACCGGGGGCCTTATGATCAGCTGGGACGATCGTACGAGAAAATTCTGAAATACGTGAAGGAGCGCGGGCTGGAGATCATTCTGCCCACGCGCGAGGTATATCTAAAAGGCCCCGGTATGATCTTCAAAGGCAATCCGAGGAACTACCGGACCGAGATTCAGCTCCTGGTCCGGTGAGTCCGGTTTGACATGCAGCGTGGATATGCAAGGAACGGCGAGAATTGCATTGCATTTTCCGTCGGCTTATATTTAGTTGTTTGCGATTGACGGATGTTTTCCGGCTGGAATGTGGATTATTTTTGGAATAGGGGATGCAACGATGGTGATTTTGGGGAAATTGATGCTTCTGCTGGGTCTGTTTATGTGCAGCGTCGCCGTGGTGTGGATTGTGTGTCTCATTTTTTCCGATAGCATTTCATGGGGCGTATGTTGCATGGCGCTTTGGCCCTTGATGCTGCTTTATATCTGTCTGAACTGGGATGAATGTAAATACGCCGCCTGTCTTCTGGCTGGCAGCATTGTGTTGATTGGGGGCGGCGCCACTATCGCCTATTTATAGCACCGCTTTTCCGCTTGATTTATATTTGATGGAGCGTGATTTACGCCCTCGGCGGCCGTCGCGAAAAAAAAAGCAAAAAAGCGTTTTTTTTTGTTGACTCATCCAAGGCGTTTGTATTGAATCCCCTTCCTTTCGCGGCAAGACGGCCTTGAATAAAGGCGGAAACCTTTGATTTACGGGATTTGCGCGAAAGACGCTGATATTGAATGGTTGGATTCCGTCTCAGGATTCCCTCATCCTTGAGACTTCGGGCTTGGGGCCCGGCCTCACGAATCGACTGCTAGGAAAAGAAGACGAGGGCTACTTCGCGGAGAGCGATAATTTCAGACTGGAACCCGGCGGTTGCGGGGTCGCTCTTCTAGATCAGGGATTACTGTCAGACAAGTTTGAGCGGGACATCATGAGGCGCAGTGCGGCCGCGAACCGGCGGAGAAGATTCTTCGGCGGAATGGCGGGCAGTGGCTTGAGCGGGATATAAAGCAGCGAAATTAACAATATAATACTCGGTGATGAGAAAATCAGTCATAACCTTGGGAGGCTTCTCAAATGGCTAAGGCAAAATTCGAACGAAAAAAAGCTCACGTGAACGTTGGAACGATCGGCCACATCGATCATGGCAAGACGACGTTGACCGCAGCGATCACGATGCAGCAGGCGAAGAAGTTCGGCACGGAAGTTCGCGCGTTCGACCAGATCGACAATGCTCCGGAAGAGAAGGAGCGCGGGATTACGATCAACACGGCTCACGTTGAGTATGAGTCTCAAAATCGGCATTATGCTCATGTGGATTGCCCGGGCCACGCGGACTATATCAAGAATATGATCACTGGCGCGGCGCAGATGGACGGCGCGATCCTGGTCGTGGCGGCGACAGACGGTCCGATGCCGCAGACTCGCGAGCACGTGCTGCTGGCGAAGCAGGTGAATGTGCCGCAGATCGTCGTTTATCTGAACAAGTGCGATATGGTGGATGATGACGAGCTGCTGGACCTGGTGGAAATGGAAGTCCGCGAGCTGCTGAGCAAGTACGACTTTCCGGGCGACGACACGCCGATCGTCCGCGGCAGCGCGCTGGAGGCGATGGAAGGCAAGGACACCAAGTACGGCGTGTCTTCGATCGACAAGCTGATGGATGCGGTCGACAGTTTTATTCCGGAGCCGGTGCGCGACGTGGAGAAGCCGTTCCTGATGCCGATCGAGGACATTTTCTCGATTGAAGGCCGTGGGACGGTGGCGACGGGCCGCATCGAGCGCGGCATGGTCAAGGTCGGCGAAGAGATCGAGATCGTGGGCGTGAAAGAGACGCAGAAGACGACCTGCACCGGCGTCGAGATGTTCCGCAAGATTCTGGACGAGGGTCAGGCGGGCGACAACGTGGGCGTGCTGCTGCGCGGCGTCAAGAAAGATCAGATCGAGCGCGGCCAGGTGCTTTGCAAGCCGGGTTCGATCACTCCGCACACCAAGTTCAAAGCCGAGGTGTACGTGCTGACGAAAGAAGAAGGCGGGCGTCATACGCCGTTCTTCAAGGGCTATCGTCCGCAGTTCTATTTCCGCACCACGGATGTGACGGGCGCGGTGACGCTGCCGGAGGATCGCGAGATGGTGATGCCGGGCGACAATGTTTCGCTGGTCGGCGAACTGATCACCCCGATCGCGATGGAGAAGGAATTGCGTTTTGCGATCCGCGAGGGCGGCCGGACGGTTGGCGCTGGCGTCGTGGCGGAAATTATCGAATAGCAACACAAGCAGCGGGGTCTGCTCTTTCCGGAGCGGCCTCGCTTTCTTATGTCAAGATGGGCGCGTGTGCGCCGAATTTAAATTCATCGCCGGTTTGAGCGCGATGATGGAAAGACTGCGGAGACATGGCTGTCGGTCAAAAAATACGCATCAATTTACGGGCGTTCGATCACCGTTTGCTGGATATGTCGGTGCAGGATATCGTGGACACGGCGCGCCGGAGCGGGGCGAAAGTGCGCGGTCCGATTCCGCTTCCGACGCGGATTAATCGTTACACCGTGCTGCGTTCGCCGCATGTGGACAAGAAATCGCGGGATCAGTTTGAAATGCGCAATCATAAGCGGTTGATCGATATTTTAGAGCCAACGCAGAAGACGTTGGATTCGCTGAAGGATCTGGATTTGCCTGCGGGCGTGCATGTGGATATCAAGCTGTTGGCGTAGTTTGCGCGCGGCGAACTGGGAATTTCAGTATGAGCCGGCCGCTGTTGGGGCGATGCAAGATGGGGCGCCTGGCATGCCGGCGGACTTCTCCGGACGGTAACGTTGATTTACAGCCGGCGCCGGAGAGTTGAGAACTTAGGAAGAGGCAAGCCGAATCATGACACTGGGACTCATTGGACGAAAGCTGGGAATGACTCAGTGCTTTGATGAGAGCGGCGTTTTGGCGCCGGTGACGCTCATTGAGGCCGGTCCATGCGTTGTTCTTCAGAAGAAAGTCGTTTCCACTGACGGATATAACGCCCTGCAGCTCGGTTTTGGGGATGCGCGTGAGAATAAGATCACGCGGCCGATGGCGGGGCATTTGGCGCCGAGCAACAGCAAGGCGTGCCGCTATGTGCGGGAGGTTCGGATCAACGATCCGGATCGCTATGAGGTCGGCCAGACGCTGGATTTGGATATTTTCGAAGACGGCGAAAAGGTTGACATCGTGGGGACATCGAAAGGCCGGGGTTTCCAGGGCGTGATCAAGCGGCATGGTCAGCATCGCGGCCCGGAGTCGCACGGTTCGATGTATCATCGCCGGGTTGGTTCGATGGGCATGTCGGCGGATCCTTCGCGGGTGATGAAGGGGAAGCGGCTTCCTGGGCAGATGGGCAATAAGCGCATGACGGCCCAGGGTCTGAAGATCATGAAGCGCGACAAGTCGACGAACATTATCGCGGTGAGGGGTTCCGTGCCGGGCAGCGCGAACGGCATGGTGATTATTCGCAAGTCGGTGAAAGCCAAGCGGTCGTAGTAGCGGATCGTAGGCGACCAATCTTATAGGAACACGGGACTAGGGCAATGCCTGTAGTGGTGAACATTCTGGATGCCAAGGGCAATAAAGCCGGCACGATGGACGTCAGCGAGGGCGTGCTGGGCGTGGAATTGAACGCCAATTGTGTGCGTCAGACGCTGGACGCTTTTTTGGCGAATCAGCGTTTGGGCACGCATAAGGCCAAGAGCCGCGGCGAGGTTTCGGGCAGCCGCCGGAAGCTGTTCAAGCAGAAGGGAACCGGCAATGCTCGCGCGGGGGACATTAATAGTCCGTTGCGTCCGGGCGGCGGCATCGCCTTTGGGCCGCGGCCGCATCGTTACACGCAGCGCGTGAACAAGAAGATGCGCCGTCAGGCTTTACTGGGCGCATTGTCGGAGTTCCAACGCGGCGAGGCGCTGTTTGCCATCGATGAGCTGAAGGTGGAGGAGCCTTCGACCAGGCAGATGGCGGCGCAGCTTGAAGAATTGGGCGCGAAGGGCCGCATTTTGGTGGTCTTTGATGCACAGAGGGATGAGCAGGGCGAGTATACCGAGGCTTCGCGCAATGTGCTGTTGAGTTTGCGCAACCTGCCGCATGTGACTGTGGCGACGCCGGGGAGTTTGAATATCTTCGACCTGCTGACCAGCGATTGTTTGGTGGCGACGCGAGGATCGCTGGCCCGGATCGAGGAGGTTTTTGGATGAAAAGCCCGTATGAAATTTTAATCCGTCCGGTGATCACGGAGAAGGCTTCGCAGTTGTCGGAGTCGGATCCGAAGCAGTACGTCTTTCGCGTGCAGCCGGGCGCGAATAAAGTGGAGATCCGCCGCGCGGTGGAGATTCATTATAACGTAAAAGTACGCAAGGTGAACACTATCAATATGCTGGGCAAGAAGCGCCGTTTGCGTTACGTGCAGGGCCGCCGGCCGAGTTGGAAGAAGGCGATCGTGACGCTGGAGCCGGGCCAGGATATTCATGTGTATTAATTAAGCAAGGCGCAATCAGGAGATTTTTTGCTCCTGCTCGTGCCTTTGGCCTGAGCGGGGCGGCGAATTCAGCCGGGCGGGGCCAAGCGCAAGAGCAAGAGCAAGTTGGAGCCGGGAAAAGATGGGCATTAAGACTTACAAGCCGTATACGGCGAGCCGCCGGACGATGACGACGCTGACGCACGAGGAAGTGACGAAGCGTTCGCCGGAGAAGTCCCTGACGCGAGGTCTGTGCAAGACGGGCGGCCGGAATAACCGTGGGCGCAACACGTCGATCAATATCGGCGGCGGCCATAAACGGCGCTTTCGCACGATTGATTTCAAGCGCCGTAAAGACGGCGTGCCGGCGAAGGTGGCGTCGATCGAGTATGATCCGAACCGGACTTCGCATATTGCGCTGCTGCACTACGCGGACGGCGAGAAGGTGTACATCCTCGCTCCGCTGGGGCTGAAGGTCGGGCAGCAGGTGATGAGCGGACCGGATGCGGAAATCCAGGTCGGCAATTGTCTGCCGTTGCGCAACATCCCGGTGGGCTCGATGGTGCACTGCGTGGAGCTGAAGCCGCTCAAGGGCGCGCAGATGGGCCGTTCGGCGGGCGTTGCGATTCAGCTGGTGGGCAAGGAAGGCGGAAACGCGATTTTGCGCCTGCCTTCGGGCGAGATGCGCATGACTTCGCTGAATTGCCGCGCGACGCTGGGTCAGGTGGGGAATACGGATCATTTCAATATCTCCATCGGGAAGGCCGGCCGCAGCCGCTGGCTGGGGCGCCGTCCGCATGTCCGCGGCGTGGTGAAAAACCCGGTGGATCATCCGATGGGCGGCGGCGAAGGGAAGAGTTCGGGCGGCCGGATTCCGTGCACACCTTGGGGCAAGCCGACCCGCGGATTGAAGACTCGCAATAAGAAAAAAGAATCGTCGCGGCTGATCATCCGCCGCCGGAACCAGAAATAAGGATTTGAGGGAGCAATTATGCCAAGGTCGCTCAAAAAAGGCCCGTATATCAGCGAGAAGCTGCTGAAGCGGATTGGCGCGCTGGAAAACAGCGGCGAGAAGCGCGTGATTAAAACGTGGTCGCGCCGTTCGATGATATCGCCGGAGATGGTGGGCCATACGCTGGCCGTGCATAACGGCAAGGGCTTCGTGCCAGTGTTCATCAATGAGAACATGGTGGGGCACAAGCTGGGCGAGTTCGCGGCGACGCGGACATTCAAGGGTCACGGCGGCAAGTCAGCGAAGACGGTCAAGAAATAATTAAGCTCGAACCGAGAGAATTGACGAGGGGCGTTGCAATCATGGCAAGGAAAAACACATCGGCGCGGATCAAGGTGGCGGAGGCGCAAATGCGCTATTTGCGTGTGGCGCCGCGCAAGGTGCGGCTTATCGCGGATGCGATTCGCGGCAAGTCCGTGGCTGAGGCGCGGAACGTCCTTGCGTTCACCTTGAAGCCGGGAGTTGTGCCGCATATCGACCGGCTGCTGAAGTCGGCGGTGGCGAATGCGAAGCATGGCGATCCGGCGATCAATACGGATGAGCTGCTCGTCGGCGACATCCAGGTCGATTCCGGGCCAATCATGAAGCGTTGGCATCCGCGCGCGTATGGTCGCGCGGGCCGCATTCTCAAGCGCACGAGCCATGTGCGGCTGACATTAACTGAGTCGTAAAAGGCAGGAGGCGAACTTTGGGCCAGAAAGTCCATCCAATAGGTTTTCGTCTGGGGTATTTGAAGCCCTGGGAATCGCGCTGGTACTCGCGGCGCGAATATGCGAAATGGCTGCATGAGGATTTCATGCTGCGCAAGGAGATCAAGAGCCGCTTTTATCATGCGGGGATTGCGCGCGTGGAGATCGAGCGGGCGGCCAATCGTGTGAAGATCACGATCCACACGGCGCGTCCGGGGATCATCATCGGACGCAAGGGCGGCGAGATCGAGCTGCTGCGCAAAGATCTGCAGACGCGGACGGGCAAGCAGCTGATGATCAACATCGAGGAAGTGCGCAAGCCGGACATGGTGGCGCAGCTGGTGGCGGAGAACGTGGCGAGTCAGTTGGAGCGCCGGATCGCCTTCCGCCGCGCGATGAAGAAGACCGTGATGGGCGCGATGAAGAGCGGCGTGCAGGGGGTCAAGATCAATTGCGCGGGCCGGCTGGCCGGATCCGACATGGCGCGGAGCGAGTGGTACCGCGAGGGCCGCGTGCCGCTGCACACCTTGCGCGCGGACATTGATTACGGCTTCACGGAAGCCAAGACGAAGTACGGTTTTATCGGGGTGAAGGTGTGGATTTTCCGCGGGGAAAAGCTGAACCCCGAGAAAGAAAAGAAAATCATCTGAAGTCCCGCGCGGCCGAGGGGCCGATTAAGGCGAGGACCGGAGATTCAGGATAGGGAACGATGCTGCTTCCAAAACGGGTAAAACACCGCAAGATGTTCAAAGGCCGCGCGCGCGGCAATTCGCAGGCCGGCGCGACGCTGAACTTCGGCGCCTACGGCTTGAAGGCGCAGGGGACGGGCTGGGTTTCGAACCGTCAGATCGAGGCGACGCGTGTGGCGATTACACGCGCCTGCCGCCGTCAGGGCCGTCTGTGGATCCGGGTTTTTCCGGACAAGCCGCTGACGAAGAAGCCGGCGGAAACGCGTATGGGCAAGGGCAAGGGCAATCCGGAAGGCTGGGTCGCCGTGGTGAAGCCGGGCCGGATCATGTATGAGCTGGACGGCGTCACGGAAGAGATGGCGCGCGAGGCTTTTCGCCGCGCGGCGCATAAGCTGCCGATCCCCACGACATTTGTGAAGCGCGACATGAAGGTGGCGCAAGTTCTGGAAGAGGCGTACGCGGAAGGCGAAGAGCTGGCCCCGCAGGAAGTGGACGAGGCGGCTTTGCTGGCTGAGGCCGAGCGGGAGCAGGCCGAGCGCGAGGCGCGTCAGGCTGCCGCCGCTGGTTCCGCGGCCGATGATCGGGAGGGTGAATGATGAAAAGCGGCGAATTGCGGGCGATGACGAATGAGGATCTGCTGGCGCGGATCGACGAGTTGCAAAAGAGTTTGTTCAACATGCGGGTGCAGAACGTAACGAAGGAATTGACCGACACTTCGAAATTGCCGTCGGCCCGCAAGGACATAGCGCGGATCAAGACGATTTTGCGCGAACGTAACATCCTGGTCTGAGGAGAGAAAGCGGATCAATGACGGAACAGCAAACGATAGAATCGCAGGGCGCGAGTCCGACGAAGCCGGCCGCCGCCAAGTCGCGGATCGGGATGGTGGTCAGCGATAAGCAGGACAAGACCGTGGTTGTGGCGGTGGAACGTCAGATGAAGCACCCGACGTATATGAAGTACATTCGCCGGCGAAAGAAATTCTACGCGCATGACGAGCGGAATGTCTGCCGGATCGGCGACCGGGTGCGGATTGTGGAGACTCGTCCGTTGAGCAAGCTGAAACGCTGGCGGGTCGAGAGCGTCTTAGAGCGGGCGAAATAATCGGAGGATTCGAGTAAGATGATCCAGGAATACACAAATCTGGCGGTGGCAGACAACACCGGTGTGCGTCGGATCTGCGCGTTTAAGATCCTGGGCGGAACGCGCCATCGTTATGCGCGGATCGGCGACATTGTGATCGCGTCGGTGAAGGAAGCGACGCCGGATTCGTCGGTGAAGAAAAAAAGCGTCGTGCGCGCGGTGATCGTGCGGACGCGCCAGGCTCAGCGCCGCGAGAACGGCTCCTATGTGCGCTTCGACGACAATGCGGCGGTGCTGATCAACACTTCGAATGAGCCATTAGGCACGCGCATCTTTGGCGTGATCGGCCGTGAATTGCGCGAGAAGAATTTCATGAAGATCATATCGTTGGCTCCAGAGGTTATGTGAGCGGATGAAACGGCCGTCCGAAGGCAAGGGCCGGGCCGCGCGAGGTTGATGAAACGATGAAGACTCGGATTAAAAAGAATGATTTGGTTTACGTGATGCGGGGCCGCAGCGCCGGTCAACGCCAGGCGTCGCGAGTGCTGGCGGTGTTTCCGAAGACGGGCCGCGCGCTGGTTGAGGGCGTGAACATGGTCCGGAAGCATCAGCGGGCGCGTTCGCAGACCGGCGAGCGCGGGATCATCGAGAAGGAGGCGCCGATTGATCTGTCGAATGTGATGGCGATCGACTCGGTGACGAATGAACCGACCCGCATCAGGATGAAAATTAACGAAGACGGAACCCATGAGCGCGTAAGCGTGGAGGGCAATCCGATCAGGATCGCGAGGTAGCACGGAAATGGCGAAGCAGCAGAAAAGCGCCGAAGCGAAACCGCAAAAAGAGGGCAAGGGGCCTGCGCCGCGTCCGCGCCGCACGGAGTCCGAGCCCCGGTTGCGCAAGATGTATCACGAATCGATTCGCGGGGCGATGCAGCAGAAGTTCAACTATGGGAATCCGATGGAGATTCCGCGGTTGACGAAGATCGTGCTGAATATGGGCGTGGGCGAGGGTTCGCGCGATGCGAAGCTGATCGATGTGGCGATGGATGAGCTAACGCAGATCGCTGGTCAGCGCCCGAGTGTGCGCCGTTCGCGGAAGTCGATCGCGAATTTCAAGATTCGCGAGCAGATGCCTGTGGGGTGCGCGGTGACGTTGCGCGGCGCCCGGATGTATGAGTTCCTGGATCGCTTGATCAACGTGGCGATTCCCCGTGTGCGCGACTTTCGCGGCTTGCCGCCGAAATCGTTCGATGGGCGCGGCAATCACGGGATGGGGATTCAGGAGCATTTGATCTTTACTGAGTTGGATCCGTCCTCGGCGACCGGCAACCAGGGTTTGGACATCATCACCGTGACGACGGCCAAGACGGACGAAGAGGCGCGGGAGCTGCTGAAGCTGTTCGGCATGCCGTTCCGCGAGCGCTAAGGCTTCGAATACAGACCTGTTTCAAGGAGAAGGCGATAACAAGTGGCTACGTTAACCTGGAGAGTAAAGGCGAAAAGGACGGCTAAGTACAAAGTCCGTGGATATAATCGCTGCCCGCTTTGCGGCCGTTCGCGCGGCTATATGCGCAAATTCGACATGTGCCGTTTGTGTTTCCGCGCATTGGCGCTGAAGGGGCAGATTCCGGGCGTGCGCAAGGCCAGTTGGTGAGATAGATGGCGGGATAAGAGGGCTTCGGGCGGACCGGGGGCCTGCTTTAATAAGCCGTTGGATGTGATTCTGGCGGCGCGACTCAAGGTCGATTGAAGGACGACGAATTATGCTGACAGATCCAATTGCAGACATGCTGACACGCATCCGTAACGCGAATCGAATGAGCCATGACGTTACGGAAGTCGCATTGAGCAAAATGAACCTTTCGCTGGCGCGGATTCTGCGCGAGGAAGGCTATATCAAATACTTCAAGCCGGTGCGCAACAAGAAGACCGCCAAGGGATCGATCCGGATCTTCCTGCGTTACGGTCCGAGGCGCGAGCGCGTGATCACGGATATTCAGCGCGTGAGCCGTCCGGGACTTCGGCGTTACGTGGGCAAGGACGGCATTCCGCGCGTGCTGGGCGGAATGGGCATCTCGGTGGTTTCCACTTCGCAGGGCGTGATGACGGGCCATCGCGCGCGTCAGATGGGCGTGGGCGGCGAGTTGATTTGCAAAGTCTGGTGAACGATTGACGGGATATTAAATCATGCAAAGAATTGGCAAAGATCCGATTGAAATTCCGAGCGGCGTGACGCTGACGCTCAAGGAGCGGGATGTGACGGTGAAGGGGCCGAAGGGCCAGCTGAACTGGAGCATTCCGGATGGTCTGGGCGTGGAGCTGGATGGAAGCACGCTGCAGCTGAGCCGTCCGAATGAGACGAAGCATATGAAATCGTGTCATGGCATGGCGTTCCGTTTGATCAGCAACATGATCACGGGCGTGACGAAGGGATTTCGGCGCGAGTTGGAGATTCAGGGCGTGGGATACCGCGCTCAGATGGAAGGGAAGCGGCTGAAGCTGGATTTGCAGTTCAGTCATGATTTGTATTTCGATCCGCCGGAGGGGGTGTCGCTGGAGACGCCGAAGCCGACGACGATCATCGTCAGCGGGATCGATAAGCAGAAGGTGGGTCAGGCCGCGGCGCATATTCGCGGTTATCGTCCGCCGGAGCCTTACAAAGGCAAGGGGATCCGTTACGTGGGCGAGTACGTGCGGCGCAAAGAAGGCAAGAGCGGCAAGAAGTAATCACAAGAGCTGAGCGTTTCCGCCGGCGTCATTGATTTGCGGCGGATCATTAAACGATAACAATGCGGGAAGAGCGAGATGCAACTGACACGTACACAATCATTAAAGAAGCGCCACTTGCGGGTGCGCAAGAAAGTCCAGGGGACGGCGGACCGTCCGCGGCTTTGCGTGCATAAGACCAGCAAGCACATCCAGGTGCAGGCGGTTGATGATTTGACGGGCCGCACGCTGGCGAGCGCGACGACGAACAGCAAGGAGTTTCGCGGCGACAGCGGAGCGAAGGCTTGCTGCAACATCGAATCGGCCAAGCGGCTGGGCAAGTTGGCGGCGGAGAAATGCAAGGCGGCTGGGATTGAGTCGGTTGTGTTTGATCGCGGCGGCTATGTGTACCACGGCGTGGTGAAGGCGTTGGCCGAGGCCGCGCGCGAGGGCGGCTTGAAGTTTTAACGAAAAATCAATGCGGATCCGCGGGGGCGTTATGCCTCTGCGTCCGGAGTCGAACTCTTAAATAAACAAGGCGGGTGCAGCGTGGAAGATCAAGAAGCTAAAAATATTCTGGGCGCCGAAGGATTGGAGCAGCTGTTTGAGCAGGAGGCGATCGATCCGCGGGAGCTGGAGTTGCGCGAGGAAGTGATCAAGCTTTCGCGCGTGGCGAAGGTGGTCAAGGGCGGACGCCGATTCAGTTTCAGCGCGCTGGTCGCCGTCGGCGACGGCCACGGCATCGTCGGGCTGGGCTACGGCAAGGCGAATGAAGTCCCTGCTGCGATCACGAAGGGCGTCGAGTCGGCGAAGCGGAATTTATTCCGTGTCTGGCTGAAGGGCAGCACGTTGCCGTATGAAGTGATCGGCAAGTTCGGCAGCGCGCGTGTGATGCTGAAACCGGCGTCGGACGGCACTGGGATTATCGCCGGCACGGCCGTGCGTCATGTGCTGGAGCTGGCGGGCGTGCATAACGTCTTGACGAAGAGCCTTGGTTCAAGCAACCAGATCAATGTAGTGAAAGCCACGGTGAACGGCTTGCAGCAGCTGCGGCGGGCCGAGCAGGTTGCCGCGCTGCGCAATCGCAGCCTGGAGGAGATGCTCGGACGCCGTCTGGCGAATGAGTTTCGCGAGCAGCAGCTTGGCGGCGGCGCGACTCATGGAACATCAGTGAGCAGCGTACGGCAGACTGTTGTGATGGATCATGCGACGGATGAGTTTGACAGCGATGATGACGGCGACGAGTGATTCTGGAGCCGCACGAAGAGAAGCATAACGAGTTTTCGGGGAATCGAGAGCCATGAGCAAAGTGAAAGTGACATTGGTGCGCAGCACGATCAACCGCAATGCGGTTCACAGAAAGACCGTGCGCGCTTTAGGTCTGCGCCGATTGCAGCAGAGCCGGGTGCATGAATTGAGCCCTTCGGTGCGCGGCATGATCAACCAGGTGCGCTATATGTTGAAGGTCGAGGAGACGGGCGAATGAAGATTCATGAGTTGCCAGGCAATCCGGGCAATCGTCAGCAGCGCAAGCGCGTGGGCCGGGGCGAAGGCTCTGGGCACGGAAAGACTTCGGGGCGCGGCTCCAAGGGCGCGCAGAGCCGTTCGGGCTATAAGCGCAAACACGGCTTCGAGGGCGGCCAGATGCCGTTGCATCGCCGTTTGCCCAAACGGGGTTTCAAAAATCCCTTCCGCGTCGAGTATCAGGAAGTGAACGTAGGTCAGCTGGAGGGGCGTTTCGAATCGGGAGCGACGGTGACCTTCGAGCTGTTGCTGGGGTGCCGTTTGATCAGCAAGCAGGGCGCGCCGGTGAAGATTTTAGGCAACGGGGAACTGAAGACGCAGTTGACCGTGGAGGCGGATGCCTTTACAGCCGGCGCGTTGAAGAAGATCGAAGCGGTCGGCGGTTCGGCGGTCGCGCGCGAGAAGAATGCGAGCGCCGGGGAATAGTCGCAGCGATGCCGGGATTTCAGGCGCGTAAATCATCACCACGGGACGGAAATTGATCGATGTTTCGCCACTTGGCCAATATATACAGTGTGCCGGATTTACGGAAAAAGATTTTCTATACGTTGATGTTGATCGCAGTTCACCGGATCGGGGCGCATATTCCGGTGCCGTTGGTCGATCCAGTTGTCGTGAAGGAAAAAATCGGCGGCATGGTGAGCGGGGGCGGCGTTTTCGGGATGATCGACATGTTTTCCGGCGGCGCTTTCAGTCAAATGACGGTGTTCGCGCTAGGTATCATGCCGTACATCAGCGCTTCGATCATTTTGCAGTTGTTGATGATCGTGTGGCCGCGTTTGGAGAAGATTGCGAAGGAAGGCGAGATCGGCAAGAAGAAGATCAATCAATATACGCGTTATGGAACCGTGGGATTGGCGCTGGCGCAGTCTTGCGGCATCGGGATTTGGCTGGCGCAGGGCGGGATGACGTTGATTCCGGGTCATTCGGCGCTTTTTGTGATGCTGGCGGCGCTTTCGATCACGACGGGCACGTGCTTCATCATGTGGCTGGGCGAGAAGATCACGGAGCATGGGATCGGCAACGGCATTTCGATCATGATTACGCTGGGGATTTTGGCGCGGTATCCGACATCCATTTTGCGGTCGCTTGTGCGGGTGAAAGACGGCAACATGACGATGTTCTTTTTCATTTGCGTGCTGGCGCTGTTCCTGCTGATGACGGTGATCATCGTGGTTTTCCAGACGGCGACGCGCAAGATCCCGATTCAGCATGCGCGGCGGCAGGTAGGCCGGCGGATGACACAGGCGCAGACGCAGTTTCTGCCGCTGAAGATCAATACGGCGGGCGTGATTCCGGTGATTTTTTCTTCAGCGATCTTGCAGTTTTTCCCGCTGATCCTGACGCCGTTCACTGGCGGTCAAGCGAGCACTGGTTTCCTGGGCTGGCTGGGCAATCTGTTTAATATGCAATCGACGGTGAATCCGTATGATTTGATGAAGATCGACGAGTCGTTCCTGGAGCAGGCGTTCATTTTTGACGCGCTGAAGTCGATCAATATGTACGTGATTATTTATATCGTGCTGACGGCGTTCTTCTGTTATTTCTATACGGCGATCACGTTCAATCCGATTGATTTGGCGGAAAACCTGAAGAAGAGCGGGGCGTTTGTCCCCGGCCGCCGCCCGGGCAAGGCGACATCGGATTACATCGAGTTTGTGATGGTGCGCATCACGTTCGTCGGGGCGTTTTATTTGTGCGCGGTTTCGGTGCTGCCGATGGTGATGGTGATTTCGTACGGCATGGATTACAGCTTGATGGATTTCGTCGGCGGCACGGGATTGATCATCGTGGTGAGCGTGCTGCTGGATACGTTGAAGCAGGTTGAGTCGCAGTTGATGGTGCGGCATTACGAGGGATTCCGCATCCGACGCCGGGGGGCGTGATTGAACGCCTGGCGCGGCGGCGGCTTGAGAAAAGGACTATAGGCGACGTGGTCAAAGGGCCGATCCGGATCAAGACCTCGCGGGAAATTGAGATAATGCGCCGTAATGGGCGCTTGCTCTTTGAAGTGATGCAGGAAGTTTGCGCGGCGGTGAAGCCGGGCGTGACGACGAAGGAACTGGACACGCTGGCGCAGCGGCGGATTGAGGATAAAGGCGCGCGCCCTGCGTTTCTCGGACTGTACGGCTTTCCAGCGACGCTGTGCGTTTCGGTGAATGAGCAAGTGGTGCATGGGATACCGTCGCCGGATTGCGCGCTGGAAGAGGGAAGCATCGTTTCGATCGACTGCGGACTGGAGCTGGATGGCTATATGTCTGATATGGCGCGAACGATGCCCGTGGGGCGGATTCGTCCGGAGCTGCAGCGCTTGCTGGATGTGACGCGGGAATGCCTGGAGCTCGCGATTCAGACGATGCGCGTCGGGATGCGGCTGGGTGATCTGGGCCGGGCGGTCCAGGAGCATGCGGAAGGCAATGGCTTTGGCGTTGTGCGGCGATATTCGGGCCATGGCATCGGCCGCTTGATGCATGAGGCGCCCGAGGTTTTTAATTTTTTCGATCCGCAGAACAACAAGCGCTTTCAGAACGGCTGGGTGCTGGCTGTGGAGCCGATGATCAACATGGGCGTGGCGGAGACGGTGGAGCTGCCCGATGGTTGGACGGTAGTGACAAAGGACCGGCTGCCTTCGGCTCATTTTGAGGATACGGTGGCGATTGTTGACGGCGGCCCAGTGATTCTGACGCGGCCCTGAAAAAAATGGCGATATCAGGCTTGACAGTGGGCCTTTGAGCCTGAAAGTATTCAAGTTTGTGATGCGGAACGCAGAATGAGGATTGTTTTTTTATGGCTAAAGAAAAAGCCATTGAAATGGAAGGGACTGTGTTGGAGCCGTTGCCCAATGCGACGTTTCGCGTTGAATTGGACAATGGATTGAAGGTTCTGGCGCATATTTCCGGCAAAATGCGGATGCATTTTATCAAGATTTTGCCCGGCGACAAGGTGATGGTGGAAGTGTCGCCATATGATTTGAGTCGCGGGCGGATCGTGTATCGTTATAAATAAGCTGGCGGGCGTTCGTGGCGCAAGCTGCGGTTGGCCGCGAGGATATGGGAGATGGAGCCATGAAAGTGCGGGCTTCGGTGCGAAAAATGTGCAATAAGTGTCGTGTGATCCGGCGCAAAGGCGTGGTTCGGATTATTTGTCAGAATCCGCGTCATAAGCAGCGCCAGGGATAAACGGACGGAGGCTGAACAGTGGCACGCATAGCAGGTGTTGATTTGCCGCGCGACAAGCGGATTGATGTTGGCCTGACCTATATTTATGGGATCGGGCCGAAGACGTCGGGTGATATTTTGAGCCGGGCGGGGATCGATTCGTCGACGCGCGTGCGTGATTTGACGGAAGGCGAGATCAGCAAGATCACCGGCGTCATCACGCAGGATTACACGGTTGAGGGCGATTTGCGCCGTCAGGTGCAGCAGAACATCAAGCGTTTGATGGACATCGGCTGCTATCGCGGCTTGCGCCATCGTCGCGGCTTGCCGGTGCGCGGTCAGCGGACGAAGACGAATTCGCGCACGCGCAAGGGTCCGCGTTCGACGATCGGCGGCTTGAACAAGAAGTAATTTTCAGCAGGACTTGCGCCGCTTGTTTGATTCAGCGGCGGCATTGATAAAGGAGCGGTCATTCCATGGCGAAACGTCAAGCCCGTGGCACAAAGAAAAAAGTGAAAAAGAACATCCCGTTCGGCGTGGTGCACGTAAACGCGACGTTCAACAATACGATCATAACGATCACGGACGAGCAGGGCAACACCATCAGCTGGGCCAGCGGCGGCTGCGCGCAGTTCAAGGGTTCGCGCAAGAGCACGCCGTATGCCGCTCAAATGGCGGCCGCTCAGGCGGGCAAGATTGCGATGGACAACGGTATGACCGCATGCCGCATCGTGGTGAAGGGTCCGGGTTCGGGCCGCGAATCAGCCGTGCGCTCGTTGCAGGCCATCGGCTTGGAGATTCAGTCGATCAAGGACGTGACGCCGATTCCTCACAACGGTTGCCGTCCGCCGAAGAAACGGCGCGTGTAAGCATCGCGGAGTTTGCGTTCCTGGCGGGTCATCCGCCGGGCGCAGGTTTCTGTCAGACATGCAGCAGATCATCAAATAAGCACAACAAGCCCTCAGTATTCCTTGGAGGATGCCATTTATGGACCTGAAACCGCTCATTGCCCCTCGGCGCGTCATTGTGGATCAAGACGTGCTTGCGGACAGTTTCGGTATTTTTTACGCCGAGCCGTTCGAAAGGGGTTTCGGCGCAACGATCGGCAACGCGTTGCGGCGGATTTTGCTGTCTTCCATTCAGGGGGCGGCCGTGACCTCGATTCGCATCGAGGATGTGGATCATGAATTCACGTCGATTCCTGGCGTGAAGGAGGACATCACGGACATTGGCCTGAATCTAAAGGCGCTGCGGATCAAGATGGAAGGTTTGCAGACGGCTTCCACGATTTATCTGGACGTTGAAGGTCCGAAGGTCGTGATGGCTTCGGATTTCGAATTGAATCAGCACATCGAGATTTTGAATCCGGATCAGCATATCGCGACGCTGGGCGAGGGCGCGCGGCTGAACATGGAAGCGAATATCCAGATGGGCCGCAGCTATGTTCCGGCGGATGAGTTCAAGGATCCGGAGGAGCCGATCGGCTTGATTCCACTGGACGCGGATTTTTCGCCGATCAAGAACGTGTCTTTTCGCGTGGAGAATGCGCGCGTGGGTCAACGCACGGATTATGACCGTTTGATCCTGGAAGTCACGACGGATGGAACGGTGAAGCCGGAGGACGCGGTGAGCTATGCGGCGCAGATTTTGCGCGACCACCTGAATCATTTCATCACCATCGAGGACGACTCGCTGATGGTGTCGGATGTGACGGAGGAAGAGGAAGAGGCTTCTCCGCTGAGCGAGCTGGAGGAGAAACTGGACAAATCGATCGAGGAACTCGAGCTGTCCGTCCGTTCGTACAACTGCCTGGAGGCGGCGGGGATCAAGACGATCCGCGACCTGGTGCAGAAGACGGAGTCGGAGATGCTGAAGTACCGCAATTTCGGCCGGAAGTCGCTGGCGGAAATCAAGAATATCCTCAAGGAGATGGGGCTGTCGTTCAACATGAAGCTGGACGAGAACGGGCTGCCGATTCTGGAGAGCGAATAAAAACGCGCGTCGCGGCGTGATGCGGCTTGAGGAGCGAAGACAAGGAAAAGGGCACGATGAGACACCGTAAACATCATAGCAAATTGAACCGCACGAGCGAGCACCGTCAGGCGCTGATGCGCAACCTGGCGATCGCGCTGATCGATCATGAGCGGATTGAAACCACGCAGGCTAAGGCGATGCAGTTGCGCGGAGTGGTGGAGCCTTTGATTACGCTGGCGCGCGAAGGTTCGCAGCATCAGCGGCGTCTGGCTTTCGCCCGGCTGCAGAGCAAAGAAGCGGTGCACAAGCTTTTCGAGGAGCTGGGGCCGCGCTTTAAGGATCGTCCCGGCGGCTACACGCGCGTGGTGAAGACGGATTTTCGTCCGGGCGACGGCGCGCCGATGGCCTTCATCGAACTAGTGGACGCGCAGGAGAAAATCAAGAAGGTAAAAGAGCCGACGATGGCAGAGAAAATCAAACGCGCGCGTCAGGGGCGGCGATGATCGGGGAGCGCATTCCTTGAACAGACGCGTGAAAAGATAAGAAAGCCAACAGGCTCCGAAGAATGCTTCGGGGCCTTATTTTTTTTACTTTGATTTTGAAATAGGGTGGACGGGTAGTAGGATTCTTGTTTTTAAGAGCAAGAGCAAGAGCAAGAGCAAGAGCAAGAGAGGGTGGGGCGTTCTTTTTGGGGCGCCGGTTTCATTTTCTTCATGAGGTCGAGATTACGATGAGCGCGTTGGCGTATGTGAATGGCACGATCACTCCGTTGGCGGAGGCGCGGCTTCCGTTGTTGGATCGCGGCGTATTTTTCGGCGACGGAGTGTATGACACGTTGTTTTCGATCAATGGGCGGCTGCACGCCCCGGAACGGCATTTCCGGCGGCTGGCGCATAGTCTGCACGAGACGGGGATCGGGGCGATATCGATCGAGGAGATCGAATCGGCGCTGGCCGAGCTGAGCGGCCGATGCGAGCATCGCGACGTTGATTTTTACATCCAGGTGACGCGCGGGGTTCAGCCTGCGCGAGCGCATACCTGGAAGGAGGAGCCGCGGCCGACGTTGATCATCACGGCGCAGGAGCGGCATGATCTTCCGGCGGAGCATTATGCGCGTGGCGTGACGCTCTTTTCGCATACGGATTTGCGCTGGGGGCGCTGCGACATCAAGTCGGTGAATTTGCTGCCGAACGTGATGGCGCGGCAGAAGGCGGCGGCGGCAGGCGGCTATGACGCGTTGTTGGTGCGCGACGGGCACGTGACAGAAGGTTCGGGCAGCAGCGTACTGATCGTGGAGGAAGGGGTGCTGGTTGCGCCGCCGTTGTCGTATGAGATCCTGCCGAGTATCACACGGGAGATCGTGCTGGAGCTGGCGCGCGAGGCGGGCGTTCCTGTGCGGCTGGAGCGGCGGACGTTGGAGCAGTACATACAGGCGGACGAGGCGATGGTGCTGAGCACGAAAGTGGGCGTGTTGCCGGTGCGGGCGATTGATAGTGTAGAGTTGCCAACGGAGCGACCACTGATTGAGCGCCTGCGGGCGCTGTATCAGGAGACGGTTCAGGCGTTGGCAGAATGAATCAGCGCTTCGTCAATTCCAGCAGCGCTTTATACCAAATTGCATGCCGGTTGCCGCGCCAATCAGTCCGCCGATCAGGTGTGCTGAAGGAACGCCGCGGCCAATTGCGCTTATGTCAACGAAGAGCGTAGCGCCTCCCGTGAAGTATTCATAAGTAACTTTTCCGATGAAACAAAGCAGCGCGAGCCAGGCGATGATTCCCGATGCGTCGCCTTGTTGGTGCGCGCTTTCTTTGATCAGGATCACGCACAACATGACAAACAACGCCGAATCGACGCCGGACAAGCCGTAATAGCGCGCGATGCCGGGTTCAAACAGCAACACATGCATGCTGATCGTGATCATGGAAAGCGCAACACAGACGACGAATAAGGTCCGGCTTTTATGTTCGCAGAATGCGCCCAAAACGATAAACGCTAATAGATCCCAAAACAGATGCTCGAAACTCAGATGGGCAAAGTGACCGGTGAATAATCTCCAGAACTCGCCAGCGTGAATCAATGCGCGGTCGAAATGCGCCAATGACGTCCATGCGGGAATTATGTAGATCATTGCTGCGGCCAAGGCGGCGAAGGCGGTCAGAGCGTAGGAGAGGCAGTGCTCGATCCGTTTGCATGATGCGTCTTCCCTGTGATGGAGCATGATTTGATTCGCGAGTTCCATTTTATCTTCTCCGTGCCTTGTTGTTTTTGTCGTTTCTGTTGATTGGCGGCGGCATAGTTTGTTTCGGACTATGCCGCCGCGCTTGATTGAGCCACAATTTGCTTTTATCCTTGTTGTTTGCGGCTGCGGGCGCCGGTTACGCCCGCTCCGGTCAACAATGCCACGATCATGGCGGTGATTGGATCGAAAGCCCCGGCGCCGGAGCCGCCGCCGGTGTGCCGCATGTGGTTGGCTTGGCGTTGGAACATCGGCGACTGGTTGTCCACACGATAATTGGACGCGGCGTTTTGTTTGCGACGGGCTTGCGCCTCGTGTTCCAGAGCCGTGCGCTCCTTGTTCAGGCGCTTGACGCCGTAGTTCTCGAACTTATCATCCGACAGCACCAGCATGGACGTGTGATCCGTCACCAACTGGTAGTTCAGCCCCAGGTCAACGATGGCGCTGCGGGATTCGGCGGGTTCCGTCAGGCCGATGTTCTCCTGCAGTTCGATTTGTTCAATCTGACTCAGCGCCCACAGGCGTTCGAGTTCGGGATGATCCACAGCGACATCGGGGAATTGCACGCTGGTTTTGTATGTCTTATCTTCGCCGGTCTGCCGTGTTTTCAGCGTCAGCGCGGCCTCGCCGCCATCCGCATACTGGCCGAAGATAATCAATTGCTGCCCAAAATGCACCCGGCCGATCATTTGGTCGGTGGTGTTGAAGGTTTTCACGCCGCTGATTTTCAGTTCCGCGTCATGCAGGCATTCGCGTCCGACTTTGCTTTTCGCCAGCGCGATCTGCCCGATGATGTCGTCCGACGTGGAGACCTCGCGAGCGAAGCCGTCGCTGCCTTCGCAGATCACGCGCATCAGCGGCCAGTTGGCGTTGTTGCCGATCAGAAAACCGAAGAACCGCACATCGTAGGTTTTCATCAGTTCGTGGAATTTCTTCGGCGACAGCTCGCCCTGGTTCGTCACGGCGTCCGTGACCAGGATGAAGTTCGTAGCGCGATCCGCGTCCAGTTGCTTCAATCCGAGCATAAGACCGTCAAACAGGTTGGTGCCGCCATTCGCACGCAATCCGTCAAGGACTTGGAATGTCTTTGCCACGTTGTCCGGCGTCGCGGCCGTCCAGCCGCGCGTCAGCATTTTTGCGTTGTCGTTGAACACTACAACGCAAAAACGGTCATTGGGATTGAGCTGTCCGATGGCTCGTTTGACACCTTCAGTCAGCATGTGAATTTTTTGATCCATACTGCCGGACACATCGAGCGTGAAGACGTAATCCGTTCCTTCGGTCAGCGGCTCCAGATCTAGCCCGGGCGTCAGGATCATCATGAACGTGCCGGGCTTCTCGGCGTCCGCCTTGTAGGTCAGCATTTCCACCCGGCCGGGAAGATCGTCGCGCAGCATGTAGTAAAACACGAAGTCGCGCGTCAAGGCGCCCTGCGTCTGCTCGAAGCGCGCCTGGTAATGGCCGTCGGCGATCTGATTGATGCTGGTTTCATTCTCATAGCCCGGCGTCCGGACGGATGTCACCGGCCAGGCTGTTTTCAATTCGACTTCGATGGAAAAGGCGCCTTCCACTTTTTCGTTCACGCTCCAGAAGGATTCGGCCAGTTCGTCGGTTCCGCCGTCGGCCAGCGGATAGACAAAACGTCCCACGCCCGAGTCGATTTCAATCGGCTGGTAGTAGACGAAACGAATACGCGCTTCGGAATTGGGCTCGATCCCGGAAACCCGGAACTCGAATGTTTTGTATTCGTTTTTATTGGCCAGCCCGGCGTCATTGCCCTGGTTTTTCTCTTCCTCATAAATGCGTTCCGCTTCCTTGCGTTCGATCACCTCGCCATGAATTTCGCGTTCGCCGATCGTCAATGTCACTTCGGACAAGCTGGCGCTTTTGGGCAGCGGAAAGGAGTAAATCGCTTCAATGCGTTCCGCATTGGGATTGGTAAAGGTTTGCGTCACTTCGGTCTGCGCGAAACCGTTGTTGATCACCACGTTGACATGATGATCCTGGATTTGGATCGGCGCTTGTCCCGATCCGAGCGGCGTCAGGATTCCGGCTGCATGTCCGAAGGATGCGGCGGAAACGATGACCGCCATGATAGTGAGTCGTGCGATGTGCTTATTCATTGGAGTTCTCCTTTTGGATGAATCAGGCAGATTTTTTTCAGATCTTCTTTTCTGCTGTTTGCTTTCACCTATACAAGGCGTGTGCCAGACGCGGTGCGTTTTGTAAGCGGTGTAATTTCAGGTATTTGCAGAATGAGGTTGGTTTTTGAGAAATCATTGGGCGATCAGGTTGGGCATAAAATGTTCATGGCGTGGCATTTCTTGACTGGGCATTTCAGGCGTTGTGATGGATCTGTGGGGGGTGTGGTAAGACTCAAAAACGGGATAGGTGTTTTGTCAGTAGCGTTTAAAGGTTTTCGTTTTGTAGGGCGCTGAAAGCGCCAGACATACCAGCCTGGGGCAACGCCCTAGGTAGAGGCAATAAAAATGACAAGCCCTGTAGGGGCGGAACATCATTGGCATTGGATACCCCTCAATATCGCGCCCCTACAGGGTTTAAACATGTTGGTCGATCCAGACCCAGGGCTTTGCCCTGGACTGGTATGTCAAGCGCCTTTGGCGCTGATAAGGTTGAATTTAAGAGAGATAAAATCTTTAAACGCTACTGATGTTTCGCCTGTCCCGTTTGATTCGCTTCGCGAATAAATGCGTTCATCACTGTTTCGTTCCTAAGAGCCATGCTGACGGCGGATTCACTCCTCGAGCGAAATCGCCTGGCTGGCGTGGCCGCTGAAGCGGGCGATGCCGCCTTCGCTGGGCAGGCTCCGCGCGTACATCGAGCGGTCGGCTACGATGCCTACGCCGTTTGTCGTGCGGATCAGCGTGGAGAACGAAATCGTGCCGCCTGTGTTCGCGAGATGGTCGTTCGCCGAGATTGTGATGCGGCGGCCGGCCGCCAGCTCGCGCTCGACCAGCAAGACCTCGCCGTTGGACAGCATGAACGCGACTTCGACCAAGGTGTCGCTCGTGCTTGGATTCCCCACGGCGAACTCGCACTCGAAATCCGACTGGCCGAACACCGCGCCTTCCGGCAGGAACCACGTCGCGGCCGTGTGCGTCGCGCCGATCGTATCGGACGCGCCCGAGCGGTGCGTGTAGCCTTCCGCGCGCCAGTACATCGGTCGCTCCGCCACGATTCCCGGTCCGCCGTCCGCGACGAGCGCCTCGATGGAAAAGCGCCGCCCGAGCAGCTCGGCGTACGTGCTCAGGATCACGGTTTCGCGCGCGAGCGGCGCCACCGCAACCTGCGCCGCGAACGGCTCTTCGCTTTCGCGCAGAAAGCGCAGGTTTACTGTGGCCGTCGCGCTCGACGGATTCGCCAGCGTGAGGAATGTCTCGCAGCCGTCGGTCAGCGAGCCATCGCCGAACCACCAGCCTGTCGTGGCGCGATCAGCCGCCAGCGCCGCATGCGCCCATTGCCGCGGCAGACCGTCCGCCGCGCCGACCATCGTGCGGTCAACTACGATGCCCACGCCGTTCGTCGAGCGCACGCGCGTGGAAAAATTCGCCTGCTCCAGCCCGACGATTACGGCGCAGTCGATCGCCCTGCGGCGCTGCGCTTCCACCGCGTAAGGCAGCGTGAGCGGCGCCGCGTCCTCGCGCAGGAACTCCAACTCGATCATGGCGTCGGTCTCGTTCGGATTCGCGATGTAGATATACGTTTCGCGCAGTTGGCCGCCAGCGCCTGCGCCGGTCGCGCCTTCGGCGAGGAACCACTCCGTGCGCGGCTCGCGCGCGCCGATGGCCGCCGTCGCGCGAGTGCGGAAGGTGGTCGTCGCGATCCCATCGCGCAGCGCGATCTCCGGCGTATACATCACCCGCTCCGCGAACACCGGCAGGTTCGAAATCAGCTCGCAGCCAAAACTCGTTGTGTTGATGCCAATCCCCGGCAACCATTCGTGCATCGCGATCGTGCAGCGCGACAGCGCCTCGGCCGTCGCGTTGATCGTCACCGGCTCTTGCTGATAGAACAGCGCCTTCAGTGTGAGCGTCGTCGCCTCGGTGTTGGTGTTATTGACTAAAATATAAGTCTGCGCTCCTCCCTGATTATCCCCATCCGCAAAATACCACGATGTCGAGCCTTCGCCAATCACGGTTTCAAATGGATCTAATTGATTGAAGATAACGTACACTCCATTGCTTTGCGCATAAACAATGTCCAGGTCCTTGTCACCATCCAGATCCACAGGATAAACGGATCGAGTGTAACTGCCTGGGATTATTGTCTGTTGTTCACCGAAGTCATTTTCCGGTTGATTCAATCGATTCTCATGCCATCCTGTCAAAGTCAGGATATCTTTGTTGCCGTTATTATTTAAATCCACGAAGTCAGAAGGATAAGTTAGATTTGAAAAAAATCGCACACTTTCTCCATCTTCAATCCAATAAAAACCATCATCGAATGCTGCAACATCAATATAACTATCACCATTCAAATCAGTGGCAAAGATTCTGGGATTAGAAAAATACTTAGAAGGATCCTCCGTTGGAGGGACTGCTGCGGGGCCTGAGAATGTTGTCGATTGACGGTAAATATAAGGACCTGTATTATCTGTATGGAAACTACTTCCCGAATTAAAAATTCGACGGAGGTATATATCTCTGTAACTTGTCCAATAACAGAAACCATAAAAGCAGGTACGAATCCAGTCAGTAGTATCCGCGACACTGAATCCAAGAAAATCAATATCACCGTCACAATCTAGATCGGCAAAATCTACTGCATTACTTGACGGTTTTTTTAAGGTGCCAAAGGCATGTTCAGTTTGATTGAGCCGGTTTTCGCACCATGCATTCCTGTTGGCGATAATGTCGGCGTCGCCATCGCCGTCCACATCCACGGCATGAACTAAGGTGAAGTTCATTCCACTTGCGATGATTTGACGCGTTCCAAAGTCATGCTCAGCTTGATTTAGGCGATTTTCATACCACGCGATCTTATTATCACCTGATGATGCCGAGAGCACATCCACGTCGCCGTCACCATCCAGGTCAGCGGCCCAAACCGAACGAGCGCCGATCGTCGAAGTTGTGATCACTTGTTGCGAACCAAAATCCTGCTCCGCCTGATTCAATCGGTTTTCATACCATGCGATTTTATCATCGTCATAGGACGCCGATAATATGTCTGGATCACCGTCGCCATCCAGATCGATAGCGAACACCGAACGAGCGCTTGAAGCGGATGTTGTTATTTCCATCGGCGATGAAAACGTTACTTCGGCCGCGTGGGCAGCGGTTGTCAGGAGGAGGATGAGGGTGGAGGCGATCCAGTGAGATGTTTTCATGATGATATGGCTCCTGGCGTGGTGATTGAACTCAAGATAAAAAACAGACAACATCCGGATGCCGCGCTTGGTTTTTCATGGGTCGGTGTTGTGCGCGACGGGAAGGATATGCGGTCATTTTTATAACAAAACCCAGTGAAAATACACTAATCGCACTATGGGCGCAAGTAATATTTATAATAACAATCATATAATTTGAGGGCGGGGTTTTTCTCGAATGGATGATAAGCGAGTTCGGAGATGGACTCTGAGTCGTAAGATTTTCACGAGCTATCATTTTTTTGCCGTTTTGAAACGGTGGACTACTTTATTCGAGAACGAGGACGAGAACGAGTACGAGTACCGCTACGCTGAGTATAATTGTCCCCAAAAACTGGACAGCCATTAAGGTGGATTTTTCTCCGGTTTTCGTTCGAAAATTCAGAGGAACGAAAAGGAGAG
>JAFGJS010000053.1 GCA_016928995.1 Candidatus Sumerlaeota bacterium | reverse complement strand
CTGCTGATGGGCTTCAACCTGGGGATCATCATGCGCGCGTTGTTCGGCATCGGCTCCTCGCGGAGTTTGCAGACCGGCGGCCCGCTGCGGGAAGTCCTGGCGACGGCGCTCCAGATGCGCATTCCGGTTTTTTCAACCGCTTGCGCGGCCCCGCAAAGCGCCCGGAACGCTCTCGGCGCCATTTTGCGGAGTTTGCGCTATTTTTGTATCCATTCAACCGCTCCGACCGGAAAACTGCCGCAAGAGCACAGTCCAATCGCAGCATGATAAAAATGACCCTTTTTCAACGGGCTGTTGAATGCCTTCATGCCATTTCCAGAACCTCGATCTGCAGGAAAACCAGCGTTGCGCAACGTTTTATTCAACTGGCTATGAAAACTAGTATGAAGCCCAGCATCAATATTCGTCAAAAATTGATTCTTGGCGCCTCCCATGAATTTTGGTATCGGATGATGCCCATGTAAACCACACGCCGTATTATGCACGAGTATCGTGGTGCGGTCAAGGGGAAGCGAGACGTAGAAATTCGGATTGTTTTCGATCTGGAGGTTGTAGACGGTCCAGTGGCCGGAGAAGCGTTCGATGTGTTGCACGTCCACAATCTCGTCGTCGAGGCCGACCAGGTAGTCGCCAACGCGCAGCAAGCCCGCCGGACGCCAGCCCTCGCCAGCCAGCGGCCGAGTTTGGCGTCATAGTCGCGCGCGCCGAAGCGGATGATGTCTGATGTGGCGACGTCGCAATGTCCGCCGGCGTAGCCGAAGGGCTGGAAGCCCGAATTTGTGTCGTTTTCCGTCACGCCCCACGGATCGTAGTCGATGCGCTGCATGACCGCGCCGTCGCTAAGCCGCACGACCAGCCGCACGCTCCCCAGATGGTCCGTGATCAGGCGATAAGCGACGCCGTCCTTGAACATCAGATCGGGAACATGTCCGCTGGAGCCATAGATAAAGAGCCGATCCAGTTTGCCTGCGCTATCCAGTTGCGCCACGGGATTCAGCCGGTCCTGATAAACCCAGATGGCCGATGTGGCGCCATCGTCGCGCAGGAAGCGGCGGCCGGAGACATCGACGGTGTAGTTCACGCTGTCCGTGCTGGCGCCGTCAAACACGTCCACGTCCAGCAGGCTGCCCATCGGATCATAGCGGAACGTGGTCGTCGATCCGCCGGATGCAGGATCGTATTTCGTGTCGAGTTCGCCATTGAGGCCGATGGTCTCGTCCCAGGTGGTGGGGACGATTTTGAGGAAATCGGCGCCAGGCTGGTTGGCGTAATTCTTGGGATGGTCACAGACGCAGGTGAGCGTGCTTTCATAGACAATAAAGAGCGCTAGCTCCTGACAGCGAGTGCCGAGGACTGTCGCTGGAGTCACGCGGGAGCGGAAAGTTTACTCGGTGCGGTTGAGAAAACCGCCAGGAGTGAAATCCATTTCACCCAGAAGATTGCGAGTGAACGCAATGGTGCATTTGTGTATGCTGTCAGGATAGTTATCGGGGTTGGCGAGCTTGACGTGTTCGTTGCCTAGAACTCCTTCGCATGTGATGAGGTTAGGATAGGTGCGGCGCCAGCCGGTGGGTTTATATGCGCCGTGGAAGTCGACCATGAGATGATGCTCAGCCGCATATTTGACGATCTTGTGATACCAATCGACCATCCATTAATCTTCGCGTTCCATGAAGTCGATCTTCACGCTGGCGATTCCCCATTGTTCGTAGAGCGGAAAGGCTTTGAGGTACGTGTCGTTGCGATCGACGTCGCTCCAATGAAGCCAGAGCCAGAGGCGAACATCTTTTTCTTTGGCAAAACGCCGGATTTCTTCCATGTCAAGGGCCGGATTGACGCTGGTGATGTCGGCGCCGGCGCGATTGAAGGGGTCGTACCATTGCCAGTCGATCAGCTGATAGGGCCAGCCCATGTCCGCGGCGAGTTGGATGTATTCCTTGGCGGTCGCGGTGTCCATTTTAACGTCGCCGCTCCACCAATGGTCCCAAGCCATCATGCCGGGTTGAATCCACGTCGTGTCATTGAGCGCGCAGGGTTCGTTAAGATTGAGCAGTATGTCGTTTTCCAGTAGTTTGGCTGGTTCCCTGGCGATCATAATCGCGCGCCAGGGAGACTGATGCGGCAGAGAAGCGATCACGGTTTCCGGTTTTTTTTCGGCGTTCTTTGCCCATTTGTCGATACCAATGTTTTCTTTGGCCAGGATCGTTTTCAGCGCCACGCCGCTCAGGGTTGTTGCGTTGTCACGGCGAAGGCCCATGCCTGCATAATCGACAAGGGCGGCTTCAAAAAGAGCGGCGTAGCAATTCTCGCGCGCTTGGACGACTAATGGGAGTCCGACGAAGGCTTGTTCGCTGATCTCGCTGAGCGGCTGTTTGACAAAATGGCTTTCTTGCGGAGAGATTTCACTGCCGTAATCCGCGGCCCAGCAAAGGGCGCCGGATGGAAAGCAAAACTGAGTTGTTCATCAAGCAGTCTGAATTCATCCATGCCCGGTTGTGCGGGAAATTCATAGCGAAAAGCGACGCCGTCGTCAAAGGCGCGGATGCAAAGATGGAGCCGACGATGAGGCTCGTTCTTTTCCCGAAGTCGCAGCAGGAGTTCGTTGTAGTGATTACGGATTACCGCGCGCCGTCCGGGCACTACCGGCGTCCATGTCGAATCATGCGTCTGGGCGACAGCTTCCGTGATTTCCATGTTGGCGCCCAACAGATGTTGATTTGCTAAAGTAATCATCATAACGGACGGCGCAATGATTGTCTCATCAAAGGCAATGACGGTTTACTCAAGCGCGGGTTCACTCGCAATTCTCACTTGAATTTCGCCGGAGGGTGAAGAGACGGCAGCGGGCCAGGCTGCTTGCGCAGCGAGAGAGAGAAATGCCGCTCCGAGAGCTGTTGAAAGATTCATATTGAGTTCCCCTTGTGAGTTATAAGCTGGGATTTGGAATTATGAATAATCTAATGCATTTTACGGTGGCGGAATTGATCGAGAGCGACGGCGATGATGATGATGGCGCCGATGACCATTTCTTGCACCCATTTGGGCCAGCCCATCTGTTGACCGCCCATATAGAGAATGCCGATGATCAACGCGCCAATCAAACTGCCGAGGATCGTGCCTTCGCCGCCCATGAGACTGCCGCCGCCGATAACGACTGCGGCGATGACAAACAGTTCGTAAGCCACGGCGGTTGTCGGTTGGCCGATGCCGCTGATGTAGGAGAATTGCATGAGGCCGGCAAGCCCGGCGAAGAATCCGGCGAGCATGTAGACGATGATCTTGACGCGGTTCACTGGCACGCCGCAAAGCCGTGCGGTTTCTTCGTTGGAGCCGATGGCGTAAATATGGCGGCCCAGGCGGGTATAGCGTAGAATGAACGCGGCGGCGACAGCGGCCAGCAGAAGCATCCAGATGCCTGGCGGAAAGATCATCCAGTTGCGCGAGGCGTCCGGGCTGCTGATCGTGGGGTCCATGATGCGGGAAATCCATGTATCGGACGGAGGATAAATATCCCGCTCCTTGGAGATACCTTTGGCCAAGCCGCGGAAGATCCCCATTGTGCCCAGTGTCACGATGAATGGCGCCAGGCGGATTCCAGTGATCATTACGCCGTTGGCGGCTCCTGCCAGCGTGGCGGCGAGCACTCCAGCGATCACCGCGCAAATTGGCAGAAGCACGGGCCATTTTTCGATCAGAGCGAGGGATTGTGTTTGGCCGTTGATAATCACCGTTTGGTGAAGGTTGAGCGTCCAGGCGACGGTCACGACAGCCAGGGCGATGATGGAGCCGATGGAGAGATCGATGCCGGCGGCGATGATCACCAGCGTCATGCCTAAAGCCGCGGTCGCATAGACAGCGCTTTGGCGGATGATGTTTTCCAGATTTCGCAGTGTATAAAACTTGCCATCTTCCACAAGCAGCGCGAAGAAAAGAAAGACGGCGAGCAGCGCGATGAAACGGCTCAGGAGGTTGAACCAGGCGGATTGAAAGATGACGCTTGTATTGTTTGATTTCGCATCGAGCATAAGAGAGTTATTCCTTTCCAATCGCGGCGGCCATCAAAGTATGCTCGGTCCATTCAGTGACTGGCAACGCCGGTGTCAACCGTCCGCGGCACATCACCGCGATGCGATCGCAGATTCCCAGCAGTTCAGGCAGGTAGCTGCTGACCATCAGGATTGCTTTGGAGGAGCGACCTTGTCCGGGATCGCCGGCCGCCAGCGTGTCGATCAATCGATAGATTTGCGCTTTGGAGCCAACGTCGATGCCGCGCGTCGGTTCATCCAATAGCAGGATGTCCACGTCGGCATGCAGCAAGCGGGCGATGGCTACTTTTTGCTGATTTCCGCCGGAGAGCGATTGCACGGTTTGCGCGGCGGATTGGCATTTGATGGGGATTTTTTCGATCCAGGGTTGCGAGGCCGAAATCTGACGTGACGGCAGGACCATTTTCCACGGCCCCAGTTTTTGCAACCGCGGCAGCGTGATGTTGTCCGCCAGGCTTAGGCCGACAGCTAATCCCTCGGCCTTGCGATCTTCGCTGACAAATCCGGCGCCTTGCATCCAGCGGGAATAGGGATTCGCGGCTTCGCTCACGCCATTGATTGTCACGTCTCCACAGCGAATAGGATCAAGCCCAAAAATGGCGCGCATGAATTCCGTCCGTCCTGATCCAACCAGACCTGCAATGCCGAGAATTTCTCCACGTTTTAATGTCAAATGAACGTCGTCCGGTTTGACGGCGCCTGAGAGTCCTTTGATTTCCAAAACTGTTTCGCCGGTTTTTCTGGCGGAACGCGGATATAAATCCTCCACTTCACGCCCGACCATCATGGCGATGAGCTGTTCATCCGTTGTGTCAGTGGTATCGCCGTAGCCTACGGTCTGTCCGTCGCGGAGCACGGTGAAACGGTCGCTGATCTCGCGGACTTCTTCTAAAAAATGGGATATGTATATGATGGAAACACCCTCGCCACGCAAGCGGCGGATGAGTGCGAACAGCTTTTCGATATCCGTCTGCGTCAGGCTGCTGGTCGGCTCGTCGAGCACAAGCAGACGACAGTTGAGGGCCACGGCTCGTGCGATTTCCACCAACTGCTGCTGGGCGATGGATAGTTTGCGCACTTGGCAGTCGGGGGAGAGCCCGTCAAGCCCCACCTGGACGAGCGCTTCAACGGCCCGGCGGCGCATTTCACCCCAACGTATTAACGGTCCGTGCGCAGGCTCGATGCCAAGCAGGATATTCTCCATCACCGACAGGTGCGGCGCCAGGGAGAGTTCCTGATAAATCATCGCGACACTGGATGCGCGCGCGTGCAGCGGATTGCGCGGCTGGTATGCTTTACGATCCAGGCGGATTGTTCCTGTGTCGGGCAACAGAGCGCCGGATAGGATCTTCATCAGGGTGCTTTTGCCAGCGCCGTTTTCTCCGATCAGAGCCAGCACTTCGCCGGGAAAGAGTGTCAGGTTGACACCTCGCAACGCGGCTGTGGCGCCAAATGATTTATTGATTCCTTCCATCTCAAGCCGCGGCGCGGCTTGGGTAGACATCTCGCAATCGGCCATAAAATCATTCGACTCCGACCAGTTTACGAATCGCTGGATCTTGCTGGAGTTTGTCTTTCGTCACCACTTCAACTCCTGTATCCACACGTGTTTCAATTTTCTCTCCGCGCAGGTGTTTAACCAAGGTTTCCACTGCCAAGTATCCCATTTTGTGTGGATTTTGCACCACAAGAGCGTTAATGCTGCCATCATTCAATTCCTTGATAAGTTTCTCCGAAGAGTCGAATCCGACAAAAATGGAATCAACGGCAATGCCGCTCTTCCGCAAATCATTCAGCGCTGCGGCCATCCCCAACGCGGACACGAGATTACAGGCGAATATGCCATCGACATCCAGTTTATTGTCATGAATCAGGCCTTCCAGCGTGTTTGCAGCAGTCTTTTTTGCTCCTGCGACGCTGCCATCTTCCGGATATACGTCCGCGACAATTTCCAGGCCGGCTTGTTTTACTGCGTCCAGGAATCCTTGCGCTCGCGCTTCCGTACTCGCTGTGCCTTGCACATAGCGCAGCACGACAATTTTACCCTTGCCGGATCCAAGCTTGTCGTTTAGTTGTTGAATGACATATTCCGCTCCCAGTTTTCCGCCTTGCACATTGTCAGTGGCGACAAAACTGCTATAGGCGTCTCCGTCAACGGCCGAGTCAAAGATGACCACAGGTATGTTAGCCTGCACGGCGTCCTGGACACGTTTGCTCATGGCCTTGGCATTCAGCGGGGCCAGCGCGATTCCATCCACGCCGAGATTGATCATGTTTTCGATGATTTTGTTTTGTTCGGCGATTTCCGTTTCGGTTAAAGTTCCTTCCCATTTGATCTCGACGCCCAGATCGTTTGCAGCCTTTCGCGCTCCAGCCTCCACCGTCTGCCAAAATTCACCGCCCGTGCTTTTGGGGATGACGGCCAGCGTCAACGGCTTTTTGTTGTTTTCCCGCGCCTGAGTGGATTGTTTTGATTGTGTTGATTCATTGTTTTCCTTGGCATCGCAGCCCCATAGCATGAAAAGCATTGCTGATAAGATCAAGCCACTCCAAAGATAAGCCGTTTTTCGTTGATATTTGCGCATGAGCATAACCCCTCAAATTTTTATCGAACCGATATGCTAGTGCAATAGTTATCGTTAACATATATTGCGCATAAAGCCTATTGTCAAATTTAAAAGGGGCCGCCTTCAATATTTGGCTAAAGGCTTACGTTTGGTTTTAGACCTAATCGGCAATGTCGTAATCCAGTGGGTCTCTCAATGCCTCTAAATGCTGTATAAACGTCAGTTATTTTTCTTTATGGAAACCGTGGATTTGCGGATGATCAGCTGGATCGGGATTTTGCGGCATATCGGCTTCCGGGAGGCAGCGCCGGGGCGCAGTTGTTCGAGCAGCAAGTTTGCGGCTTCG
>JAFGJS010000052.1 GCA_016928995.1 Candidatus Sumerlaeota bacterium | reverse complement strand
TTGGCGTAAGGCTGGGGCTGAATCAAGCAGACTCTCCAATTGATGTCTTTAAAATTCGACGTTTGGCCTATTTTTAAATTAGCTCATGAGACTCAAAAACGCGACCGCCGGCCGCCAGCCGCTGGATTTGATCACAGGAGGATTTTCAATGGTTCGGGAGATCGTGGAAAAAGCAGGCAGGGAAGTGGAACAGAGGATTGTGCAGGCCGTGCAAGAAGACCGGCAGGAGCGAATCACGCGGACAATGGTGCTGCTGAAGGTCAACGGTTATTCCTACGATTGGATCTGTGATTCGATCCAACGGATTTTTGACGAGCGTTACACGCTGATGGCGGTCAAGATGCGCGTGCATAATGCGCTGAAGGACGAAGAGCAGCCGAAAAAACGCCGGCGTAGAAGAAAGAACGCGAAAACGGATGGCGCGGAGCAGAAAGCCAATGAAGCTTGAGCATTCTTCGGCGATCGGCAAAGGCGCTGTTCTTTCTTATTGCCTGCCTCGTGTGATTGGTCTAGGTTTCAATTGCATGAGGGATTTCCATCGCCGGGCGGCGCGGACTGTGCTGCGCGGAATTCGGGGAATAGGCCTATCTTTGGAGAGGCGGTCGTCATGAAGCGAACACGGATGTATCTTAACATCGGCGCATTGCTGGCCACTGGATTGATTTTATGCTCGTGCGCCGCCACGAGTCGCGGGCCGTATGGATTGCCGCTGAAGACCGGTTTTGACGCGTTTCCCCGATCAGGGATGTTTGTCAGTGCCGAAGAATTGCGGCATCGTTACACCGATCCTTCAGTTGTTTTAATCGACGGGCGAGCCGCGGAGAAGTACAAGGAGGGCCATCTGCCGGGTGCGGTGAATATGCCGATCGCAAAGTGGCGCGAGGGCGAGCCGAATTTCTTTATGTATCGTCTGAATCAATCGCCGGATGCGGTCTGGAGCGCCGGGCGTTATGAGTCGATGCTCGGCCTTTTCGGCGTCACGCCGGAAAACGATATTTACGTGTACGGAAATCCTAGCGAGTCATATGAGAGTCTTTTTGCGGCATACGTTCTTTATTGGCTGGGGCATGAAAAACTGCACGTGGTGGACGGGGATGTGATGGAATTTTGGATCGACGCGGGACTCCCGGTGGATTTCAACACCGCCTTCCGCGAGCCGGCCAGCTACACAGCGAATCCGCGGATGGAGGCGCTGTGGACCCGTGACCGCTTGCTGGCCGAGGTGCGCGATCAGCCGGAGGATTTCGTGCTTTGGGATTGCCGGACGGAAGAGGAATACAAGGGCGAGGTGATTTTGCCGCATGTCATGCGCGCTGGACACATCCGCGGCGCGGTGAACTTTCCGCTCGAAAATATCTTTCGCGAGTATGGGCATTACCAGCTGCGCTACTATTCGGAACTCTCGCGGTTGCTGGACAAAGCCGGGATTTCAAAAGGCAAGCGCGTTTGCGTTTACAGTCACGACGGAAGCCGGGCGTTTCTCGCGGCCTATACGCTCGTTGCGATGGGGTTTAACAACGTCAGCGTCTATGAGCACAGCTGGATCGAATGGTCGGCGGATGAGCGGCTGCCCGTGTTGCGCCAGGGCGCGGAATTGCCCAAGCATCGCATCGCTCCCGCGCGCCCGAACGCGCAGCCCCGGCGCACTCCAGGGAGCACGGAAATCTGACGTTGTCATTCAACGCAGCCGAGAAAGCGAGGACGAGTCATGTTGCTGGCGGATTTGGGGCGGCGGATCCGGGAGTCGCGCGAGAAGCGCGGCTTGAAGCAAAACGACATTGCGCATGCGTTGCAGATCAGTCCGCAGGCGGTGTCGAAATGGGAGCGCGGCGAGAACGGTCCGGATATCACGCTGCTGCCGACGCTCTCCAAGTTGCTGGGCGTGTCGCTGGACTGGCTGCTGGGGGCGTATGATCAGGATCTGGACGTGTTCGAGGCTACGGTATTCGTCTCAAGCCTGCATGGGGCGTATGGCAAGTCGGTCGGCATGCCGCCGCGGGACTATGCCGCCTGGGCCAATGGGATTTTGTACCAGGTCAGCGAGGCGGCTCTGCGTCACGACGGTGTGCCGATCAAATACATGGGCGATGAATTTCTCTGTTTTTTTTCCGGATTGCATCACGCCTTGCGCGCGCTGGAGGCCGCGCGTCTGGCGCGGGAACTGATCAGCGAGCCGAAGATGCTGAAGATCGGCCTGAGCAGCGGCGAGATTTATCTCGGCAAGATCGGGCATCCGGATTATGCGCGACCCGATATCATGGGGGAGACGGTGAACCTGGGCTTCCTGACGATGAACTGGGCGGATGAACAAGCCAAGTCGGGCGCGGCGGCCACGGCGGCCACAGCGGAGCAATACGCCCAGGAATTCGTTCGTGGTAAAATCAAGAGCGTGACGTTTAAAAATTTCAGCCGCCCTGTGCGCATCCAAGAACTGGCGATTTAAGGCTGGGGATGCGCGGCAAGCCAATTCAGGCAAACAGACTTTCCGATGATTATTACTCGGCCTCGTCCATGCCGGTGATGCGGATCACCTCGGTGAGGGTTGTTGTGCCCATCTTCGCCTTTTCGAAACCGTCCATGCGCAAGGTCAGCATGCCTTGCTCCACGGCTTTGATCTTGATTTTGCTGCCGGGCATGCTGCGCAGGATCATCTGTTTCGTCTCGCCTTCGGGCATGAAGATCTCATGGATCGCCGTGCGGCCGCGATAGCCCGACTGGCCGCAACGCTCGCAGCCCGAACCGTGGAAAAATTCATGTTCGGCGTATTCGTTCGGATCCACGCCCATATCGATCAGTTCCTGCGGAGTGGGCGCATAGGGCTTCTTGCAATGGCTGCAGACGCGGCGCACCAGACGTTGCGCGATGGCGGCGGCCAGCGATGAAGCCACGAGATAGGGCTTGACGCCCATGTCGATCAGACGCACGGGAGCCGTGGCTGCGTCGTTGGTGTGGAGCGTGCTGAACACCAAGTGGCCGGTGAGCGCGGCGCGAATTGCGATTTCGGCGGTCTCCATGTCGCGGATCTCGCCGACGAGAATCACGTCCGGCGATTGGCGCAGGATCGTGCGCAGGCCGGTGGAGAAGGTCACGTCCGCCGCCGGATTGATCTGCACCTGGATGATGCCTTCCAGCATGTACTCGACCGGATCCTCGATCGTCACGAGTTTCGTTTCCGGCGAGTTCAGCGTGCCCAGCGCGGCGTACAGCGTGGTGGTCTTGCCCGAACCGGTCGGTCCGGTCATGAGGATGATGCCGGTGGGCGTGCGGATTAATCTTTCGAAAATCGCGATGTTGCGCGGCAGGAAACCGACGTCTTCCAAGCCCAGCAAGACAGATTCCTGATCCAAAATACGCATGACGACCGACTCCGCGCCGTGAATCGTGGGCAGGGCCGAGACGCGCAAGTCGAGGTTTTTATCCGTGATGTCCAGTTTGATGCGGCCGTCCTGTGGAATGCGTTTTTCCGCCAGGTCCATGCGGGAAAGCACCTTGAGCCGCGAAATGATGGAGCGCTCCCAGCGTTTGGGCGGCGAGGGGATTTCATGCAGCACGCCGTCCACGCGGAAGCGGATGTTTGTTGTGTTTTTCGCCGGTTCGATGTGAATATCCGAGGCCTTTTCATGCACGGCCATGCGGAAGATCAGGTCGATGAAGCGCACCACGGCGGGGAGTTCTTCGGCCGGGATGTCGTCGTCGATCACGATTTTCTGATCCCATTCGTCGCCCGCCAGGCCCATCTCTTCATGCACTTTGTCGGTCACCTTCTCGATGGCGTCCAGGATCTCGTCTTTTTCGTAATAGCGCGCGATGGCGCGGTCGATCTCGCCCTCCGAGGCGATCATCGTCACGACGCGCTTTTGCAGAATGCGCTCCAGGTCGTCCTGAACCTGCACGTTCAGGGGATCGGAAAGCGCGACGTAAATCGCGTCTTCCTCGTTGCGCACGGGGAAAACCTTGTATTGCTTGGCGACTTTGACGTCGATGGCTTCGATCAGGTCCTTGCTGGGGCGCAGGGTGTGCAGCTCGATCTTTACCAGCCCCATCTCCTCCGCGATGGCGTCCATGATGTCTTCTTCGCGGACAAGGCCTTTTTCAATCAGGGTGCTTTTGAGCGAGCCAGCCTCTTCGCCGCGCACACGGTCGTTCATGATGGACTGGATCATTTCGGTGCTCACCAATCCCGCTTCTTCCAGGATTGTGCCGAGCGAAGGGGTGAGTTTTGCGGTTTTGCTGCGTGCGCCTGACTCCATCGGTTCAATCGGCGGGGCATCCTCCAGCGGCGCGCCCCAGTCCTGCAGGGTGTCGAAGGTGTCGCGCATCGCGGCGCCTTGCTGATGCGGCGGCAGAATATCCGGCCCTTTGCCAGATCCCTGCTTATCGGATTGATTCTCTTGATCTTTTTGTTTCTTTTTACGCCGCCCGAAAACCATGCGAGATTCCTCAAACTGATAAAATGACTCTTTACCGGCGTTGTTCGAAATCAAACCGCCAGAAAAAAGAACCGCTCGTAGCGCGATTTTGATACATTAATTATATGGGCCGTTTGAGACGGATTGCCAGCATAAAAAACGGGATTTCACCGCGAAATCAGTTTTCGCCGTTTTCGTAATATCGCTGGATCGCCAGCTCAATATCCGCATCGCTGGCCAGCACGGCCGTCACGCGCCGCTGCAAGATCATTTCCAGATCGTCCTGCAACTGCACATCCAGGGGATCGGACAGCGCGATATAGATCGTATCGCCTTCTTCCCGCACTGGCAGCACCTTGAATTCCTTCACCACGCTCGGGGGCACCAGCGCCAGCGTGGCCGGAGAAATCTGCGCCTGGCGCAGGTCGATCATCTCCAGCTGCAGTTCCTTCGCCACGGCGTTTAAAATTTCCCGGTCGCTGAGCTGGCGGCGCCGTTTCAACGCCTGCACCAGATTTTCTTCCGGATTGCGCTTGAGTTCCTCCTTGATCTGGTCCAGTTCCTTCCGCGTGAGCAGCCCTGCTTTTTTGAGGATCCACTCCAGGCTGAGTTTGGAAGCCTTTCGCGCCCGCGACCGCATGCTGATGTCAAACTGGATCGGCGCGTTTTCATCCAGCACGTTGCGATTGCGGTTGCGGCCGGTGAGATCCAATCGCAACAGCTGGTTCAGGGCGTCCTCATAACGCTTAACCTCGAGCTCGGGCAACGATGGGTCGTTGAGGATTAATTCGGAAAGCCGTTTGGCTTCCTGCACAAAATGCTGCAAGCGCCGCAGACGGTCATGCAACACTCGCCTGCGCTCATGATCCCCGCCCCAATAGTCGCCCGAGCTAAACAGCAAATCGTCCATGATGCCTTCCCGCCTTTGCCCGGCAATTCCATCCGTGATTCCACTGCAAGTATTCATTATGCCTCAAATACCCCTCATTTGTCAATTGCAGAATCCGGACTTTGGGCCGTAGAGGCGCATCTTGAAACGCTACACAGTCAGTACCGCGAGTGTAAAGGAGCGGCCCAAATACGCGTCCAGGGGCCGCTCCCTCATGGTCGCGGTACTGATTGATGAAGTTTGGTAGCAGAGCCAAGATGCACCCGGGCCGTAGCCGGGATCGAAATCGGGATCGTTTTGCCGGTTGTCTGATTCCAATGGTTTTTTCGATACCGATAGCGATAGCGATACCGATAGCGATTCTGATTGCGATGATGACGCATGTTTCTTGCTTGCGCATACCCTAGCGACGCGATAATGATGCCTCTTAAACAGGGGAAGGATGATAGGCGCCCCGCGCGATCCAGCGACGCGCGCCTTTTCTAATATGAGCGCATTTGTCGATTATGTGAAGGTTTTCTGTCACGCCGGACGCGGCGGCAATGGCTGCATGAGTTTCCGCCGTGAGAAATTCGTGCCCTTTGGCGGACCGGACGGCGGCGACGGCGGCAATGGCGGCAATATCTATCTGGAGGCCGATCCGGGGATGATGACGCTGCTGGACTGCAAGATGCAGCCGCATTACAAATCGGCCAAGGGCGGCGAGGGTCGCGGCAAAAATCAGCATGGCCGCAATGGCCCCGACGTGGTGCTCAAAGTTCCGCAAGGCACCATCATCACGGCGCTCGATGAGAACGGCGAGGAGGTGGACGTTGTCGATCTCGCCGAACCGGCGCAGCGCATGCTGGCCGCGCGCGGCGGGAAAGGCGGCCGCGGCAACAGCGCCTTCGCCACGGCTTCGAACCGCGCTCCGCGCATCCGCGAGGAGGGCACGCTGGGCGAGGAGCGCACGCTGATCCTCGAACTCAAGCTGATCGCGGATGTTGGACTGGTCGGCCTGCCGAACGCCGGCAAATCGACGCTGCTCGCCAATCTGACGCGGGCCACGCCGAAAATCGCGGATTATCCCTTCACTACGCTGCATCCCAACCTGGGCGTCATCGAGTTGGAGTTCGGCGAAAAAATCACGCTGGCCGACATCCCCGGCCTGATCGAAGGCGCGAGCAAGGGTCAGGGGCTGGGCCATCGTTTTCTGCGGCACATCGAACGTACGCGCATGCTGGTGCACCTGGTGGCCATTGAGCCGGATAAACTGGATTTCGAACGGATGTGGGCGACGTACGAAATCGTGCGCCATGAACTTCAGTCCTATACGGAGCGCCTTACCGCGCTCCCGGAGGTCGTGGCGCTGAATAAAACCGACCTGGTGGACGCGGAGTTCGAGCCGCTGCTCGAAGAGGTCTGCGAGGAATTCCAGGCCAGAGGCGTGCGCACGCTGCTGCTTTCCGCGATCGACGATGAAAAGATACTGCACCTGAAACAGGAGATCACCCGGCTGTATGAGCAACTCCAGCGAATCGAAGAATAGTCCGTTGCGCTATGCATACGGCGGCGAAACGCACGACGTCCATTTTGGACTGGCCGTGATCAAAGTCGGCTCGATGGTGCTCACCGGCGGCGGCGGCGAATTGGATCAGGACTTCATCGGCCGCCTTGGCGCGTTGATCCGGCGCTGGCGCGACGCCGGGCATCCCGTGATCCTGGTTTCATCCGGCGCCGTGGCCGCGGGCATGTCCGTGGTGCAGCCTGGGCGCAAGCCGCGCACGATCCCTGAAAAGCAAGCCATCGCGGCTATCGGACAGAGCCGCCTGATGTCCACTTATACCCGCGCCTTTCACAAGCACGGCATGGAGGTTGCGCAGATCCTGCTCACGCAGCAGGACATGGATCATCGCCAGCGTTATCTCAACGCCCGGCTGACCATGGAGCGTTTGCTGGAGATGGAGGTTGTGCCGATCGTGAATGAAAACGACACGACGGCGATCGATGAGCTGCGTTTCGGCGACAACGATGTGCTCTCAGCGCGCGTGGCGGCGAAGATGCAAGCCGGATTGCTGGCCCTGCTCACCGATGTCGGCGGGCTTTACACCGGCCATCCGAACCGCGATAAAAATGCGCGGTTGATCTCCGTTGTCGAGCGAGTGACCGGGGAGACCTACGGCCATTGCCATAAAAGCGGCTCATACCTGGGGCTGGGCGGCATGAAAAGCAAAGTCCGCGCCGCGGAGCTTGCCGGCGCGGCCGGCGCGCATACGTTGCTGACCAATGGCCGCGACAAGGAGACGATGGACGCGCTGATGGATTTTCGCGCGCAGGGCACGGTGTTCCTGCCGCGCGGCGGCGCACGGATGAGCGCGCGCGCGGCCTGGATCGCCACCGGCCGCTCCAGCCGCGACCGGCGGCTGATCATCGACGATGGCGCCGTGCGCGCCTTGACGGAAAAAAAGAAAAGCCTGCTGCCCGCCGGCGTCACGCAGACCCAGGGTGTTTTTAAATTCGGCGACACCGTGGACGTCTGCGGCCCCAACGGCGTCTGCATCGCGCGTGGGCTGGTGAACTTCAGCAGCGAAGAGATCGAGCGTATCAAAGGCAAACGCACCAGCGAGATCGCCGGGCTGCTCGACAACATCCCTTACGAAGAAGTGATCCACAAAGATAATCTGGTGCTGATTTAGCGTCGTGTTTCGGGATTTCTTTGCCGAATTTAAAAGCGCTATCGCCATCGGGATCAGCATCGATGCGAGTTGAATCGATGATGATTGCGATCCCGATGGCGATAATCACATTGGACTAACCAAGGAGGAGAGACCGTGTCTAATATTTGGAATATTTGCTGCCGTCAAAATAGCCGTCATTGGTGAACAAGATCATACCCTCGCTTACGGTGCCGTTCGTCGGATCGTAAATATAGGGATCCACAGTGCCGCCGATGATGAAATACCCGATCTGATCAAATGGCGTTGCGACGCTTCCAGTGTCCGCATTGCGGTCATGCGACGGGCCGTAACTGCCGTAATAAAAAGTATAACCTCGATCCTGCGCGACTTGCATCGGAAAGTAATCCGAGACGCCCAGGTAGGAATCATCAACCCTCGGCTCGAACGTTTGATATTCATATAATTTGTTCGGCGCGGCAAATCCCGAGGATATCGGATCTTTATCCGCGAATTCATCCACCAGAAAGGCGTTTGAAATGTAGGCGATTGGCGTGCTTAGCCAACACCGGAGCTCCTCGTCGGAGAGCCAGCTTCCTGTTTGGCCGTAATAATTCTGCGTGCTCGGCACAGGAACGCCGACATCCACCGTATACGCCACCGTGGCGACCGACAAACTGCGCATATCGGCCATGGCGCGCGAGACCTTGGCCCGCGTTTGGAATTCAAGAAAGTTGGGCACGGCGATCGCCGCGAGGATCGCGATGATTAAAACCACGATCAGCAGTTCGATTAAGGTAAACCCTTTTAATAAATACCGGTTCATTTCCATCTCTCCATAAAATTAATACAATGCACGAATACATGATCTTTTATACGCAATCGCGAAGTTACACTCAATCTTGTTAATGTGATATTTACACACAGTTCTGTGCGCATGCGTTGGATCATGGCGTGGGTTATGCGTGGACTGTTGTGGATTTACGAGTCGCAGGACTCAATGGAGTCGAGCAGGATTTCGATCATTTGGGCGAGTTCCTGCTCCGTTGAGATCAACGGAGGCCAGAGATACAGGACGTTCCCCAGCGGGCGGATGAATAGTCCGCGTTCATACGCGGCTTGGACGATGCGCCTGGCGCGCGCGGCGCCTTGGCTTTCCGGGAAGATTTCCACCATGCCGATCATGCCCAGGCAGCGGGTTTTGGAGCCGGGAAGCTTTTGAGCGATGGCCGCGAAACCTTGCTCCAGCTGGGCGATGCGCGGCGCGAGTCGCTCGATGACCCCGGTCTCGCGATAAACATCCAGCGCGGCCAGCGCGCAGGCACAGGTGATCGGATTGCCGGTGAACGTATGGCCGTGAAAAAACGTGCGGTTCTGGCCGGCGGGTTGATCCAGCGCATTGCGGAAGCTGTCGTAGATTTTTGTCCGCACGATCGTCGCGCTCAGCGGCATGTAGCCGCCCGTGAGTCCCTTGCCGACCGTGATGATGTCCGGCTCGATGCCGGCGTGATTAGAGGCGAACAGCGAGCCGGTGCGGCCGAAGCCGACGGCGATTTCATCGCAAATCAGCGGCAGGTTGTACTCATCGCACAGCCGCCGCGCCTGGCGCAGATATTCATCGGGATAGATCCGCATGCCCGCGGCGCCCTGGCAGAGTGGTTCGAGAATCACTGCCACGATCCGCTCGTGGTGCTCGCGGATCAAATTTTCCATCGACTGAAAGCATTCGACGCCGCAAGTCTCCGGCACCTTGCCCATCGGACATTGGTTGCAGTGCGGCGAAAGGGCGCGATGGTTTTGCAGCACGATCTGCTTGAACGGGCGATGAAACGCATCGACAAAACCGACGCTGACCGCGCCGAGCGTGTCGCCGTGATAGCCGTCGGTCAGGCAGACGAAGGCGTTCCGTCCGCTCTCGCCGATGTTATCCCAGTATTGCGCGGCGATCTTCAGCGCGGCCTCCACGGCGCTGCAACCGTCGCTGCAAAAAAACACGTGGTTCAGTTCGCCCGGCGCCAGCTGTGCCAGGCGTTCGGCCAGTTCAATCGCCGGCTGATGCGACATGCCGCCGAGGATGCAATGCTGGAGCTGCGCGGCCTGCCGCTGGATCGCCTGCACGAGGCGCGGATGGCTGTGGCCCAGGTTCACGCACCACCACGAGGCGATGCCGTCGAGCAGGCGCCGTCCGCCTTGCTCGTAGAGATAGACGCCTTCGGCGCGCTCGATCAGCATGTACACCGCGCTCTGCTCGAACTGCTCAATGTCCGTGTAGGGATGCCAGAGATGCTGGATGTCCCGCGCTTTCCAGTCCTGCTGAGTCATGCATTTGCTCCATTGTCTTGAATCAAGCGCCGTCGGATTGTTTCCAGTCCGGGGATGCTCTTCGCGGTCTTCGGCCAATCGAGTTTTGATTGATGCGGGATGTTTCCCAGAATTTCCGTGCGGCCAAATTGCGCGATGGCGGCGGGATTATCCTCCGTGGCGGCATTCGCTGCAACCGGTTCCGGCGCGCAGATGATGACGCCGAGGAGTTCCAGTCCGGCGCGGCGGATCGCCTCGATGGAAAGCAGCGTGTGGTTGATTGTGCCAAGCCCCGGCAAGGCGACCAGCACAACGGGAAATTTCAGCGCGATCATCAGGTCCAGGTTAGTCTGCGCGTCGTTCAGCGGAACCATCAAGCCTCCGGCCAATTCCACGAGCAGCGCGTCATGTTTGGCCAGCAACATCCCGGCGCAGGAGATAATCCGGCCGGCATCGGGCGGCGCCTCGTTGCTCATGCGCGCGGCCAGATGCGGCGAACAGGCCTCCCGGTACACGAAGGGCGCCATCCAGCGCCGCTCGTCGGCCGGCGGCTGCATTGCGCTGGCGCGCAAAACGAAATCAAGGTCGGGAACTTCCCACGCGCCCGAGGCGAGCATGCGGCAGCCGGTTTGCACGGGCTTCATTGGAACGGCGTCGCATCCGGCGTCGCGCAAATAGCGCAGGATGGCCGCGGCGACAAAGGTCTTGCCCACGTCCGTGCCGGTTCCGGCGATGATCAATCCGCTCATGATGGTTTCTCCAGCAGCGCATACAGGACGTCGTACGTGCAGGCTGCGTTTCCAGCCGCGTCCGTGAAATGCGTTGTATAGTATTCCAGCAAACGCTTGATTCGTCCATATGGCAAGGGCGAATTTCCCGGATGACGGCTCATGGCCACGCCGATCTTTTTGAAATACGCCAGCACGTCTCGCGCGGATGGATAAAAGAAAACATGGGTTTCCCGTTTCGCCTCGATGCATTTCAGCGCGATGGCGTCCCAGGCTTCGTGGTGATATTCCTCCGGGAACAACTCCGGTCCGGTCAGCGTTTCGCCGCACACGGCGCTGTAGCTCGCCCGGAGCTCGCGGAACGTGCCGGGCAGCAGGATCGACACGAGCATTGCGCCGTCCGGACGCAGCCAGGCCCTGAAGCGCGGCAGCCAATCGGCCGGATCGCCCAGCCATTGCACGCAGCAGCTCGCCGCCGTCAGATCATACGCCGCATCCGGATCCCAGCTCATAGCGTCGGCGATGCTGAAGTCCATGCGCGCGTCGTGCTGAAAGCGTTCGCGGCAAAGCTCGATCATGCCGGGCGCCAGATCAATGCCGTGAATCTGCGACTCGGGATAGCGTTCGCGCAGCAGCCGCGTCAGAAAGCCGGCGCCGCAACCTACGTCCAAAATCCGCTCCGGCGCCGCGCCGGAAGGCGCCAACTCCCGCAACAGCTTGGCGATTTCCAACTGGGGCTTAGCCCAGCGGTCGTAGTTGCGCGCGGCGGCGGAAAAATTCTGACTGACAATGGATCGATCGATGTTAACCATGTTCGAGAAACTTCTGGATTTGACGCGCGGCTTCATCCGCGGCGGAAAGCGGCAGGGCATGGCCCTGTCCCGCCAGAATGCTCCATTGTGCCTGCGGGATCTGCTTTTGCAACCATTCTCCCGCTTCGACCGGCAAAATGCGATCCTGATCGCCGTGCAGCATCAGCGCCGGCATCGTGATGGCGTCCAGCGACGTGCGCAGATCAACGTTGATCAGATAATCCAGCCCCACCTCCAAATCCGCCACGGGAAATTGCACGGCGCGCTCCAGCAACGGCTTCGTCGCGTTTGTATCATTGGAAGGATATAACACATTCTTGAAAAAATCATCCAGCACCGCCGCCTTTTCGCCGCTCAGTTTCTTGCGCATGCGCTGCAAAATCCGGGGATGAACGCCGGGTACGTCGTCGCGGCAGGCCATCGATGCGCCACAAGAGAGCAGGATCAGCCGCGATGGCGCGATACGTCGTTGCGCGATCCACTCGATCAGCTTCATCGCGCCCAGCGACCAGCCGATGGCGCATTCCACGCCGGGCAGCTCCGGCGGATCGGAGCGCACGGCGCCGTTCCATTCCAGCAGCACAGGATCGATCTGCGCATCCAGCCGCTCGATCAAGGGACGCCAGACATCCGAATGCATGCCCCAGCCCGCCAGCAGTAGCGTTTTTCGTTTCATGCGGCGCCTGCCTGTTTCACGGTTTTGGCGATGACTTCCGCCGCGCGCGACAGATCCTGCTCGCTGTGCGCCAGCGTGACGGACAGCCGGATGCGCGCCGTGCCGGGCGGCACCGTGGGTGGACGGATCGCCGTGGCGAGGATGCCCTGATCGAGCAGCCGGTCCGCGAGAGCCACGGCTTGCTCATTGTCGCCAACGAAAATCGGAATGATCTGCGACGCGGACGACATCACCTCTAGGCCCTGCGCGCGCAGGGCGTCTTTCATGAACTCCGCGCGGCGCAGGAGCTCCGCGCCCAATCCTGGTTCTTCCTCGATGATCTGCAGCGCACGCAGGGCGCAGGCCGCGCAGACCGGCGGCAGCGCCGTGGAATAAATAAACGGCCGCGCGCGGTTGATCAAAAAGTCGCGAATTTCATGCGAGCAGGCGGCGAATCCGCCATAGCTGCCCAACGCCTTGCTGAAGGTGCCGACGGTGATCGCGGGCACAACCGGCTGGCCGGAAATGCGGCAAAGGCCGCCGCCGCGCTCGCCCAGGATGCCTACGGCGTGCGCTTCATCGAGCAATAACGTCGCGCCCGAGGCCTGCGCCAGACGTTGCAGGCCGGCCACGTCCGCCAGATCGCCGTCCATGCTGAAGATCGAATCGGATGCGATCCATCGGCGGCCAGCGCATTCGGTTTCGCGCAGCATTTTCTCCAGATTATCGAGTTTCAGATGATGATAGCGGATCATGCGCGCCTCGCTGAAGCGCGCGCCGTCCACCAGGCTGGCGTGGTTCAGTTTGTCCGCGAAGATCGCGTCGTCCTTGCCGGTCAGCGCGCTGAGAAGGCCCAGATTGGTCAGGAAGCCGCTGCCGAAAACCAGCGCCGTTTCCTGTCCCGTGACGGCCGCAAGGCGGGCTTCCAGTTCGGTGTGCAGGTCCAGCGTGCCGGACATCAAGCGGGAGGCCGTGGCGCCGCCGCCCCAGCGCTCCAGCGCCTCGCGCCCGGCCTGCTTCAACCGTTCGTCATTGGCCAGATCGAGGTAGTCGTTCGAGGAAAAGTTAAGCAGCTCGCGGTCCTGCCATTGGAATTTGCCGCCTGTGGCCGGCAGGCTGCGCAAGGAGCGCAGCAATCCCTTTTCCCGAATGGCGTTCATTTCATGTTCGAAGGATGTCATGGTTATTTCAGCAGAAAATTATTTTAACGCAAAGGCGCGGAGGCGCAAAGAACCGATTTTTTTTTGACAGGATGAACAGGATTGACTGGATATTTTTATTATGTGCTAAAACAAAAGAAAAAAAATGACAGCGCTTTTATTTCCTGCTTTGGCGATCCATGATAGTGGCGGCGTTTTTTCTGTAAGTGCCATTGAAAAAATCCGGTTTATCTCGTTAATCCTGTCTAAAATTTAGGTCCTTTGTGTCTTCGTGCCTTTGTGTGAGCAATATAATCTATTCTGCCCCCGCGATTTTAGCCGAATGCGTCACCGGCAGGCCGTTCTGATCGCTTTCCAGCGCCGCCTGCAACGCTTCGTCCGGCTGCTCCTCAAATTCCATCTCGAAGCCCATGTCGCGGATCATCCGCAGCGCCTCGTCGCCGCGCTGACCGGGCGTCGTGAGGTAGCCCGTGACGAACAGCGAGTTGCAGGGATACAGCGCCAGCGGCTGCAAGCTGCGCAGATGATATTCGCGTCCGCCGGCCATGCGCAGTTCGCGGTCGGGAATCATGAGCCGCATCAGGCACAACACCTTCAGGCAACGCTGCGGCGTCAGACCGGTGTCCATTCCGGCGAACGGCGTTCCCTCGATGGGAATCAGGAAGTTGATCGGGATCGACTCGGGGCGAAGCTCGGCCAGCGCCAGCGCGAAGTCGATGATGTCCTCGTCCGACTCGCCCTGGCCGATGATCCCGCCGGAGCACAGCTCCAGCCCGGCCTCGCGGCAGTTTCGCAGCGTTTGCAGACGATCCTGGTAGGTGTGCGTGGTGCAGATCTGCGGATGATGGCTTTGGCTGGTGTTCAGGTTGTGATTGACGCGATTCAGCCCGGCTTCCTTGAGCCGCCGCGCCTGCTCCAGCGTCATCAACCCGAGAGAGCAACAGAGTGAAATGTCATGCTTTTGCTTGATGGCGCGCAGCACGTCGCAGAGTTTATCGATCTCCCGGTCGCTGGGGCCGCGCCCGCTCATCGCCATGCAATAGCGCTTCGCCCGCAGGCGTTTCGCCCGACCGGCCTCCTCCAGCAGCGTCTCCTGGTCCAGCAAGGGGTACTGCTTCACGTCCGCCGTGGAGACCTTCGATTGCGAGCAATAATGGCAATCCTCCTGGCACTTGCCGCTCTTGGCGTTCGACAGCACCTGGATGTGCACCTTGCCGCCGCAAAAATGCCGACGGACCTGATACGCCGCGTCGAGCAGCGCCAACAATCGCTCATTGGGCGCGTGGAGGATTTCGCGGCATTCCTCGCGCGAAAGCGCCTTGCCCTGCGTCACTTTTGCCGCATATTCCTGAAAACAAACCGTCATTCCCTGTCCCCGCAGATCGGCTAACGCCGGAATCATCCGCCAATGCTCATTGGCCTAAGCGCGGATGATTCCGCCCGCCCGGGGAAAAGTCAACCCTTTCCATGAAGTCCATCAAGCCCCGAGAATGGACGTTTCAGAGCCGTCCAAAGCCTTTCTGCCTTTCAAGAAATAACCGTTGATCTCCGAAAATCATCGGCAGTAATCTAAAGCGTAATGAAAAACAAATACAGGACAATTCAAAATGTATACGAGACGCATTTTCAGTTTGAGCCTTATCCTGGCTGCCCTCTGTTGCTTTTGCGCTTGTTCATCCGATTTACCAAACGAGGATGTGGTGATGCTTCCCGATGAGCAGGCGGGCGTTGCACCTGAATCAAGCATTGTCAATCCGGACGCAGTTGAATCCGAGGATGACGCGGCGACGATCCCCGTTGAATTGGCGGACAATGATGACGCGGCGATGTTCTCCAATGATCTGGTGGGCGATGCGCAGAAAACATACGTCGCCTACCTGAAGGAAAATAAAACCGGCGAGGCGCAACAGGGGGTTGAGATTTCATCGGAGTATTGGGCTGACGGCATCAAAGCGCTGAATCCCGCCAAAGTCTATTTGCATCTATGTAACCTCGTCGTGGCGCAAAACGTCGAAGATGGAATCGAAACGGGCGTATACATCTACCTGCCAATCTCATCCTACCTGCCTCAATCCGGCGACGATGGATTCAACTTTCCACAAACCGGCACTGACAGTGACGAAAAAACATACCACCTGCATGAAGTGCAAAAATACACCAGAAACCTGAACTAGAAAAAAGCAGAGCCTCGCGGTTGAGCAAATGCCCTATCATTGCAGCAATTCCAACACCGGCGCGGAATGGCCGCCGGTGAAGAGCGTTGTGCGCAGGCGCGTCTCCACGGGCGTCAGCTGGCCTTGCGCTTCGCGTTGCGGATCGCGCACGGCGATGCGGCCGGTCCAGGGGCGCGGCAGCGTATCCGGCGCGGTGGTGCGCAAGGTCCAGGCATCTTCGGGCAGCGCGCGGCGCGCGAAATACCCCGCTGCGATCAAATCCGCCACGTTTACGCTGGTCACGTTCAGCGCTTCCAGCTCCACGGAGCTCCGTGGATAGTCCGCCTGGGAAGCCGAATCCGCGTAATGCAGGTCGCCGCCGGCGATTTCCAGCGTCAACTGGTTCACCGGATCATCCGTCGTGATCAGCGCCGTTTTGCGCAGTCCGCCGCCCAGGTCGATCGTCGCCAGCGGCTCGGAACTGAACGCCGCGGGATCGCGCAGAAAAAACAGGCCGTCGGGATCCACGCCCCACAGCATGCCGCCGGCAGCCCAGGCGAGTTGATCGCACAGCGCGCCGATATTGTCGCCTTCGCTCCAGGCGAACGCATCCAGCGTCTGCCCCGAGGCGTCCGCCGAAAATGAATCGCCCAGTCCGAGCGGACTCAGGATGTTCGTCCACAGCGTTTGCAGCGCGGATTCCGGCGAGACGCTGCTGAGCGACGCGTCCTCTCCGGCGGCGATGGCCGCGCGCGATGCGCGTTCCGCGTCGCCCTCGCCGATCAGCACGGCCATTGCTGCGTCCATATGTTTCTCCATGCGCCGCAGCCAGCCGCGCCAGACCGTCGAGCCGTCCCGTTTGATCAGGACGCGCTGTCCGGCGCGCGCCAGACGATCCTGGCGCCACTTCTCATCCAGCGCGATCCGGCACGGTCCGCAGCCGTGCGGGCCGTATTCAAACTCGCAATGCGACGCGTGCGGCGCCACGTCCGCCGCAAGCGTCTCGCCATGATACAACTCAATCGCCACGCTCATCGTCTGCTCCATTCATGCTGAATAACTGATTTTACGCGGGGGCTGGTGCTTTGGACTGCGCAGGCCATGCCTGCGCCTTTGAAAAGGATCTTTGTCTATCATCTTGTTGAATTCCGCTGCAAACTAAGGCGGCGGCATGGCCGCCGCAGTCCAAGGCGCTAAAGATACGCAACATCAGTGAATAAATCAAAGACCGGCCGCGCCGCCGCTGTTCGCCGCCGCGGTCTGCGCGCCGAGTTCAAGCCCTGCGATCACGCCGTCCTTCACGATCTCCGCCGTGCGCACGGCCGCGTTGCTGTCGGTCGAATAATCGATCGCCCAGCCGTCCGGCGTTTTCGCCTGCAAGCTTTTCTTTTGCAGCAGGCTCAGATACCGCACCTGCCGCCCGTCCGGCTCGGTCACGCTGATGCGCGTGCATCCGCAATGCAGCGCCGTGGCCAGCAGCAGCGCCGCCAGCATCAATCCCGGCGCCCATCCTATAATCCGTCTCATCTTTTATTCTCCTTTCCCGAAAAAGCCGCATGGCCTGCCGTTTACTTGCAACAGGCCATGCGTTCCTTTACTTCGCGCATTCTCGCGTTTTACAATCCCAGCCTTTGTTTGACGATCTCGTACAGCGCCACGAGGAACGCCGCAGCGCCCGTTCCGGCCGACGCGCCGAACATCGCGCCGCGCCGGCGCAAGTGATTCAGATCGTCGATCTTTGCGCATATCCGATCCAGACGCTCGCGCTGCGCGTCGTGCAATTCCAACAACTGATCCAGTTTCAGATCCTGATTCCGCACATGCTCCTTGAGCGCTCCATATTCCTCCCAATCCTCACGCCTCCAGCGGCCGCTCGGCGTCATCATCCGCTC
>JAFGJS010000051.1 GCA_016928995.1 Candidatus Sumerlaeota bacterium | reverse complement strand
CTCTCCTTTTCGTTCCTCTGAATTTTCGAACGAAAACCGGAGAAAAATCCACCTTAATGGCTGTCCAGTTTTTGGGGACAATTATACCCTGCAGTGCATACAGCTTCTTCATATCTTTGAGAAGGATTGGGATAAGTTTTTACTGTGATGAGAATACGAATTCGTTCGTATCCAGGACGGGTCATAATATGGATCCAACCTTAAGGTGCTTGATCGGCAGAGCAGTTCTCTCAGACACAACTTTAGCGAGACGTGAACGATGGCAGTAACAAGGTTCGGCTTCCATGCAGACAAGAGCGCTGGGGCAATTTTGCATCATGGTTGCGACACGTTCAATTGCTGTTTTTTCGGTGACTAATGTTGTAACTTCATAGTGTTTGAATAGGCGTTCTCGATCTGAATGTGTATTTAGATTTCGCCGTAAACTTGAAGCTATACCTAATTCAGCTATATGGACATATTCGATTTTCAGATCGCCGCAAAGTCGCGATAGGGAACTTTTGTGAAAGCCGTAGCGACGAGCAACAGGATTTTTGCGCACATCGATTAAGCGTCGAATACCCGAATGCACTAGCATATTCAGGAATTCATCCGCAGAAAGCCCTTCATATCCAACCGTATAAATTGCAATGGAAGCCTCTGGGCGCGAAGCGAGTCTACGACGTTTGCTAAAGATGGTATATTCTGGGAAACGTTCATATACATATTTCATTACGGTATCGGTTGTTTTTTGGGGCGCAAAGCGTTCGACTATGCGACGTATGTCATGTAAGATATCAGATTCGAGAGGAACTAGCTTGGATATATCTGTTCCATCGGCAAATCCCCAGGATATATCATCGGGCATGCGGACGAATCCCATCTCCGCAAGTTTGATCATCTCACGTTGAAGACAGAAAGAAAATGGTCCGTAATGGTATGGAACGAAGCCGTAGAAAGAAGTTCCGCCTTCGGATGGCATATCATTTCGTAGAAGAAAAGCCCATTTCATAAGCTCGATGCGACCGACAGTTCGAGTGGCTTCCTGAAGGAGAGTAAGCATTACCTTTTGTCGATTGAATAACATCATCCAAGCGGTCCGGTTCGTTTCAAATTTAGCTTAATTAAAAATCAAATGATTAGTCGATGTCAATCGTAGATGGCTGTTTCAGCAAACAAATGAGAGGAAGAGAATGCAATCTAAGGTTTATTGCTTAGGATTTTGTTGAATCTTCGTCGTCACTGGATAGTGATCAGAGGGATAGCGATCTTCTTGGTTGAAGAAATCGATGGCTGCGGTTTGAACTTTCCACTGCGGGGAGACGAAGATGTAGTCGATTTTTTCGCCTTCGTGCCCGCCGTTGAAATCGTGGAAGGTGCGCACGCCCTCGACGTAGGGATGGATCACGCGGAAGGTGTCGCGCAGACCGGCGTCCTTCAGGATGCGCACGCAGACGTCGTCCTCGCCGGTGTTGAGGTCGCCGGTGAGGATGATGGGCGCGTCGCCCGCCTGCTGTTTCATGCGTTCGATGATCAATCGTGCGCTGTTCTCGCGCGCTTTGCCGGAGACGTGGTCGAAGTGGGTGTTGTAATGCCAGAAGGTCTGGCTGGTGGCCAGGTCCAGGAATTGCGCCAAGGTGCAGATGCGCGTGCAGGCGGTGTTCCAGGACATCGATCCAGGTTTTTCCGGCTTTTCCGAGAGCCAGAACGTGCCGCTATCGAGCGGTTTGAGGCGATCGGCGCGGTAAAAGATCGCGGCGTATTCGCCCTTGCGCTTGCCGTTCTCGCGGCCCACGCCGATCCATTGATAGCCGGGTAGCGCCTCGGTGATTTGCTTCAATTGGGGACGCAGTATCTCCTGTGCGCCGATGAGATCGGGCTGTTGCTCGCGCAAGTAATAGAACAACATGGCGCGGCGATTTTTCCAGCTGTTCTCGCCGTCGTCGCCCTTGCTGTAGCGAACATTGAAGGATATGACATTGAGCGTTTGAGTCATCGTCGTAGTATCCGTGTTTCCCTGAAGCGGCGAAGTTAATCCGCAAAGGCTGATGGCGATTGTCGATGCGATAATAATTTTGCGCATGTTTGGGTTATTTGCTGTTAATTTTATTCTGCGAGTTTTTCATGAGATGAAATACCACGCAAGGCCACAAAGAACGCAAAGGAAGAAAAACACTGCCTTGTCGTCTAAAATGCGAAAAAAACAGACGGGCTGCCAAGTAAAAAAATGTTTGGGAACAACAGACTGCCTTCGTAACGTTGGATTGAACAAGAGTCTGGAGATAAAAGAGGCGGATGCAGAGGGTTTTGACCTTGACCTCGCGTGAGCTCTATCCTCAGAATCAATACTGGCGGTGCAAATCACGAGGAGAATGAATCATGGCTATCCCAATACCAAAAAGTAGTTGGGTGGCCGCTGCGGCTTTCATATTTTTATTATCCACAGCGGCATGGCTGCGCGCGGATTCGATTCAGAGCATCGGCGCGAACGGCGGAGTGAATTGGACACAAGGGACGATTTTTGCCGAAGGCTTCGGCGTAGTGCATGAGGATCAGGCCGACGCCAAGACTCAACGCAAGCTGATGGCGCGGCGCGCGGCGTTGAACGACGCGTACCGCAATCTGGCGGAGACTGTCGATGGCGTGCGGGTGGACAGCGAGACTACGGTCAAGAACATGGCCGTGTCGAATGACGTGGTCCGCACGCAGGTGCAGAGTTTTATCCAGGGTATGCGTCCGGTGAAAACTGAATATGAAGAGGATGATGACGGTTCAATCACAGCGACGGTGCTGATTGAGGCGCCGTTGAACGGCGCGGGTGGCCTTTCCAATATGATCTTGCCGTTTGTGAAGGAGCAGGTGCTGGACAAAACCCAGCCGCCGGCCATTGTGGTGCTGGCTGCGCCTGAATCGCGCAAGCTGACCGTGAAGGCGACGATGGCGGATTATCAAGAGCCGGAGCCGTCGGATTCCAGCGTCGAGCAGGACGATGAGCCGGCCGACGAGGATGATTCGGACGAAGCGGACGATGCGGATGACGCCGGGCAGGATGACGCGGATGAAAGCGACGGTCCGGCCGACGTGGTTCAGCATCCCAAGCCGTCCATCACCGGCGTGGTGTTCGACGCCAGCGGAACAGAGTATGGCTGGAACATGTTCCCGCGCGTCGTGTCCGAGGATCAACGCACGGTGTTCGACATCAGCGTGACTGAAAAATGGAAACAGCAGGGGAGCTTCACGCCGTTTCAGGAGACGGTGCAGGCCGGACGCTCCAATCCGCGAGTGGCGGCGGATCCGATCATCATCAAGGCCCGCAAGATCGACGGCGTGACGATTTACGTCTCGAATGCGGATGCGGACCGGATCATCGCGGCGAACAACGAGTATTCCGTCTTGCTGGACGGCAAGGTCTTATTCGTTATTATGGAATAGCAGGATCGTGTTGATGTGTTCCAAGCATGGAAGCCGGAACACAGAACACTTCACACATCAAACCAATTTCTGGATGTCGTTATGCTGAACGCCTTGCGATGGATTTTGTCATTTATCTGGATCTTTTCTCTGATCATCGGCTTGGCAATGATGCGCAACGGGCTTGATGCGATTGAGATTCCGGAGATCAAGCCCCCCTCCACGCGGCAAACGGAGCAATTGCGTCAATTGACGCAGGTTTTCGACTTTCAGCTCCTGATGGAGCAGGACGGTTCGGCGTTGCGCGAGTATCTGCTGAAACCGGACGACCGCATCCAGGAAAAGCACAATGAACTCTGGATCGCCTCGATTCACCCCTTAATGGAGGGTTTGGTCGAGATGCGCGTGCAGTGGGAGAGCGAGGGCAAGGTTCAATCGGTGCAACTGCTGGAATCGGTGCTTCACCGTTCGCAGGACGTGCAGGCCACGACGGAGGAGATTCTGCGCGTGGCCCGATTGCCGGAGAACCAGCCCGCCCTGCTGGCATTCCATAACGAGCTGACCGTGCGCTTCGAGCAGATGCAGGAGCGGCTGGACAAGGCGATTGAGTTGGAGCGTTTACGCCTGGCGCAGGCGGATGCGCCATCCACGGACAGCGCGGCGACGACCGGTACGCTGACTGCGTCGCCTGACGAGTCTGCGCCGGATGTTGATCGGCTGCAACCGTTGCAGGAGGCGCAACGGCGGCTGGATAGCCTGATGGCGAAGCTGGAGCTCTTCCTGACCACGGCGAGCGAGCGTCATCGTGAGGCGTTCGAAGCGGAGTATTCCCGGTTGCAAAGAAATTACCAGGATCTGCAACGAATTAATGTGGAGCTTGACGCGCAACAAGCCGAGGCGTTCGCCGGATTCTTCGATCTGTTCGCCGAGTGGCAGCGGCAGTTGCCGGAGCTGATCGAGATGCGTGAAGGTTCGGAATGGAATCAGGCGCTCTACATTTTCAACGAGCGGATCAAGCCCGACCTGGAAAGCATTTCCGATGCGTGCGACGCCCTATCCAGCCAGCTGCGCACGCAGCTCAAACGTCCGGACGCGCCCCAGGAATCGCCCGCGCCGAAACTGCGCAAGCAAATCGATCACGCCCGTATGCCGCTGGTTGTGCTGATATTCTCCGGCGTCATTGGGGTGTTGGCGACGCTGCTGTTCCTTGCGCCGGTTGAACGTCCCAAGGCCTAACGCGCAACACGAAGCATCCACATCGGCGCGGCAAACATCAAGACCGGCGAGGATGATGCAAGATGTCCGCTGAATTCGACGCTTACGATTTTCGCCGTAAGAAAAATCAACTGGCCTTTACGGTCGTGGCGCTGGTGGCGGCGCTCACGGCCGTCTATTTGTTGGGGTACATCACCGATCCGCTCATCATGGCGATCATCGTGATCCCGCCCTGCAACCTGATCGCCGCTTTGTGGGCTTCTAGCGACAGCAAGGAGCATCAAGCATCGGGCGTATTCTGGATTGTGCCGTTGCTGTTAGGCGCTCCGCTGATTCTGCCGCTTTACCTGCTGGTTCGCCGGAAAATGGGCGTGTTTGGCGCTTTGAGCGGCGTCGTTGCGCTGCTGCTGTGCGGCGCCGCGCTGGGCTACGCCGCAGCCTGGGTGCTGGTGAACCTGGACTGGTTCCGCGGGATTTGGGAGATCATCCGGCCCAAGGATCCCGGAACGTTGAAATTCTGAATCGGCCAATAATATATGGGAGTTTTTTTAAAATTTACCACAGAGCGACACAGAGAGCGCCGAGGATGGATTGTATGTGCTGTGAATACAATGATCCAATCTCTGCATTTTCTGTGACTTTGAGTGAAGTGATTATTATTAACTGATGTTACGCAGTGAGTGTTCCCTTGGACTGCGCAGGCCATGCCTGCGCCTTGGATAAGCGGAGTTATGTCCTCAATCCTGGGTAATTCAACCATAATGTAAGGCGGCGGCATGGCCGCCGCAGTCCAAAACGCCAATCGTGCGTAACATCAGGTATTTATTTAAGTTCCCTTCAGTCACTTGCGTTATTTTATGTCTTTTGCGTGAAAGGTCCGAACCGGATGTGATATGATGCGCTCCGATTCAAATACGGGGCTTCTTTTTTATTGTGGAAACTTTTTTCAACCGCTACAGTCTCATCTTTAAATCGATTGACCGGAAGGCGAGAGAAATCCGGTTGGATTGCAGCAGCACACGGCCAATCACTCAACACGGGATGTTAATCAATGATCGTTTTACTCGGAATCGTCGCCATTGGATTCTTGCTGGGCTTCAGCATCTTCATTCATGAATTCGGCCATTTCCTGGCTGCGAAATTTTTCAAGGTGCCGGTGGAACGGTTCGCCATGGGGCTTGGTCCCAAGATCTGGGGCAAGCGCATTGGTGAAACGGAATACGCCATCTGCTGGATCCCCTTTGGGGGCTATGTGGCGATGGGAACGGGCGACGACGGCGAGGTGTATTCCGAGACGAGCATGACCTCGTCATCGGACGAGGGGCATCTGCATCAGCTGGAAAAAGAATCCGAGGCGAAAGCCAATAATAAAAAGCCATCCACCGGCATGGAAGGCGCGACCGGCGACAACCCATTGCAGGACATCGAAGCGCTGCGCGCATTGCCGCTGTATGCAAAGATCGTCATCTTTTCCGCCGGCGTGTTCATGAACTACCTGACGGCGATTGTGATTTACGGTTTTCTTTTCTTGCACGGTATGGAGACGATATTGCCTGACGATCCATACCTGGGCTTGGTGAAGCCAAATTCGCTGCTGGCGCAGCAAGGTTTTCAAACCGAGGATAAGATTATCGAGGTGAACGGAGTCAAAATCAAGGATTGGGATGAGATTTACACGCAAGTAAACAAGGCGATGGCGCCGTTCAAGGAACAGGATGAAAAAGCCGAACTGAAAATACCGATCCTGGTCTCGCGCGTGCTTGATGATGATCCGTCAACCACGAAGGCTGTGGCGCTGGAGCTGCCAGTGACGCCGGATAGTTTTGATCGTGAAACAATGATTTGGAAAGACGAATATCGTTATTTCGCGTCAGCGCTCTCATCACAAATTCGCCACGTTGTGTTTTTAAGTCCGGCTCGAAAAGCCGGATTAAAAGAATACGATCGGATTGTAAGCATTAACGGCGCGCCGGTGAGCTACTTCGTGGAGTTGCAAGATCATATTTCCGCGAATATCGGTAAACCAACTGTCATGAAAGTGGAGAGAGACGGCGAGATTTTGGATTTTACAATAACGCCGCGCATCAATGCGAACGACGATCAGTTTGGTGAGATTGGCATCACCCCCAAATATCCCAATGTGGAGATTGAACAACATTCCTTTCCATATTGCTTCGTTAAGGGCTTTCAAGCGGTCAATCGAATTGCCGTGATTTATCCGATCATGCTGGGCCGCATTTTTAAACAAGGATTTGGTTCGGTGCGCCGCAACATGGGCGGACCATTGATGATTGGCGGCCTCACGATTGAGCGCGCGACCAAAGGCTGGGTCGATTATTTTGAGTTTATGGCGATCATTAATGTCATCCTGATGGTGATGAACCTGCTGCCGATTCCAGTGCTGGACGGCGGACACATTGTCATCGCCACGATTGAATCGACAATCCGCCGGCCGCTGCCTCCTGGGTTTGTCGAGCATATGTTCCGCGCGTTCATCGTGCTGTTTATCGTGCTGATGGTTTTGATCACATTCGAAGACGCGCGCAAGTTCATCGTGTATTTTTTCGTCAATTGACGCTGCCTCCCTGAGCGGAGTTTTACGATCATGATCCAACGGCGGGAAACCAGGCAAATCAAGGTCGGCGATGTGGCGGTGGGCGGCGGCGCGCCGATCAGCGTGCAGACCATGACCAAGACCGACACGTGGAACGTGGACGCGACCGTGGCGCAGATCCGCGACGTGGCCGAGGCGGGCTGCGACATCGTGCGGCTGGCCGTGCCGCAGGACAAGGACGCCGAGGCGCTGACGGCGATCGTGCCGCAATCGCCGATTCCGATCATCGCGGACATTCACTTCAACTATCGACTGGCGCAGAAGGCGCTGGAGGCCGGTGTGCAGGGCCTGCGGCTGAATCCGGGCAACATCGGCGGACGCGACCGCGTGGAAATCGTGACGAAAGCAGCGGCGGAGCGCGGTGTGCCGATTCGCATCGGCGTGAATTCCGGCTCGATTGAAAAGCCGCTGCTGGAAAAGGTGCGCTCCGGGCAAATGCGGCTGGCCGAGGCGATGTGCGAAAGCGCGCTGGAGCACGTCCGGATGCTGGAGGAGCTGGATTTTTTCGACATTAAGATCTCGCTCAAGGCGACCGATGTATTAACGACCGTGGAGGCTTACCGTGAACTGGCCAAGGTCTGTTCCTATCCCTTCCATGTCGGCGTCACTGAGTCTGGTTCGTTGCGCACGGGCACAATCAAGTCGTCGGCCGGCATCGGCATCCTGCTGCATGACGGATTGTGCGATACGATCCGCGTTTCCCTGACAGCCGATCCGAAGGAGGAAGTTTTTGTCGGCAAGCAGCTTTTGAATTCCTTCGGACTGCTGAAGAACGCCGCCACGCTGATTTCGTGTCCGACCTGCGGGCGGATTCAGATCGACATGCAGCCGATCGTGAAGGTCGTGGAAGATTATTTGATGCGCGAGAAAATTCCGGTGACCGTGGCCGTGATGGGCTGTGCGGTGAACGGACCGGGCGAGGCGAGCGAAGCGGACATCGGCGTGGCCGGCGGCAAGGGCGTCGGCTTGATTTTCCGGCGCGGCGAGATTGTGCGCAAGGTGGCGGAAGCGGACATCGTCGAGGCGCTGATCGCGGAAATTCAATCGTTCAAGGATGAACTCGCCGCTCAGCGCGGATGAACATTGGACGAATATCAAACGAGAATCATCGCCGTGGCTGACGAACGCCTTGCCGCGGCGATTCGCATATGTTAAGCTTGGATTGATTTGAAGGCGATGCAGAATTGAGATAGCAATCATGAGACCCGCAAGATCATCAAAAACGGCCATGCGCATGGCGCTCAGCGGAATTCAACCGCGAGTCGTGGAGGAATTGCTTCCTCCGCAACAACGTCAGGCGCTGATCACGGAATGCCTCGGACTCTTGGAAGCGGCGCGCAAAACCTGTATGGAGCGCACGCCAATTGACCGGCAGTTCGATGTGTCGCGTCAATTCTCGCGCGCGATGGACGCCTTAGCGCTGCATATCGTGCAGACGCACGTGGACGCGGCGAAAGGGGAGTGCGATCCGGAGCGCATCGTTGTGGCGATGATCGGCGGCAATGGGCGCGAGATGCTCAGCCTATACTCCGACATGGACATGCTGATCCTCACGCCGGACAGCCTTACGGACAAGGAAGAGTCGTTGCTCAAGTCCTTGATGCACGTGCTATGGGACTTGAAATTGGAAGTGGGGCAGGCGGTGCGTACAATCCAACAGTGCCTGCAACAAGCGAGCAGCGATCTGGATTCGGCCACATCGATGCTGGAGACGCGGTTGATTTGGGGCAGCGCGGCGATGCATCTGGATTTCAGCCAGCGCATCGGTCAGAAGATTCATAAAGAGAAACGCGACTGGTTCCAGCGGACGTTGAATGACCGGCGCAACTTGCGGCACCAGCAGTTTGGTTCGACGATTTACACGCTGGAGCCGAATGTGAAGGACGGCATCGGCGGATTGCGCGATTATCACTCGATGTTATGGCAGCTTTACGCCGCGACCGGCGATGCTTCACCCAGCCGGCTGGCAGAGATGGACATCTTAACCGCGGAAGAGTGCGACGGCTTGCTGGATTCCGTGGAGTTCATGCTGAAGATTCGCAATTACTTGCATTTCTTTTCCGGACGCAAAAGCGACGTGCTTACTTTTGAACGGCAGACGCAGATTGCGCGCGAGATGGATTATCAGCGCGACGAATTGCGCCTGGCCGAGGAAAACTTCATGCACGGCTTTTACCATCATGCGCGCGAGATTCAGCAACTGACCCAGCGGGCGGTGAATGAACTCGCCGTGCGTCAACCGAACGCCTTGAATAAACTCTATTGGAAATTCGCCCGGCGCTCGGCGGGGCGGGGGCTCTATGTCCATAGCGGGGAATTGATCCTGCCTGGCGTGACGGACGATTATTTCTTGGCTCAGCCGGACCGGGTGATGGATGTGCTTTCTATCGCCTCGCGCGAACGGGTTCCGGTGAGTGAATCGTTGAAGAATTTGATCCGCCGCACAGTTCCGATGCTTGACGCCGAAGCGTTCCGCAGCTCGGCCGGCGTTCGAACGGAATTTATCAATATTCTCAACAATCGCGGCTGGACCATGCAGCCTGTGCGCGACATGTATGACACTGGCGTGCTGACGCTCTACATTCCGGAGTTCAGCGCGCTGTATTGCCTGCCGCAGATGGATCGTTATCATCACTACACGGCGGATGAGCATTCGATCCGCACCTTGCGGCATTCGGATAACTTATGGTCCCGCGAGGTGAATCAAAAAACTCCCTTGATCGGCCGCATGCGCGAAGCGGCGCGCGGACTCAAACGCTGGCATCTGCTTAATCTGGCGTTGTTGCTGCACGACGCCGGCAAGGGACGCGGTTCCGGGCATGCCCTGCGCGGGGCGCAAATCGCGCAGCGCGTCGCGGATCGCATCGGCATGCCCACCGAAGAAGGTGAAACGCTGCATTTTCTGATTCAAAAGCATCACCGCCTGCTGCACACGGCTCTGCGTCGCGACATCAACGATCCTGAAGTAGTAAGGCGGTTCGCTGAGGAAATCGGCGACGCCGAACGGTTGCGGCTGTTGCATCTGATGACGTACTGCGATTTGCGCGCCGTCAGTCCGGAGACCTGGACCGACTGGAAGGGGGTCTTGATGCAGCAGCTCTATGATCACGCGATGCTGCTGATCAAGGGCGGCTCCATCGACCGGCTGTTCGAAGCGCAGGACAGGCAGGAATTGCTGGCGCAACTGCGTGAGCAGATTGAACCCGAGATCAAGGATCGTTTGATCGAGCAATTCGTCCACAATCTTCCACAGAGTTACCTGGCCTCGGCGCGATTCGAGCATGTGCTGGCGCACTGGCGGCTTTCACGTGAATTGGACAGCGGCAAGAGCATCGCCTGGGAACTGCATCGCGCCGAAAATTCCAACCTGTCCGAACTGATGGTTTGCGCGCCGGATAATCCTGGAGTGTTCAGCTTGATCTGCGGCGCGCTGGCCTCGAAAAAGCTGAACATCCACGCGGCGCAGATTTTTTCTTCGCGAGACGGGCTGGCGATGGATTTCTTCCAGGTGTCGCATTGGAACGGCGAACAGGTGCCGGAGGGATTCAACCTGGATCGCGTGCGCAATCTGCTGGACGGCATCATCAGCGGCAAACGCGACGAGGCCGAATTGATCAGCAGCATCCCTTCATTTCCGCCGTTGCCCGCAGCTAACACGCGCCGCAAACCGCCGGCGATCATCATCAACAACACCGCGTCCGCCAACCATACGATTTTAGAGGTGAAGACGCATGATCAGCCGGGATTGCTGTTTCATTTGACGCGGGCGATGATCCGCTGCAAACTCGACATCCACCTCGCGCTGATCGCCAACGAAGCCTATCGTGTGGTGGACGTATTTTACGTCACGGATCTGGAGAGCAAGAAGATCGACAAGCCGGAGGAGTATGAGACGTTGCTCCAGGCATTCCATGAAGAATTGGGATACACCCTTGAGATCGACCGCAAAAATTCGACGGGAATTCAATAATGCCTGAACTGGCCGTGGTGCTGCCGGCGTACAATGAAGAGCAGACGCTCCCGCCGTTGCTGGAAGAATTCGTGGCGGTGTTGCCGGGTCTGGAATTCAACTCCAGCATTTTAGTAGTGAACGACGGCAGTGTGGACGGCACGCGAGCGGCCGCGTTGAAGCTGGCGGAGCGCATGCCGTATCTGCGGGTGATCGACAATCCGCAAAACATGGGGCTGGGGCCGACCGTGCTGCGCGGACTGCGCATCGCCTCGGAGACCGTCGGCGAGGACGGGGTGATCGTCTGCATGGACGCGGACAACACGCATCCGCCGGATGTGATTCCCGCGATGCTCGAGCAGCTGCGCGGCGGGGCGGACATCGTCATCGCCTCGCGATACCGCAAGGGCAGCCGCCAGGTCGGTGTGCCGCTGTTTCGCCGGCTGCTGAGCCTCGGCGGTCGGGCGGTGTTTACGATTTTCTCACGCATCCCCGGCGTGCGGGACTACACCTGCGGCTTTCGCGCCTACTCCAACCGCGTCGTGCGGCGCGGTTTCGAGGAGCACGGCGACCAGCTCATCAGCCGCGCGGGTTTCGCCTGCACCGACGAGCTGCTGGTCAAGCTCGCGCCCTACTGCCGCCGCATCGGTGAAGTCCCATTCACCTTGCGCTACGACCGCAAGCATGGCCGCAGCAAACTTCCCTTCTGGGCCACGGTCAAAGCCACCCTGCAATTGATCATCAAGAAATCGCATTGAATGCATCATCCGGGAGAGTGAAATGTTCGTTGACTCTCGGTGGAATGAAATGACATTAATAAAATGTCTACTACTGTAACCTTCCAAGAATAGGAATAGGTATTCACAATGAAGAGTAACATTTACTTTTTTCTGTTCATATGTCTCGTTGGACCCCTTACAGCGTGCGCGGCGCAGCTGATCGCTAATTCCAAACGTCCCGCAACATGGGCGCAGCCGATCCAGCTGGAAGGCGTCCCCAATCTCCATAAAGTCAGCGACGATCTTTATCGCAGCGCCCAGCCCACCGCGCAGGGAATGAAAAACCTCGAACAAATGGGCATTAAGACCGTAGTCAACCTGCGATCCTTACACAGCGACAAGGATGAACTCGCTGGATCGGATCTGAAGTCCGAGCACATCGCCATGAAGGCTTGGCATACAGAACAGGAGGATGTGGTTGAGTTCCTGAAGATCGTCAATGATCCTGAACGGACGCCGGTGCTCGTGCATTGTCAGCATGGCGCGGACCGGACAGGAACCATCTGCGCCCTCTACCGCATTACTGTTCAAGGATGGACCAAGGAGGAGGCGCTCAAGGAGATGACCGAGGGAGGATTCGGATTTCACGCTGTATTTCAGAACCTGCCGTCTTGGATTCAGGAGCTGGATATTGATGCGATCAAAACCGAAGCCGGCCTTAAGGATGACGATTCATCATCGCCGTCGATATCGCAGAATTAATCGTTGATTGTATAAACTTCGCGGTCTGCAAGGAACGATCATTTTTGCAGATTGGACGCTTGAATCAATCCGTGCTATTTACTGAGCCGCGATCGGTGATTTCGTTTTGCATCGTCTCGCTGAAATGAATGAGGAAGAATTTTTTTCCTCCTGCAAACCATCCGTGCTCCGGCATTGAGAGCAACGGCCGCATGCAGGTGCTCATCTGCAGCGTGACAACGATATAAATGATGATCCAAAAAAACACCCCGGTCACGCTGCGGCGCAGGCTGAAACTGAGATGCTTGAGCAGTGATATGGCGAAGATCATGGCGATGCCCCAAATCGCCACATTGAGAAAGGCGATAAAACCGACGCTGCTGGTGCTGACGGAAAACAACCAGCCCACGGGCGCCATGGCGATCAGGATCAAGCCAGTCATCGCCATTACGCCGCCTGCGAAACGCAACGCCTGCTTCAGTGTGAGGGGGACGCTGCTCACGCAGGCGAAGATGTAGAGGCTGGGCATGCACAACGCCAGTGAGCAGAGCGCGATCAACGGCGCTTTGCACATGGCCATCAACGCTGTTCCCCATCCGCCGAACATGCCGGCGGCGAAGCCGTAAATCGCATGGAACGCCGCGCCCGCAATGAGCAGCGTCAGCCATTCCTTCAACTCGTCAGGGGTGTGCTTGATCTCCGTGATGAACATTTGCGGCGATTTCAGCAGTTTGACGAGAGCGTTTGATTCGGAATCGACACTCTCTGGAAGCAATGGGAGCGATGGGGCGATTTCATCCGTCTCCTCCAGTGAGTTTATCTCGCTCTTCGCAGGCATGTTTTCTGGATCCATTTTCGTCGCTCCTTTGTTTGACCAGCTGCGCCGATTGCGCATGCTTCTAGGGCGTGTCGTCAATTGAGCCATACGACAGCGGCCGCGAGGTAGATGGCTCCGAGAAAAATGACGGCTCGTTTGTCATAGCGG